>NZ_SLVT01000005.1:0-348560 GCF_004345505.1 Micromonospora sp. CNZ303 | reverse complement strand
ACGCCCGGTTACATTCCGAACCCGGAAGCTAAGCCCTCCAGCGCCGATGGTACTGCACTCGGGAGGGTGTGGGAGAGTAGGACACCGCCGGACAACTTTTCCAGTCGAGGGCCGCCCCATCCGGGTCGGCCCTCGACTGCGTAGCGTCGTAGGTGACGCAATGAGGAAGGATGTACCTGTGAGTTCAGGATCGCAGGGCGGAGATCGTCCCCGTCGCTATGAAGACCGTTCGGGTGGACGTGAGGGAGCGCCGCGTCGCGACGACCGGCCCCCGTACCGCGAGGACCGGGGCGGCGATCGCGGCGGATACGCTGGCGGCAACCGCCGCGACGGCGACTCCCGTGGTGGCGACCGCCGAGAGGGCGGCTTCCGGTCCGGTCCGCGTGACAGCGATTCCCGCGGCGGTGGCGCCCCTCGTCGGGACGCCGGCGACCGCCAGGGCGGCTTCCGCAGCGACCGTGAGGGTTTCCGGGGCGGCGACCGACGCGAAGGTGGCTTCCGTCGAGACGGTGACGAGCGATCCGGTGGCTACCGTGGCGGCGACCGTCGCGACGCCGGCGACCGTCCGGGTGGCTTCCGTGGTGGTGACCGCGAGGGTGGTTTCCGTGGTGGGGACCGTCGCGAGGGTGGTTTCCGTTCGGGTCCGCCGCGTGAGGGTGGTTTCCGTGGTGGCGACCGCCGTGAGGGCGGCGACCGCCAGGGTGGCTTCCGTGGCGGTGAGCGCGAGGGTGGTTTCCGCGGCGGGGACCGTCGTGAGGGTGGCGACCGTCCGGGTGGTTTCCGTGGTGGTGACCGCGAAGGCGGTTTCCGTGGTGGCGACCGTCCAGGTGGTTCCCGTGGCGGTGACCGCGAAGGTGGTTTCCGTGGCGGGGACCGTCGTGAGGGTGGTTTCCGTTCGGGTCCGCCGCGTGAGGGCGGCTTCCGCCGTGAGGGTGGCGACCGTCCGGGAGGCTTCCGTGGCGGTGAGCGTGAGGGTGGTTTCCGTGGTGGGGACCGTCGTGAGGGTGGCGACCGTCCGGGTGGTTTCCGTGGCGGTGACCGCGAAAGTGGTTTCCGTGGCGGGGACCGTCGTGAGGGTGGTTTCCGTTCGGGTCCGCCGCGTGAGGGCGGCTTCCGCCGTGAGGGTGGCGACCGTCCGGAAGGCTTCCGTGGCGGTGACCGCGAGGGTGGCTTCCGTGGTGGGGACCGTCGTGAGGGCGGCGACCGTCCAGGCGGTTTCCGTGGCGGCGACCGCGAAGGTGGCTTCCGTGGCGGGGACCGTCGTGAGGGTGGCTTCCGTCGTGAGGGTGGCTTCCGTCGTGAGGGCGGTGACCGTCCGGGTGGCTTCCGTGGTGGCGACCGCGAGGGCGGGTTCCGTCGTGAGGGTGGCGACCGTCCGGGTGGTTTCCGTGGGGGTGACCGCGAGGGCGGCTACCGCGGTGGCGACCGTCGTGAGGGTGGCGACCGTCCAGGCGGCTACCGCGGCGGTGACCGCGAGGGCGGCTACCGGGGCGGAGAACGCCAGGGGAACCGTCGTGAGGGTGGCGACCGTCCGGGTGGTTTCCGTGGGGGTGACCGCGAGAGTGGTTTCCGTGGCGGCGACCGTCGTGAGGGTGGCTTCCGTCGTGAGGGTGGCGACCGTCCGGGTGGCTTCCGTGGCGGTGACCGCGAGGGCGGGTTCCGTCGTGAGGGTGGCGACCGTCCGGGTGGTTTCCGTGGGGGTGACCGCGAGGGCGGCTACCGCGGTGGCGACCGTCGTGAGGGTGGCGACCGTCCAGGCGGCTACCGCGGCGGTGACCGCGAGGGCGGCTACCGGGGCGGAGAACGCCAGGGGAACCGTCGTGAGGGCGGCTTCCGGGGCGGAGAGCGTCGCGACGAGCGGCGGGAGCGTCCGGAGGCGGAGGGGGAGCGTACGGCGGCCCCCGCGCTGCCCGACGAGATCGTCGCGACCGACCTCGACAAGGACGTCCGGGCCGAGCTGCTCTCGCTGGCGAAGCCGGTCGCCGAGACGGTCGCCCGGCACCTGGTGGCGACGGGTCAGCTGATCGACGAGGACCCGTCCGAGGCGCTGGCGCACGCGCTGGCGGCCCGTCGGCTGGCGTCCCGGATCGCGGCCGTCCGCGAGGCGGTCGGCCTGGCCGCGTACCACGCGGGGGAGTGGCAGACCGCGATCGCGGAGCTGCGTACGTACCACCGGATGAGCGGGTTGCAGAGCCACCTGGCCGTGCTCGCGGACTGCGAGCGGGCGCTGGGCCGGCCCGAGCGGGCGATCGACCTGTTCCGTGGCGCGGACCGGGAGAAGCTGGACCAGGCCGTGGCGACCGAGCTGCTGATCGTAGCGGCCGGGGCGCGCGGCGACCTGGGCCAGAAGGACGCCGCCGTGGCCATGCTCCAGGTACCCGAGCTGACGAGCGAGACGGCCGAGCCGTGGACGGCCCGGCTGCGGTACGCGTACGCCGACGCGCTGCTCGCGGTCGGTCGTCGTGACGAGGCTCGCGAGTGGTTCTCCCGGGCTGCCGACGTCGACACCGAGGACGAGACCGACGCCGCCGAGCGGCTGCTGGAGCTCGACGGTGTGGTGATCGAGGGCGACGAGGAGGACGAGGAGTCCGCCGAGGCGATCGCCTCCGGCCCCGGCGCCCCGGGTGCGGTACCGGCCCGGCCGGACGCCGACCTCGCCGGCGACACGGAGCCGATCGACGCCGACGCCGACGAGGACGACGAGCAGGACGAGCACGAAGGCGAAGACGACGAGCAGGCCGCGGTCGCGGCGGTGCCGTCGGACGACCTGACCGACGACGAGCTGACCGACGACGAGGCGGACAACGTCGCGGCCGGTACGCGCGGCGACGACAGCGGGGCCGCCACCGGCGGTGGCGAGCCCACCGCCTCCGGCGAGTCGGACACCGCCCAGCGATGACGACGGGCGCCGGGGGACGGCTGGTCGACGGGTACGCCCTGGTCGTCTTCGACCTGGACGGTGTGATCTACCTGATCGACCGGCCGGTCCCCGGCGCGGTCGAGGCGGTCGGCCGGCTGCACGCCGAGGGCCGCTCGGTGGCGTACGCGACCAACAACGCCTCGCGCCGCTCCAGCGAGGTGGCCGACCTGCTCACCGGGATGGGCGTGCCCGCCCGGCCCGAGGAGGTGCTCACCTCGGCGGCGGCCGCCGCGGAGTTGCTTCGCGACAAGCTTCCCGCCGGCGCCGCGGTGCTGGTCGTCGGCACCGAGGCTCTGCGGGCCGAGCTGCGCGCGGTCGGGCTGACCCCGGTGTCCCGGGCCGACGAGTCGCCGGTCGCGGTGGTGCAGGGGTTCGGCCCGCAGGTCTGCTGGGCGGACCTGGCCGAGGCGTCGGTGGCCGTACGCGGCGGCGCGACCTGGGTCGCCACCAACACCGACCCGGCCCTGCCCAGCGATCGCGGACCACTGCCGGGCAACGGTGCCCTGGTCGCCGTGCTGCGCACCGCGCTGCGCCGGGATCCCGACGTGGTCGTCGGCAAGCCCGAGCCGGCCCTGTTCACCACGGCGGCCCGACGCGCCGGCGAGGGCCGGACGCTGCTGGTCGGCGACCGGCTGGACACCGACATCGAGGGCGCCCGGCGGGCCGGGCTGGACAGCCTGCTGGTGCTCACCGGCGTGAGCGACGCGGCCGAGCTGCTCGCCGCACCGCCGCACCGCAGGCCGACGTACGTCTCGATGGACCTGGCGGGGCTCTTCGACCCGGCGGCCGTGGTGCGGGTCCCGGGCCCGGCGGACGCCGGCGGTTGGTCGGTGGCCGCGCGGGACGACGCGCTGGAGCTGGCCGGGTCGGGGCGCGCGCTGGACGCCCTGGCGGCGCTCTGCGCGACCGCCTGGTCGGCGCGGCCGGCGCGGATCCGTCCCGGCTCGGCCGAGGCGGAGAAAGCACTGGCCGAACTCGGCCTGTCCGCCTGACGCCCGCCGACGCCGAACTGCATCCCGCTGACGGCTGCCGACGCCGAACTGCATCCCGCTGACGGCTGCCGACGCCGAACTCCATCCCGCTGACGGCCGCCGACGAACTCCGTCCCGCTGACGGACGCCCGCGTTTCCGGGTCAGGCCCCGCGCGGGTTGGCTCAGAGCAGCTTGCGCAGCTTCATCAGGTCGAGCGGGTTGGCCTTGATCGACACCCGCCGGGACGTGACCGCCCGGGTGATGTCGAGCTCGCCGCGGACCAGTGCGAGCAGGTCGTCGCTGCCGGTGCTCAGCGCGATCTTGGCCTTCGGGTCGTCGCCGTCGGCCAGGTCGACCAGGCGGCCGCCGGAGAGCCGGCCGTGGAAGGCGGTCTCCAGGTCGGTGATCCGGCAGGCCAGCGTCCGGTCGAAGTCGACCTTCTCCCGCACCGTCTCCGCGTTGCGGTCCAGCCGGGCCGCCAGATCCCGCAACGCCTGCCGGCATTCGTCCACGCTGGCCACCATCGCCCCCTCACCGCTCGCCACGCCGTCCCCGGCACCGTACCGCACAGGGCGTCACGGGGTGCCCGGTAGCGTGGCACCTGCACACCCCCGCCCCGCGGAAGGAAACAGGCATGCAGGACGCGTGGCGCGCCTACCTCGAGCTGGCCATGGGCCTGACGGAGGCGCCCCGGAAGAAGGCCCAGGACGCGGTTCGCCGGGTCGTCGGCTCGGGCGGGGCGACCGCCGCCCAGTTGCAGACCCTCGCCGAGGAGCTGGTCTCCACGGGCGCGGCCAACCGGGAGTCGCTGACCAAGCTGGTGCGGTTCGAAGTGGACCGGGCCCTCGGCGCGGTGGGGCTCGCCACCGCCGACGAGGTCGCCGAGCTGACCCGACGGGTGCACGAGCTCGAGCGTCAGCTCCGGGACGCCAAGGCGACCCTCGGCGCCCCGCCGGTGCCGACCGGCCCGGGTGCGCCGGTGCCCGCCGGCACCCAGGCGTCGGCGCACCCGGTGCCCGCCGGCGCCGGGCCGTCGCCTGCCCCGGGCGCGGCCGAACCGGCCGTACCGACGTCGGCGGCCCCCACCCCGGTGGCGAGGCCGGCCGTCGCGAAGAAGGCAGTGGCCAAGAAATCCGTGGCGAAGAAGACGGTGGCCAAGCGGACGCCGTCGGCCCTCGCCCCGACCGAGGACGCCGCGGAGCCGGTCCGGCCGGCGAAGAAGGCACCGGCCCGCAAGCGGTCGCCGGAGGACGAGGCGTGACGCGCCCGGCCCCGGCGGGGAGCGGATCGTGAACGGCCCCTTCCGGCCCGGCCCGCCGCCCGGCGCCCGCCCCGGCCCACCGGGTGCCGGCCACGGCTCGGCGACCGGCCCGTTCCGCCCCGGTCCGCCGCCCGCCGCCCGGCCGGGCCCGCGCCCCGCTCCGCCGTCGTCGCAGGAGTCCGCCGAGGACCTCGGCGACGACCGGCATCCCGCCGTGGACGCCGCCGTACGGGCCATGGCCAACGCCGCGACGCTCGCCCCGGCCGACCAGATCGCGCAGTACGAGGCGGCGTACGAGACGCTGCGGGAGACCCTCGCCACCATCGACCAGACCTGACCGACCGGAGAAGAACCACGCATGGCACGTCGTAACCGGCTGGACGCCGAACTCGTCCGCCGCGGGCTGGCCCGGTCCCGGGAACAGGCCGCCGCGCTGGTGGAGGCCGGCCGGGTCCAGCTGCGCGGGGTGCCGGCCCGCAAGCCCGCCGCGATGGTCGACCCCGCCGATCCGCTCCTGGTCACCGGCGAGGACCCCGGCTCGGAGTACGTCTCCCGGGGCGGGCACAAGCTGGCCGGCGCGCTGGCCGCCTTCGCCCCGGCCGGGCTGACGGTGGCCGGCCGGCGGTGCCTGGACGCGGGCGCCTCCACCGGCGGCTTCACCGACGTGCTGCTGCGCGCCGACGCGGCGGAGGTGGTCGCGGTCGACGTCGGCTACGGGCAGCTCGCCTGGCCGCTGCGCAACGATCCCCGGGTGCGGGTCCTCGAGCGCACGAACGTCCGTACCCTGACGCCGGAGGTCATCGACGGCCCGGTCGACCTCACGGTCGCCGACCTGTCGTTCATCTCCCTGCGGCTGGTGCTGCCGGCGCTGGCCGGCTGCACCCGGCCCGACGGTGACCTGGCGCTGATGGTGAAGCCGCAGTTCGAGGTCGGCAAGGAGCGGGTGGGCGCCGGCGGGGTGGTCCGGGACCCGTCGTTGCGCGCGGAGGCCGTGCTCGACGTGGCCGCCGCGGCGGCCCGGCTCGACCTCGGCCTGGCCGACGTGGCCGCGAGTCCGCTGCCCGGGCCGAGCGGCAACGTCGAGTTCTTCGTATGGTTACGCCGGGACGCACCGCCGGCGGACCCGGAGCGGGTGCGCGCGGTGGTGACCGCCGGGCCGGGTGGCCCGGTGCCGTCCGGCGACCAGCCGGACGCGGCGACGGAGGAGGTGGCCGGGTGAGTGGACTGGCGAGCCCCGCGGTCGCGGGCGTGCCGCGAGGATGCCGCGTGGGCGCGACGGGACGGCCGTCCCGGTGAGCCGCACGGCGCTGCTGGTGACGCACACCGGTCGCCGGCGCAGCACCGAGCACGCCCGCGCCGTCGCCGCCGACCTGATCTCGGCCGGCTTCGAGGTGCGGGTCGTGGCCGAGGAGGCCGACGACCTCGACCTGCCCGGAGTGGTCCCGGTGACCGGCCTCGAGGCGGCCGAGGGCGCGGAGATCGTCTTCGCGCTCGGCGGGGACGGCACCTTCCTGCGCGCGGCGGAGCTGGCCCGCCCGGAGAAGGTGCCGCTGATCGGCATCAACCTCGGCAAGGTCGGCTTCCTCGCCGAGGCCGAGATCGACGACCTGGACAGCGCGGTACGCGACGTGGTCGAGCGCAACTACACCGTCGACGAGCGGCTCACCCTCGACGTGACCGCCGAGTTCGACGGCGGCCCGACCATCGAGTCCTGGGCGCTCAACGAGATCAGCGTCGAGAAGGGCGAGCGCGCCCAGATGCTGGAGCTGATGGTCGACGTGGACGGCCGCCCGCTGTCGCGGTACGGCTGCGACGGCGTGGTCTGCGCGACCCCCACCGGCTCGACGGCGTACGCGTTCTCCGGCGGCGGGCCGGTGGTCTGGCCGGAGGTGGAGGCCCTGCTGCTGGTGCCGATCAGCGCGCACGCGCTGTTCAGCCGGCCGCTGGTCACCGCGCCCACCTCCACGTTCGTCATCACCGTCGACCCGTTCACCACCCTCGCCGTGATGTCCTGCGACGGCCGACGCGTCTACGACCTGCCGCCCGGGGCGCGGGTCACCGTGCGGCGCGGTGCGCTGCCGGTGCGCGTGGTGCGGCTGCGGGACCGCCCGTTCACCGACCGGCTGGTGGCGAAGTTCGACCTGCCCGTGCACGGCTGGCGGGGCAACCGCCGCTGACCCGGGGTCCGGCCGACGCACACGGGCCGCCCCGGTGGGGTGTCGGCGGGCGGACGCACCGGCGCGCGCACGCCGGCTGGTCAAGTGTCGGGGGCCGCGTCTACTGTCGGTTGCTGTGCTGGAAGAGCTGCGCATCACCGGACTGGGCGTCATCGAGGACACCACGCTGCCGCTGACCGGCGGCATGAACGTCATCACCGGCGAGACCGGGGCGGGCAAGACCATGGTGGTCACCGGCCTCGGCCTGCTCTTCGGCGGGCGGGCCGACGCCGGGCGGGTGCGTGCCCAGCCGGGCCGGGCGGTGGTCGAGGGCCGGCTGCGGCTCGCGGGCCGCGCCGCCGCCACCGTGCACGCGCGGATCACCGACGCGGGCGGCGAGCCCGACGAGGACGGCTCGGTGCTGCTGAGTCGCACCGTCACCGTGGAGGGCCGCTCCCGGGCGCACCTGGGCGGGCGGAGCATGCCGGTGTCGATGCTCGGCGAGGTGGGCGAGCAGGCGGTGGCGGTGCACGGCCAGTCCGACCAGCTGCGGCTGCTGCGGCCGGCCGAGCAGCGGGCCGCGCTGGACCGCTTCGCCGGCCCGGAGCACGAGAAGCTGCTCGACGCGCTGCGCGAGGCGTACGCCCGCTGGCGCGCGGTGGTCGACGACCTGTCCGACCGGCGGCGCAACGCCCGCGAGCGCAACCAGGAGGCGGACCTGCTGCGGCTCGGCCTCGACGAGATCACCCGGGTCGACCCGCAGCCCGGCGAGGACGACGAGCTGAAGGCGGAGGCGCAGCGGCTGGAGCACGCCGAGGGGCTGCGTACCGCGGCGCAGGTGGCCCACCAGTGCGTGGCCGGCGGCGTGGAGGCGACCGACGAGACGCCGGACGCGGCGGCGTTGCTCGGCACCGCCCGCCGCACCCTGGAGGCGCAGGCCGGCACGGACCCGGCGCTGGGTGAGCTGGCGGGGCGGCTGGAGGAGGCGGCGACCCTCGTCACGGACGTCTCCGCCGAGCTGTCGGCCTACCTCGCCGCGCTGGACGCCGACCCGGCCCGGTTGCAGACCGTCTACGAGCGGCGGGCGGCGCTGCGTGCGCTCACCCGCAAGTACGCCGACGACGTCGACGGGGTGATCGCCTGGGCCGAGCGTGCCCGCACCCGGCTGGCCGACCTGGACACCTCCGACGACCTCCTGGACGAGCTGGACCGGGAGGCCTCCCGGCTGGCCGGCGAGGTGGCCGACCTGGCCGGCCGGGTGTCGACGTCGCGGCAGGAGGCGGCGACCCGCTTCGCCGAGCAGGTCACCGTCGAGTTGGCCGGGCTGGCCATGCCGCACGCCCGGATCGAGGTGGCGGTGCTGCCCCGCGCGGCCGGCCGCGCCGAGCCGACCCTGCCGGTCAACGGCACCGAGGTCGGCGTCGGCCCGGACGGCGGCGACGAGGTCGAGCTGCGCCTGCTGGCCCACCCGGGCGCGCCCTCGCTGCCGTTGCAGCGCGGCGCCTCCGGCGGTGAGCTGTCCCGGGTGATGCTCGCCATCGAGGTGGTCTTCGCCGGCTCGGGCGGGCCGCCCACGCTGGTCTTCGACGAGGTCGACGCCGGCGTCGGCGGCCAGGCCGCGGTCGAGATCGGCCGGCGGCTGGCCCGGCTGGCCCGTAGCCACCAGGTGCTGGTCGTCACCCACCTGCCGCAGGTGGCCGCGTTCGCCGACCGGCACCTGGTGGTGGCGAAGGACACGGGCGGGGCGGTGACCACCAGCGGGGTGCGGGTGGTGGAGGACACCGAGCGCGCCCGGGAGCTGGCCCGGATGCTCGCGGGTTTGCCGGACTCGGACCTGGGTATCGCGCACGCCGAGGAGCTTCTCGCCGTGGCGGCCCGGGAAAGGCGCCCGTGAGGTCGGCGATTGTGAGCACAGGCACACCGGCCTGCGCGTTAGTGTGCTTCCCTGGGTAGGCGGCCCTGCTCAGGCATGTCGCGACAGAATTGCCTGCCTCACATGCCAGGATGGTCACGATGCGTCTACCCACGTTGCGCCGGACCCGGAACGCGGAACCGGGCAGGATCCTCGGCACCGCACGCCTCGACCGCCGGACAAAACGCCTGGTCGGCCGGCTCCGCCCCGGTGACATCGCGGTCATCGACCACGTCGATCTCGACCGTGTCGCCGCCGACTCGCTCGTCGCCGTCGGTGTCGGCGCCGTGCTCAACGCGAAGCCGTCGGTCTCCGGCCGCTACCCCAACCTGGGGCCCGAGGTGCTGGTCGCCGCCGGCATTCCGCTCCTGGACGACCTGGGGGAGGGGGTCTTCGAGCGGATCCGCGAGGGCGACACCGTCCGGATCGAGGGCAACACCGTCTTCCTCGGCGACGAGCCGGTGGCACACGGCAGCCTCCAGGACGCCGAGTCGGTGGCCAAGTCGATGGCCGACGCCCGGGAGGGGCTCTCGGTCCAGTTGGAGGCGTTCGCCGCCAACACGATGGACTACCTCCGCCAGGAGCGCGACCTGCTCCTCGACGGCGTCGGCGTGCCGGAGATCCAGACGGAGATGCAGGGGCGGCACTGCCTGATCGTGGTGCGCGGCTACGACTACAAGGCCGACCTGGACGTGCTGCGCCCCTACATCCGCGAGTTCAAGCCGGTGCTGATCGGTGTCGACGGCGGCGCCGACGCGCTGGTGGAGGCCGGCTACACGCCGGACATGATCATCGGCGACATGGACTCGGTCACCGACGACGTGCTGCGCTGCGGCGCCGAGGTGATCGTGCACGCCTATCCGGACGGTCGGGCGCCCGGCCTGGCCCGGGTCAACGGCCTCGGCGTGCCGGCGGTGACCTTCCCGGCGGCGGCGACCAGCGAGGACCTGGCCATGCTGCTGGCCGACGAGAAGGGCGCCTCGCTGCTGGTCGCGGTCGGCACCCACGCCACGCTCGTCGAGTTCCTCGACAAGGGTCGCGGCGGGATGGCCTCCACGTTCCTGACCCGGCTCAAGGTCGGCGGCAAGCTGGTCGACGCCAAGGGGGTGAGCCGGCTCTACCGGCAGAGCATCTCCGGATCGTCGCTGCTGCTGCTGGTGCTCTCCGCGATCGCGGCGATGGCGTCGGCGGTGGCGGTCTCCACCGTCGGCAAGGCGTACTTGGGCGTGGTCTCCGAGTGGTGGAACAATTTCGTGTTCCAGCTCGAACAGCTTTTCTAGCGTCCCACCGACCAAGAGGCGACAGGTGTGATCAACTTCCGGTACCACGTGGTGTCCCTGACCGCGGTCTTCCTCGCGTTGGCGATCGGTCTGGTGGTCGGCACCGCCGCCCTGAACGGCCCGGTGGCCGACTCGCTCAAGGAGACCGTCAACGGGCTGCGCAAGGACAACCAGCAGATGCGCCAGGCTGTCCAGAGCATGCAGAAGGAACTGGAGCTCGAGGAGGAGTTCGCGGCCCAGACCGCGGAGTTGTTGTTGCCCGGCAAGCTGACCGGCAAGCGGGTGGTGGTGGTCAGCCTGCCCGCCGGGCGCGACCACACCGAGGGCGTGGTCAAGATGCTTCAGCTCGCCGGGGCCCAGGTGAGCCGCGTCGACCTCCAGGACAAGTTCATCGAACCGGACAACAACAACAACCTGCTGGAGTTGGCGGTCACCGCCGCGCGCCCCACCGGCGCGCCGACCACCGACCTGCCGGGCAACGGCAACGGGGTGGAGACGTCCAGCGCGCTGCTGGCCAGCGTGCTGCTCGACCGGGCACCCGGCGCCACCCCGGTCAGCGAGGCCGACCGGCGGGCGGTGCTCGCCGCCTACATCAACGCCAACTACCTGACCACCGCGAAGCCGGTCACCACGTCGGCCGAGGCCGTCGTCCTGGTCAGCGGGCAGCCGTACGTGGACAAGGACTCGGCGAAGAAGGACGAGTCGGTGCTGATGGTCGCCGAGCAGTTCGACCGGGCCGGAACGCTCGTCGTGGGCGGCAACGGCTCGGCCGGGGGCAACCTGGTGGCCGCCGTCCGGAGCGACCCGGTGCTGGTGCAGACCATCTCCACCGTCGACAACGCCAACACCGTCCAGGGCCAGCTCGTCACGGCCCTCGCGTTGGTGCAACAGGTCACCGAGAAGAAGGCCGGGCAGTACGGCGTCGCCGACAACGCCACCCTGTTGCCTACACTGCCCAAGTGATGCAACGGCGTACCCCGGTGTCCGGATCCAGGTTCTCCAACGTGCGGCGGGAGGGGGCGGCATGAGCCTGCTCGGTCGACTGCTGATCGCCGGCGCGGGCGCCGCCGCCGCCCGCTACGCGCTGCGCGAGGTGCGCACCTCACCGGCCGGGCCCGCGCTCGACCGGACCAACTTCCGCGGTCGCACGGTGACCCTGGCTGCCGGCCCCGCCCTGGCGGCCGGCGCCGCCGCGACGGGCGCGTTCGGCGCCTCCAGCGGCCCGTCGGGAGCCGCGGCCCTGGTCGCCGGGGTGGGCGCCGGGGCGGTCGGGCTCTACGACGACGTGGTCGGCACCCGGCCGGAGCAGAAGGCGGCCAAGGGGTTCGCCGGGCACCTGGCCGCGCTGCGCGAGGGCCGGGTCACCGCCGGGCTGGTCAAGGTCGTCGGGGTGGGGGCCGCGGGCCTCGGCGCCGCCGCGCTGCTCGCCGCCGACCCCCGGGTCGCCGGGCACCGGCGTCGCCAGCGGCAGGGCGCGCTGGGCCGGGGCGTCGACGTGCTGCTCGGCGCCGGTGTCATCGCCGGCACCGCGAACCTGCTCAACCTGCTGGACCTGCGTCCCGGCCGGGCGCTCAAGTCCGGCCTCCTGCTCGGCGCCCCGCTGGCGGGTGGCCCGCACGGCGGGATCGCCGCCGGTGCCGTCGGCGCCGCCGCCGGGCTGCTCCCCGCCGACCTCGGCGAGGACGTGATGCTCGGCGACAGCGGCGCGAACGCGCTCGGCGCGCTGCTCGGCGTGGCGCTGGCCGCGCGTACCGGGCCCGCCGGGCGGGCCGGGCTGCTCGCCGTGCTCGCCGGCCTCACCGCGGCCAGCGAGAAGGTCAGCTTCACCCAGGTCATCCAGCGCACCCCCGGGCTGCGCGAGCTCGACGCACTGGGCCGGCGCGCCGACTGACGTGACGACCCCGGCACCCCTCGCCGGCGCCGGCCGTGTCGCCGGAGCGGCCGCGCTCATCGCCGTACTCACCGTCCTCAGCCGGCTCGCCGGCTTCGGCCGTACCGCCGTCTTCACCTGGGTCGTGCAGAAGAGCGACCTCGGTGGCATGTACGTCATCGCCAACACCGCGCCGAACATCATCTTCGAGATCGTGGCCGGTGGCGCGTTGGCGAGCCTGGTCGTACCGCTGCTGGCCGGGCCGGTCGCGGCCGGTGACCGGCGCGCGGTGTCCGCCACCACCGGGGCCCTGCTCACCTGGACGGTCACCCTGCTGGTGCCGCTGGCCGTCCTGGTCGCGGTGGCGGCCGGCCCGATCGTGTCGCTGCTCAGCGAGGGACGCTCCGAGGCCGAGCTGGCCGCCGGTGCGCGCATGCTGCGGGTCTTCGCCCCGCAGCTGCCGCTCTACGGCGTCGGCATCGTGCTCACCGGGGTGCTCCAGGCGCACCGCCGCTTCGCCTGGCCGGTGATCGCGCCGCTGCTGTCCAGCCTCACCGTGATCGTGGTGTACCTCGCCTTCGCCGGGACCGAGGGACGAAGCGTCGGCGTGGCGCAGGTGAGCGGTGGAGGCGAGCTGCTCCTGTCGGCCGGCACCACGCTCGGCGTCGTGGTGCTGTCACTGTCCCTGCTGATCCCGCTGCGCCGGTTGCGTCTACGGCCACGCCCCGGGTACGCGTTCCCGCCCGACGCTCGGGCGCGGGTGGGCGGGCTGGCGATGGCCGGGGCGGTCACCGTCACCGCGCAGCAGCTCGCGCTACTGGTGCTGCTCAACCGCGTCTCCGGCGGCCCGACCGGTTCGCCGCAGGTGTTCAACCTGGCCCAGACCATGTACCTGCTGCCCTGGGCGGTGCTGGCGGTCCCCCTCGCGGTGGCGGCGTACCCGGCGCTGGCGACCGCCGCCGCGGCGGGGCGGGACGGGGAGTACCAGCGCACGCTCTCCTCGACGGTGCGTGGGGTGCTGCTGTTCAGCTGCCTCGGCGCGGCGGCACTGGTCGGCACGGCCGCGCCGGTCGCCGCGTTCTTCTACCCGGGCGACCCGGCTTCCACCGCCGCGGCCATCGTCGGCTTCGCTCCCGGGCTGCTCGGCTACGGCCTCTTCGCGGTGCTCTCCCGCGCCCTCTACGCACGGGGCGACACCCGCCCGGCGACCTTCGCGATCACCGCCGGCTGGCTGGCCGTGCCGGTGGCGGCGGTGCCGCTGGCGGTCCTCCTGCCGGTGACGGACCGGGTGCTCGCGGTCGCCCTGGCCAACTCGGCCGGAATGGTGCTGCTCGGCGGGCTGCTGCTCGTCGCGGTGTGGCGCTCGGCCGGGCGCCCCGCGCTCGCCGGAGCGGGCCGGGCCGGCGCCGCCGGACTGCTCGCCGGCGCCCTGGCCGCGCTCGCCGGCACGGCCCTCGCCCGCTGGCTCGACGCGGCCGCCGGCGGCACCCCGACGACACCGGGCGCACTCGTGCAGGGCATGCTGTCCGGAGCCCTGGTCGGCGTCGTGTTCCTCGCCGTCGTCTGGCTGGTCGACCGGCGGGACGTGACGCCGCTGCTCGCCGGGGTGCTCCGGCGGCTGGGCAGGGCGGGCCGGCGTGGGCCGGCGGCCCCCGCCGATGGGACGGGCGAGGGCGACATCCCCCCGGAACGGGGTGGCGGGAAGGAGACGGTGTCCCGGTGAGCGGGTGCAGGACGGGTGACCAACCGACGACTACCGACGAACGGGGGTGGTCGCGGTGACGCAGCCGGCACCGTTTCGCGGCTGGCGCGGCACGGTGGCCCTGCTGCTCGCCTCCAGCACCGGCGGCGTCGGGCAGCACGTCCGGTCGCTGGCCGAGGGGCTGACCGCAGCGGGCGCTTCCGTGCTGGTCTGCGGCCCCGCCGCGACGCAGGAGCAGTTCGACTTCACGGGCGTCGACGCCCGGTTCCTGCCGGTGGAGATCCCGGCCAGCCCGACCCCGGCCGACGCCCGCGCGGTCACCGCGCTGCGCCGGGCCCTCGCCGCCGAACCGGTCGACGTGCTGCACGCCCACGGCCTGCGCGCCGGGCTCGTCGCCGTGCTCGCCCGGCCCGCCGCCCCGCTCGTGGTCACCTGGCACAACGCGGTGCTCGCCGGCGGCCTGCGCGGCGGCGTGTCGCGCCTCGTCGAGCGGGTCGTCGCCCGGGGCGCCCGGGTGGCGCTCGGCGCCTCCACCGACCTGGTCGAGCGGGCCGCCGCGCTGGGCGCGGCGGATGCCCGGCTCGCCCCGGTCGCCGCGCCGGCACTGCCCGCGCCGCGCCGCCGCCGGGCCGCTGTCCGCGCCGAGTTCGGGGTCGGCCAGGACCGGCCGCTGATCCTCTCCGTGGGCCGGCTGCACCCGCAGAAGCGGTACGACGTGCTGATCGACGCCGCCGCCAGGTGGCGTACCCGGACACCGGCGCCGGTCGTGGTGATCGCCGGCAGCGGCCCCGCCTACCTGCCGCTGGCCGCCCGGATCTCCGCCGCCCGGGCCCCGGTGACCCTGCTCGGGCACCGCACCGACGTGGCCGACCTGCTGGCCGGGGCCGACCTGGCGCTGGTGACCAGCGACTGGGAGGCCCGTCAGCTCTTCGCGCAGGAGGCGATGCGGGCCGGCGTACCACTGGTGGCGACGGCGGTCGGCGGCCTGCCGGAGCTGGTCGGTGACGCCGCGGTGCTGGTGCCGCCGGCGGACGTGGACGCCGTCGACGCGGCCGTGCGCGCCCTGCTCGACGACGAGGCCGGGCGGGCGGAGCTGGGGCGGCGCGGCGCCGCCCGGGCCGCCTCCTGGCCCACCGAGGCGGACACCCTGGCCCAGCTGGCGGCGCTCTACGCCGAGCTGGCCCCGCACGGCGCCGGACCGGCCGCTCCCGGCGCCGACGCCCCGTCGACGGGACGCCGGTGATGCGGCGCAGAATCGCCCCGATCCTGCTGACCCTGGTCGTGGTGGCGCTGGGCATCACCGCGCTGACCGCCCGCCCCGAACGGGCGGCGTCGCCCGGGCGTACCGCGGACTTCGTGGTGCTGGTCGGGGTCGCCGGGCTGCGCTGGGAGGACGTCGACCCGCAGACCACGCCGACGCTGTGGCGGATGGCCCAGGACGGCTCGATCGGCTCCCTGTCGGTCCGTTCCGCGCACCGCCCGACCTGCCCGGTGGACGGTTGGCTGACCCTGGGCGCCGGCAGCTACGCCGCCTGGAACGGCAGCCGTCAGGCCGGGGGCTGTCCACCGGCCCAGGTGACGGTCGAGCAGCCCGACGGCATCGGCGCGAACCTGCCCGACCAGGAGAGCGTCGTCCTGCACAACCAGGAGCGGCTGCCCTGGGGCACGGTGCCCGGCGCGCTGGCGGAGTCGGTGCGCTGCTCGGTGGCGGTCGGGCCCGGTGCGGCCGTGGCCGCCGCCCGACCGTTCGGCCGCGTCGACCGGTACGCGCCGGCGCTCCCGGCGGACCCGGCGGGCCTGCTCGGCTCCTGCGTGCTGAGCATCGTCGACCTCGGCACGGTCACCGGCGAGGACCCGACGGCCCGGGCCGCGGTCGCGAGGGAGGCGGACGCCCGCCTGGCCCGGGTGCTGGCCGCCCGGCCGCCCCGCTCGCTGGTGCTCGTCGCCGGGGTCTCCGACACCGACGCCCCGTCCCGGCTGCACGTCGCCGTCGCCGACGGGCCGGGCTGGGAGGGCGGGTGGCTCACCTCGGCCAGCACCGGCCGCGAGGGCTACCTGCAACTGGTCGACCTCGCGCCGACCGCGCTCACCGCGCTGGGCCGGCCGATCCCCGAACGGCTCTTCCTCGGCCGACCCGCCGAGTCGGTCGGCGGGCGGCCGGCGGACCTCGCCGCCGCGATCGCCGCGCCGGCGGACGCCGACCGGGAGGCGGCCGCCCAGCGCCGGGTGGCCGACTGGTTCTTCACGCTGCTGGCCGGCGCCCAGGTGCTGCTGGCCGTGGCGGTGCTGCCGCTGCTGCGCCGGGCCCGCCGCCACGCCGGCCCGTACGGCCCGGAGCCGGTCTCGCGGCGGGTCGTGGCGGTCGTGGAGCTGCTACTGGTCGCGGCGGCCCTCGCCGTCCCGGCCGCGCTGCTGGCCGACGCCGTGCCCTGGTGGCGCGGGGACCACGCGGGCGTCTACTTCGCCGGGGTGACCGTGCTGCTGCTGGTCGCCGCGACCGCCGTGGTGCGGCTCGCCCCCGGGCACGCGAGCACGCTCGGTCCGCTCGGTGCGGTGGCCGGCCTGACCACGCTGGCCGTGGGGCTGGACGTGCTCACCGGCGCCCGCCTCCAGCTCAACGGGGTGGTCGGCTACTCCGCCCTGGAGGGCGGCCGGTACGCCGGGCTCGGCACCGTCGGGCTCGGGGTGTTCCTGGCCGGCTCCCTGCTGAGCGCGGGGTGGCTGGCCCAGCGGGTCCGCCGGTCCTGGCGGCCGCCCGTGATGGTGGCCGTCGGCGGCGCCGCCGTGCTGGTCGTCGGCAGCCCGTACCTGGGGGCCGACCCGATCGGCGCGATCGCGCTGACGGCCGGGCTGAGCGTCGCCGCGGCGATCAGCGCCGGCGGCTGGCTGACGATCAGCAGGCTGGCCTGGGCCGCCATGGCCGGGCTCGCGCTGACGATCGGCTTCGCGGTGCTCGACCTGCGCCGGCCCGCCGCCGAGCGGGGCAGCCTCGGTCGGTTCCTGGCCGCCGTCGGTGACGGTACCGCCGGGCTCACCGTGCACCGCTCCAGCACGGCCAACTTCGAGACCCTGGTCAACAGCCCGCTGACGGTGCTGGCCCTGGCCGGCGCCCTGCTGGTCTGGTTCGCCCTGCTCCAGCCGTGGGGCGGGCTGATGCGACTGTTCGGCATCTACCCGGCGATACGGGCGGCGATGGCCGGCACCGCCGTCGCCGCGGTGATCGGCGGGGTGCTGGGCGGCGACGCCCTGGACGTGGCCGGCGCGGCCGCCGCCCTGGTGGTGCCGATGGCGGCGCTGGCCGCGCTGCGGGTGCTCGACCACTCCACCGACCGCACGCTGCCCGACGCGGGCCGCCCGCACGACGAGGGGCCCGGCGGCACGGGCGACGGCTCGGGCGGGGACACCGGCGGGGGGCCGGACGGCGCCGGCCCGGACCGGCCGGCACCGACGGGCGCGGGGCCGGGCGCCGCCCGTACCCCGGATCCGGGTGCGGGACCGGCCACGGCGGCGGCGCCCCCGGCTCCGCGGGCCCCGGGCCCGGCGACCGGGGCGGCCGGGCCGACGGTCGGAAACGGCGTGGGGGAGCGCGCGCCGGCCGGCCTGACATCGACCGAGGTCACCGCCGGCTGAGGCGTGGGCGGGACGTCCCGCAGCCCGCTCCGGGTGCGCCCGGCGGGTGGGCCGGGAGAGGTGTTACCGTGGAATCCCGTGGATCGCGTGATCACTTGGCTGATCGGCACGGCGGTCTGCACGACCGCGACGGACGACACGGGAGCAGGCCTTGGCCCCTTCAGCACGGACGACCAGGCACATTTTCGTCACCGGGGGAGTCGCCTCCTCGCTGGGTAAGGGCCTCACCGCCTCCAGCCTCGGCAACCTGCTCACCGCGCGCGGCCTGCGCGTGGTCATGCAGAAGCTCGACCCCTACCTCAACGTCGACCCGGGGACGATGAACCCGTTCCAGCACGGCGAGGTCTTCGTCACCGAGGACGGCGCCGAGACGGACCTCGACGTCGGGCACTACGAGCGGTTCCTGGACCGGGCGCTCTCCGGCAAGGCGAACGTCACCACCGGCCAGATCTACTCCGAGGTGATCGCCAAGGAGCGGCGTGGCGAGTACCTGGGCGACACCGTCCAGGTCATCCCGCACATCACCAACGAGATCAAGTCGCGGATCCTGGCGATGGCCGACCCGGACGACGACGGCCAGGTGCCGGACGTGGTGATCACCGAGGTCGGCGGCACCGTCGGCGACATCGAGTCGCTGCCGTTCCTGGAGTCGATCCGCCAGGTCCGCCACGACCTGGGCCGGGACAACTGTTTCTACCTGCACGTCTCGCTGGTGCCGTACCTGGCGCCGTCGGGCGAGCTGAAGACGAAGCCGACCCAGCACTCGGTGGCCCAGCTGCGCAGCATCGGCATCCAGCCCGACGCGCTGGTGCTGCGCTGCGACCGGGAGATCCCCGACAAGGTCAAGCAGAAGCTGTCGCTCTACTGCGACGTCGACCGCGAGGCCGTCACGGCCGCCCCGGACGCGCCGAGCATCTACGACATCCCGAAGGTGCTGCATCGCGAGGGCCTCGACGCGTACGTGGTGCGCCGGCTCGGCCTCTCCTTCCGCGACGTCGACTGGGCCGGCTGGGACGACCTGCTGGACCGGGTCCACCAGCCCCGGCACACCGTCACCGTCGCCGTGGTCGGCAAGTACGTCGACCTGCCCGACGCGTACCTGTCGGTCAGCGAGGCGATCCGGGCCGCCGGCTTCGGCCACCGGTCCCGGGTGCAGCTGCGCTGGGTGCCCAGCGACGAGTGCGTCACCCCGTC
Organism: Micromonospora sp. CNZ303; assembly: GCF_004345505.1. Classification (NCBI taxonomy): domain Bacteria; kingdom Bacillati; phylum Actinomycetota; class Actinomycetes; order Micromonosporales; family Micromonosporaceae; genus Micromonospora; species Micromonospora sp. CNZ303. The sequence continues at coordinate 329,663 of NZ_SLVT01000005.1, read as the reverse complement.
CGGCGCGGCGGCCGCCCTGGCCGGCGTCGACGGCATCGTCATCCCCGGCGGCTTCGGGGTGCGCGGCATCGAGGGCAAGATCGGCACCGCCCGGTACGCCCGGGAGAACGGCATCCCGCTGCTCGGCCTCTGCCTCGGCCTGCAGTGCATGACCATCGACGTGGCCCGGCACCTGGCCGGCCTGGAGGGCGCCAACTCGCTGGAGTTCGACGAGGAGGCCGCGCACCCGGTCATCGCCACCATGGCCGACCAGGAGGACATCGTGGCCGGCAGGGGCGACCTGGGCGGCACCATGCGGCTGGGCGCGTACCCGGCGGCGCTCGCCGAGGGCTCGCTGGTCGCCGAGGCGTACGGCAGCACCGAGGTCAGCGAGCGGCACCGGCACCGGTACGAGGTGAACAACGCCTACCGCGACGCGTTGACCAGGGCCGGTCTGCACATCTCCGGCACCTCGCCCGACGGGCGGCTGGTCGAGTTCATCGAGCTGGACCGGGACCTGCACCCATTCTTCGTGGCCACCCAGGCGCACCCGGAGCTGAAGAGCCGGCCGACCCGGCCGCACCCGCTGTTCGCCTCCTTCGTGAAGGCGGCGGTGGCCTACTCGGAGGCCGACCAGCTCCCGGTCGACCTGGAGGCCGCCGAGAGCGCGGCGGCGCAGAACGCCGCCCGCAACGGTGGCGCCGCCGCGAAGGCGACGTCGGCCTCGTGAGCGAGCGGGGCACCGGGCACGACAGCGGCGTGCGCGCCGTCGAGCACCGCTACGAGGTGCGCTCGCGCACCGAGCGCTACCGGGGTCGGATCTTCGACGTGGTCAGCGAGGAGGTGACCATGCCGGGCGGCGGGACGGGGGTCCGCGACTTCGTCCGGCACGTCGGCGCGGTCGCCGTGGTGGCGCTCGACTCCGCCGGCCAGGTGGTGCTGATCCGCCAGTACCGGCACCCGGTGGGGCGGCACCTGTGGGAGCTGCCGGCCGGGCTGACCGACGTCTCCGGCGAGGACCTGGCCGCCGCCGCGGTCCGGGAGTTGGCCGAGGAGGTCGACCTCACCGCCGGGCGGATCGACGTCCTGGTGGACCTGCACAGCTCGCCGGGCTTCACCAACGAGCTGGTCCGGGTCTTCCTGGCCCGGGACCTGGCCGACGTGCCGGCGGAGCAGCGGCACGAGCGTCGCGAGGAGGAGGCCGACCTCCAGGTCGTCCGCATCGACCTGGACGAGGCGGTCGGCATGGTCCTCGCGGGCGAGATCACCAACGCCTCCTGCGTGGCCGGGCTGCTCGCCGCCGCGCGGGCCCGCGACACCGGCTGGTCGGCGCTGCGCCGGGCCGACGCGCCAGTGCCGGGCTGAGGCGGGAAGAACGTGAAGGGGCCGTGCGGTACGTCCGCACGGCCCCTTTCGTCGTTCCGGGTCGTCAGTCGCGCAGCGGCCGGCCCTGCCCGTCGACGCCACCGTTGATCAGGATCAGGACGCCGTCGACGAGGCCCCAGATGCCGCCGATGCCGCACGTCACAAGGGACACGATGAGCTGGATGACGCCGGTCTTGGTGTCGCCCATGTAGAAGCGGCCGACGCCGAAGGTGCCGAGCACGATCTGCAGGACGCCCGCGACGACCTTGCTCTTGTCGGAGACACCCGACGGGTACCCGGGCTGGTTGGGGTAGCCGGGCTGGTAAGGAGGTGTGGTCATGAGGCGACACCCTAGTGATCCACTGGTCTCCTGTCCGCAGCGGTACCCGAAGAGTGGGACGATAATGGATGAACACTGTCCTGACGGCTGAGGTGCGGGTCCCACCGCCGGCCCGGTTCACGCCTGACACATCGTCAGCGGGTGCGGGCACCGGATGTCACTGTGCTGCCTCATCGGGGGTGGCGACGCGCCTAGACTGCCGCCGGCGGGACCGGTGGACCGCGGCGGCAAAGGGGCCGTCGTGGCACCGCGCAGTCGGGGGAGCGCAGCCCCGAAGAGAGGTGTCTGCATCGTGAAGGTCGGAATCCCCCGCGAGGTCAAGAACCACGAGTACCGCGTGGCGATCACGCCGGCGGGCGTCAACGAGTTCGTCCGCAGCGGCCACCAGGTCTTCGTCGAGTCCGGCGCCGGCGTCGGGTCCAGCATCGGCGACGACGAGTTCGCCGCCGCCGGTGCCAAGATCCTGGCCACCGCCGACGAGGTGTGGGAGACCGCCGAGCTGGTGCTCAAGGTCAAGGAGCCGATCGCCGAGGAGTACCACCGGATGCGCGAGGGGCAGGTGCTCTTCACCTACCTGCACCTGGCCGCCTCGAAGGCCTGCACCGACGCGCTGGTCGACCGCAAGGTCACCGGCATCGCGTACGAGACCGTCGAGCTGCCCGACCGGTCGCTGCCGCTGCTCGCCCCGATGTCCGAGGTGGCCGGTCGCCTTGCCCCGCAGGTGGGCGCCTACCACCTCCAGCGGCAGGGCGGCGGGCGCGGCATCCTGATGGGCGGCGTCTCCGGCGTGTACGCCGCGAAGACCGTGGTCATCGGCGCCGGCGTCTCCGGCATGAACGCCGCCGCGATCGCGCTCGGCCTGCAGGCCGAGGTGCTGCTGCTGGACAAGAACGTCGCCCGGCTGCGCCAGGCCGACGCCATCTACCGGGGCCACCTGCAGACGGTCGCCTCCAACGCGTACGAGATCGAGCGGGCCGTGCTGGACGCGGACCTGGTCATCGGCGCGGTGCTGGTGCCCGGCGCGAAGGCCCCGACCCTGATCTCCAACGAGCTGGTCTCCCGGATGAAGCCGGGCAGCGTGCTCGTCGACATCTCCATCGACCAGGGCGGCTGCTTCGAGGACTCGCGTCCCACCACGCACGCCGAGCCGACCTACCAGGTGCACGACTCGATCTTCTACTGCGTGGCGAACATGCCGGGCGCGGTGCCGCACACCAGCACCTACGCGCTGACCAACGTCACCCTGCCGTACGCGCTGGAGCTGGCCAACCACGGCTGGCGCGAGGCGCTGCGTCGCGACCCGGCGCTGGCGCTGGGCCTGAACACCCACGACGGGCAGGTCACCTACGGCCCGGTCGCCGAGGCGCACGGCATGGCGCCCCTCGCGCTGGCCGACGCGCTGGCCTGAGAGGTGGCGGGCTGACCGGCACATTGGACGGGGCCGGCGCGGGCGTGGAGCCCGCGCCGGCCCTGCGTCGTGCCGTCCGCGGCTACCTCGACCACCTCACCGTCGAACGGGGACTGTCGGCGAACACGCTCGCGTCGTACCGGCGGGACCTGGAGCGCTACCTGGCCACCCTGGCGGCGGCCGGCGTGCCGGACCTGGCCGCCGTCGGCCCCGGCCAGGTCGAGGCGCACCTGGCCCGGCTGCGCGCCGGCGACGGGGAGCATCCGCCGCTCGCGGTCGCCTCCGCCGCGCGGGCGGCCAGCGCGGTACGCGGCCTGCACCGGTTCGCGCTGCGCGAGGGGCTGGCCGGCGCCGACCCGAGCCGGGACGTCCGCCCGCCCACGCCGCCGCGCCGGCTGCCCCGCGCGCTGCCGGCCGACGCCGTGGTGCGGCTGCTGGAGACCGCCGGGTCGCTGACCGCCGCCGGCGACCAGGCGCCGCTCGCGCTGCGCGACCGGGCGCTGCTGGAGTTCCTGTACGGCACCGGGGCGCGGATCTCCGAGGCGGTCGGCGCCGCCGTGGACGACCTGGACGTGGACGAGGGCACCGCGCTGCTGCGCGGCAAGGGCGGCCGCACCCGGCTCGTCCCGGTCGGGGGGTACGCCGTCGAGGCGGTGCGGGCCTGGCTGGTGCGGGCCCGCCCCGGGCTCGCCGCCGCCGGCCGGGGCACCCCGGCGGTCTTCCTCAACGCCCGCGGCGGCGCGTTGACCCGGCAGGGCGCGTGGACCATCCTGCGTCGCGCCGCCCAGCGGGCCGGGCTGCCGGTGGACGGCCCCGAGGCGGTCTCCCCGCACACCCTGCGCCACTCCTACGCCACCCACCTGCTCGACGGCGGCGCGGACGTACGGGTGGTGCAGGAGCTGCTCGGCCACGCCTCGGTGACCACCACCCAGGTCTACACCCTGGTCACGGTCGAGCGGCTGCGCGAGGTGTACGCCACGGCCCATCCCCGGGCGCGGGGCTGACCCCGCCCGGCTCTGGCCCCGAGCCCGGCCTCGCCCGGCCCCGACCCCGGCCTCGCCCGGCCCCGACCCCGGCCTCGCCCGGCCCCGACCCCGGCCTCGCCCGGCCCCGACCCCGGCCTCGCCCGGCTTCGGCCCTCGGCCCTCTGCCCCGCTCCGGCGGCCGCTCGGCCCCGGCCCAGGCGCGGGACCGACCGCCGGGCAGCCCGCCAGGGGTGAGCGCCGCCGGCCGGCAGGGGCGGCGCGACGGTGTCCGGGGCGGCGCGCGCAGCACGGCGCCGGTGGCTGGCCTGGTCGGCGGGGCGGCGACACGCCGAGCGGGTGCGACCGGGCCGCCGGGCGGTGGCGTACAGTCGGCATCGGCGCGGACCTCCTGGGGCGATGGTGATGCAGACCGGGGTGCGCAGCGGCGCCGCGAAGGACGTCGGACGGCTCCGACGCCGGGTGGTCGTCGGGAGGGGGCAACGAGCACATGGCTGGCAACGGTGACCGTGCCGAGACCTGGACGTCGGAGCTCCGCGAGCAGCAGGCCACGCTCGGGGCGGATCTCGGTCCGGCGGATCCGGCGGCATACACGATGCGTAAGCCGATTCCCGAGCCGATGCCGACCGACCGGCACGGCCCGGCCCGGATCATCGCGATGGCCAACCAGAAGGGTGGTGTGGGCAAGACCACCACGACCATCAACCTGGGCGCCGCACTGGCCGAGTACGGCCGCAAGGTGCTGCTCGTCGACTTCGACCCGCAGGGCGCCCTCTCGGTCGGGCTGGGGGTCAACCCGCACAACCTCGACCTGTCGGTCTACAACCTGCTCATGCAGGACGACGTCACTGCCGAAGACGTCCTGATCAAGACCGACGTGGCGGGGCTGCACCTGCTGCCCGCCAACATCGACCTCTCCGCGGCCGAGATCCAGCTGGTCAACGAGGTCGCCCGGGAGATGGCCCTGGCCCGCGTGCTCCGGTCGGTCCGCAAGGAGTACGACTACATCCTGATCGACTGCCAGCCCTCGCTGGGCCTGCTGGCGATCAACGCGCTGACCGTGGCGCACGGCGTGCTCATCCCGCTGGAGTGCGAGTTCTTCAGCCTGCGCGGGGTGGCCCTGCTGCTGGACACCATCGACAAGGTGCGCGAGCGGCTCAACTTCGACCTGGAGCTCGAGGGCATCCTCGCCACCATGTACGACAGCCGCACCACCCACTGCCGGCAGGTGCTCCAGCGGGTGGTGGAGGCCTTCGGCGACAAGGTCTACCAGACGGTGATTACCAAGACCGTCAAGTTCCCCGAGTCCACTGTCGCCGGTGCCCCGATCACCACGCTCGACCCGGCTTCGTCCGGCGCCCGCAACTACCGTCAACTGGCCCGCGAGGTGATCGCCGCCCAGGCCGAGCGGTAGGCCGGCGTGCACCTTCGCGCCGAGCCGGCCGGGGCGTGGACTACGGTCTTCCGGTGACCGCGCCACCCCTCGACCCTCCGACGACGCCGGAGCAGCCGCCCGTACGGGCCGCCGAGGCCGTCGCCGAGGTACCGACGGATCCGGCCGGCGTGCCCGAGGCGGCGGTGGAGAGCGGCGGGTTCACCGTCCGGCTGGCGAACTTCACCGGCCCGTTCGACCTGCTGCTCCAGTTGATCGGCAAGCACAAGCTCGACGTGACCGAGGTGGCGCTGCACCGGGTCACCGACGAGTTCATCGCCTACATCCGCGCGATGGGCGACCAGTGGGACCTGGACGAGGCCAGCGAGTTCCTGCTCATCGCCGCGACGCTGCTCGACCTGAAGGCGGCCCGGCTGCTGCCCGCCGCCGAGGTCGAGGACGAGGAGGACCTCGCCCTGCTGGAGGCGCGGGACCTGCTCTTCGCCCGGCTGTTGCAGTACAAGGCGTACAAGGAGGCGGCGGCGCACATCGCCGCGCTCGAGGAGGTCGGCGGCCGACGCTACCCCCGCGCGGTCACCCTGGAGGCCCGGTACGCCGACGCGCTGCCCGACCTGGTGCTCGGCATCGGCCCGGAGCGGCTGCTGAAGCTGGCGATCAGGGCGATGACGCCGAAGCCGGTGCCCGAGGTCTCCATCGCCCACGTGCACATGGTCCGGGTCAGTGTCCGGGAGCACGCGGGCATCCTCACCGAGCGGCTGCGCCGGGTCGGCACGGCCACCTTCTCGCTGCTCTGCGCCGACTGCGAGGCCACCCTGGAGGTGGTGGCCCGGTTCCTGGCCCTGCTGGAGCTCTACCGGGAGGGCCTGGTCGCCTTCGTCCAGGAGCAGGCCCTGGAGGAGCTGACCGTACGCTGGACGGGTCCCGCCGACGGCGGCCCGGACCTGCACGTCGACGAGTACGCCGGCACCCCGCCCGAGCCGGCCCTGACGTCGCCCGAGTCGGCGGGCTCCGGTCCGTTCCCGGCGGCGTCGATCGAGCGGCGGCCGGTGTCGGACGGCACGGCGGACGCGAGCGGTCCAGGCACGGTCTCAGGTGCGCTGGCGACCGACACCGCATCGGCGGCGGACGCCGGTTCGGCGGAGGCTGACAGCGGAGTGGCGTCGGGTGCGGCGGTGGTGGAGAGCGGGACGTCGCCGGGTGTGGCGGCGGACGGGAGCGGGGCGGCGACGCCGGAGGAGCGAGCGGGATGAGCAGCGACGAGCGTCGGGACTCCCTGGCCGACCAGGCCGCCGCCTGGGTGCCGCCCTGGCAGCGCCCCACGGCCCCCGCCGCGGCCCCCGAAACCGGAGATCTTGGTAGTGCCGCGCCCCCGGAGGGGCCCGAAGTTACCAAGATCTCCGGGGACTCCGACGCCGCGCGGGAGGCGGGTGCGGATGCGGGCTTCGAGGATTCCGACGCCGCGCCCGGAGCGGAGGTGGGCTCGGGTGCGGCGACCGCGAACGGGGATCAGCCCAGGGCGCCGGCAGGGCCTGAGGAGCCGGTAGCGGCGGCTGGGCCTGAAGCGCCGGTACCGGCGGCTGCGCGTGAGGAGCCGGCATCGGCGACAGGGCCTGAGGAGCCGGCATCGGCGGTCGGGTCGGCGGGGGATAGCGGGGCGGCGGGACCGACGCGGGAGAGCGGGGCCGCGGTCGGGCCGGCGGGAAGTGGAGCGGCGGGGGAGAGCGGGGCCGCGGCCGGGTCGACGGGGAGGGGGCCGACGGGCGGCGTACCCGCGAAGGGGCCGGCGGGGCGGCGGCGGGCGGTGCCCGAGCCGGCGCCGGAACTCGACGACGCGGAGCTGCGCGGGGCGCTGGAGGCGATCCTGCTGGTGGTGGACGAGCCGGTCAGCGAGCTGGTCCTCGCCCAGGTGCTGGAGCAGCCCGCCGAGCGGATCGGGCCGGTGCTGGACGAGATCGCCGCGGGCTACACGGCCGCCGGACACGGCTTCGAGCTGCGCCGGGCCGCGGGTGGTTGGCGTCTCTACACCCGCCCGGAATACGCCACCTACGTGGAACGGTTCGTACTGGACGGGCAGTCCGTGCGGCTGACCCAGGCCGCGCTGGAGACACTGGCCGTGGTCGCCTACAAGCAGCCCGTGACCCGGTCGCGGATCTCCGCCATCCGGGGTGTCAACTGCGACGGGGTGATCCGTACCCTGGTCTCCCGCGGGTTGGTCGAGGAGTGCGGCACCGAACCGGACAGCGGGGCGTTCCTCTACCGGACCACCACGATGTTCCTGGAGAAGCTCGGGCTGAACAGCGTCGACGACCTCCCGCCGCTGGCCCCGTTCCTTCCCGACGACGTAGAAGAGCTTGCCGATGCCACGCGATGACCGCACGCCCCGCCCCGACGCGCCCGCCTTCGAGGGGGCCGAGCGCCTGCAGAAGGTGCTGGCCGCCGCCGGCGTGGGTTCCCGGCGCGCCTGCGAGGACCTGATCTTCCGTCGCCGGGTCACCGTCGACGGCAGGGTCGCCCAGCTCGGCGACAAGGTCGACCCCGCCACCGCCGTGATCCACGTCGACGGCGAGCGCCTCGTCGCCGACACCCGACTGGTCTACCTGGCCATGAACAAGCCCCGCGGGGTTGTCTCCACGATGGCCGACGAGAAGGGCCGCACGGCGCTCGCCGACTTCCTCGGCAACCGGGTGGAGCAGCGGGTCTACCACGTCGGGCGGCTCGACGCCGACAGCGAGGGCCTGCTGCTGCTCACCAACGACGGCACCCTCGCGCACAAGCTGATGCACCCGTCGTACGGGGTGCAGAAGACGTACCTGTGCGAGGTGTCCGGGCCGATCCCGCGCAACCTCGGCAAGAAGCTGATGGCCGGCGTGGAACTCGAGGACGGCCCGGCGAAGGTCGACTCCTTCCGCGTGGTGGACACGCTGGGACGAAGCGCCCAGGTCGAGCTGAGCCTGCACGAGGGACGCAAGCACATCGTCCGCCGCCTGCTCGGCGAGGTGGGCCACCCGGTGAGCCGGCTGGTGCGTACCGCGATCGGGCCGATCCGGCTGGGCGACCTGCGCGCCGGGCGGACGCGGCGGCTGACTAACGCGGAGGTCGCCGCCCTGTTCAAGGCCGTGGGTGACTGACCCCCGAGTTCGGGGTACGGCTGCCGGTAGGCTCCCTGGCGGCCCGGCGCGGGCGGCGCCCACCGGGCGGCGCGACGCCGGGCATCATTGAGAACGTTTGGACAACCGCTCGCGACACATCCGGTGTTTCGTGAGGTACGGGCTGAGGAGGACGACGGTGGAGGAAAACGAACGGGCCGGGCGATGCGTGGTCGCTGTGGACGGACCGTCCGGTTCGGGTAAGTCCACCGTCTCCCGGCGGCTCGCCGTCGGCCTCGGTGCCCGCTATCTCGACACCGGCGCCATGTACCGCGCCATCACCTGGGCGGTGCTGCGCTCGGGGGTCGACCTGACCGACGCCGAGTCGGTGGCCAAGGTCGCCGGCGAGGTGGACCTGCGCATCGGCACCGACCCGCAGGGGTACGGCGTGACCGCCGACGGCGTGAACGTCGACGCCGAGATCCGCGGGCCGGAGGTGACCGGGGCGGTCTCCGCCGTGGCCGCCGTGCCGGCGGTGCGCGCGCTGCTGGTCACCCGGCAGCAGGAGATGATCACCAATGCCGGCCGGATCGTGGTCGAGGGCCGCGACATCGGGTCCGTGGTGGCCCCGGACGCCGACCTGAAGGTCTACCTCACCGCCTCCGAGGCGGCCCGGGCCGCCCGACGCAGCGCCGAGGACGCCACCGACGTGGCGGCGACGGCTGCCGACCTGGCCCGGCGGGACCGGCTCGACTCGACGCGCAAGGCCGATCCGCTGACCCAGGCGGCCGACGCCGTGGTGCTGGACACCACCGAGTTGGGCATCGACGAGGTCGTCGGGCGCCTGCGCGACCTGCTGACCGATCGGGGGGTGGCATGACCGACACCGACGGGTGGATCGAGCTGCGGGAACCGGACGTCGACACCGAGGAGCCGACCGGCCCACAGCCGGTAGTGGCCGTGGTCGGCCGCCCCAACGTGGGCAAGTCGACCCTGGTCAACCGGATCATCGGCCGCCGTCAGGCGGTCGTCGAGGACGTCCCCGGGGTCACCCGGGACCGGGTGCCGTACGACGCGCAGTGGGCCGGCCGGCAGTTCACCGTGGTGGACACCGGCGGCTGGGAGCCCGACGCCAAGGACCGGGCCGCCGCGATCGCGGCGCAGGCCGAGACCGCGGTCGTCACCGCCGACGTGGTGCTGTTCGTGGTCGACGCGATGGTCGGCTCGACGGACGTGGACGAGGCGGCCGTACGGATGCTGCGCCGCAGCGCCAAGCCGGTGATCCTGGTCGCGAACAAGGCCGACAACACCGCCATCGAGATGGAGGCCACCTCGCTGTGGTCGCTGGGCCTGGGGGAGCCGTACCCGGTGTCGGCGCTGCACGGACGTGGCTCCGGCGACCTGCTCGACGCCATCATGGCCGCGCTGCCGGAGGCCCCGAAGATCGTCGAAAACCGCCCGCGCGGCCCGCGCCGGGTGGCCCTCGTCGGTCGGCCGAACGTCGGCAAGTCCAGCCTGCTCAACCGCTTCTCGGGCGAGGAGCGGGCGGTCGTCGACTCGGTCGCCGGCACCACCGTGGACCCGGTCGACAGCCTGGTCGAGATCGGCGGGGAGACCTGGCAGCTCGTCGACACGGCGGGCCTGCGCAAGCGGGTCGGCAAGGCCAGCGGCACCGAGTACTACGCCAGCCTGCGGACCGCCGGGGCGATCGAGGCCGCCGAGGTCGCCGTGGTGCTGCTGGACTCCAGCGAGCCCATCAGCGAGCAGGACCAGCGGATCCTGTCCATGGTCACCGAGGCCGGCCGGGCGCTGGTGATCGCCTTCAACAAGTGGGACCTGGTCGACGCCGACCGCCGGTACTACCTGGACAAGGAGATCGAGCGCGAGCTGCGCCGCATCCCGTGGGCGATCCGGCTCAACCTGTCGGCGCAGACCGGCCGGGCGGTCGACAAGCTCGCGCCGGCGCTGCGCAAGGCCCTGGCCAGCTGGGAGACCCGCGTGCCGACCGCGCAGCTCAACTCGTGGCTGACCGCGCTGGTACAGGCGACCCCGCACCCGGTGCGGGGCGGTCGGGCGCCGAAGATCCTCTTCGCCACCCAGGCGGGCGTGGCGCCGCCGCGCTTCGTGCTGTTCACCACGGCCCCGCTGGACGCCGGCTACCAGCGGTTCGTCGAGCGCAAGCTGCGCGAGGAGTTCGGCTACGAGGGCAGCCCGATCGAGATCTCCGTACGCCCCCGCAAGAAGCTCGGCCCCGGCGGCCGGGGCAAGGCGCACGGCTGACCCGACCGGTCGGAAAGCCGGGTGGGAGCACGCTCCCACCCGGCTTTTCCGCTGCCATCAACTTCCCTATCCTCCTAGGACGCCCTGCGGGATGTGCGCGGGACGACGCGTTCCGGCACGGGAGGGGGCAGTGCGGACGGCGCGAAGATCCTGCGCTAAGCTGTACCGGCTGTCGCGGGGAGATCCGCGCGAGAGCATCGGGACGTGGCGCAGCTTGGTAGCGCACTTGACTGGGGGTCAAGGGGTCGTCGGTTCGAATCCGGCCGTCCCGACAAGGTGAAACAGCAGGTCAGCGGGCTGGTCCGACGCATCGGGTCGGCCCTTCTGGCTTCCTGGGGACCACGTCGGTCAAGTGCGCCGAGCCGGTAGCGTATCTTGACCGTCGGTCAAGCAAGGCCGAGCGGTGCTTAGCCCTGTTTGGCAGCTCCACCGGAGACCGTTGAAGCGAATTGACCTCCTGCTACCTCTGCGGCAGCGGCTTGAACATCCTGTACCCTCGCGCTGTCGTTGCGCCCGCACCTCTACGGTAGGTGTAGATGTATGACGTCCGGGTGGACCTGCGGGACATCGAAGTGTTGACGGGTGACGACGCTCCCCTTGTCGGACGGCTATGGATCCGCTTCCCTGACCGGTCCTTTCCTGGTGATGCATGGTCCGACTTCATCGCTTCCGTAGTCAGTTCAACGGTTACGGCTCTACGCAAGACGTTAAGTGGAGAGGGTGAGGGGTTCGCCTACTTCTTCGATGGGCCGTATTACGTCTACTACCGGCTTTTGCCTGCCTCGGCCCCGAGCTTGTATATCGAGGCAAATTGTGACGGAACTGGCGAGCCGGTAAGCGAGTGGGTGGGAGAGGTGCCGCTGGCGCAAGTCGTTGCTTCCTGGCTGAGTGCCGTGGAAGCCATTCTTGCTCGATGTGCGGAGGCCGGTCTCTCAGGTGCGGCCGTAGCCGTACTGCAACGCTCTCAGTCCGAGCTGGTGGCCATGGCCGCCCAGGCTGCCTGGCGTCGAAAGACTGCAGCTGACTGAGGGTCCGGATCAGCCGGCTGGCTTCATCCGCGGCCCCGGTGGCTGGGTCTGCGGAGCGAGCGGCTGGCTCGGTGGCGGGCGCGTTGGTTCGTGTCACGACAGCAGGCTTACCGATGAGCCGGGCTGGGGACCACGCGGGGACCACACGTTGTCCGCGCTGATGGACGGTGTGCTGTCTGCCGCACAGCTTGATCATGGGCATAGCGTGCGTGACGTGCCTGGACGTGTGGCGAAGCGTCCTGGGGGTCAAGGGGGCGTCGGTTCGAATCCGGCCGTCCCGACCGGTTGACCTGGGAAGATGAAGATCTTCTCCGGTAACGGCGGTATCATCCGGTAACGGATGATCTTTATTGGCGGTAACCGCGTGGACGGTTGGCCGTCCGGCCTGCGCGCTGTACAACGCTCTGGCCTGCCGCTTCATCCGTATGCCGGATGAAGCGGCATTGTGGTCTCTTGATTCCGCGTCAAGCGCTGCAGATGCTGCCAGCTGTCAAGACGTCGGGAATTTCGACGATCCTGAATGCGAGGCAGGATCGCCGGCGCTCGCCGGTCCTGGTCTTTACGAGTTCGGTCGGTGGTCAGTGGAGCGATCTGTCATCGCTTCGGTGGAGAGGTCGACGTCGGCCTGGCTCGGGACTACCTTCTGAGTAGTTCGATGAGCGCGGTGTCGGCTTGGGCCAGAATCGGCGGGCCATGCAGCAAAGCCGACGCGGCCTTCAGGATCTCGTTGGCCCGCTTCATCTCGGCGTTCTTCCGCCGCAGCCGACGCAACTCCTCCACCTCCAAGGTCGTGGGCCGGTAGTCACGCTGACCGCGGTCGGCCTCGTCCTGGCGGATCCAGTTCCGCAAGGCCTCGTGATGCACCCCAAGCTGGTGAGCCAGCGGCTCCGGCGCGGGAGGCCGGATCGGCGAGCAGTCCCTCCATGGGGTCGGGCGGCGGCACCGGGTGCGGCAGCCGGGTAGTAGGTCGAGCAGGCCGTCGCACGGACCTCGTCTACGGGGTTGGTGAGCAGGATCCGCCGAAAAGCCTCGGGGGCCGGCGTCCACCAGCGCGCGAGCGTGGCCCGGACCGTTGGGTCAGGGTCCCGGGCGAGCAGATCGGCCGGCACGTATTCGCGTTCGGCGAGGTGTTCGCGCGCCTGTGTGTCCGGATCGTCGATGAGTCGCTCGTACAAACTCGCGGGGCGAATCGCGGGCGTCCACCACCAGGGCAGTGCGGATGGCGGGATCGGTGTGGGCGGCCAGCCGCATCCGGACGGCGTGCGGCAGTTGGCGGTTGAGTGCGATCGAGTGCAGCTGCCAGTGATGGCCCGAGGCGAGGATTTCCTCGATCACGTCCGGGCCAGCTCGGCGCGTCTGGCGACGTGGCCGAAAGCGAGCCGGTAGATCACCATCCGGCGGACCAACTCGGCCGGCAGGGCCGCGTTCTCGGAGAGACCGTCCAGCACCTTCGTCAGGTGGATCGGCGTCGGCGGGCCATCAGCCATCCGCAGTCTTCCCGCATCCGTGGCGCCGTCACGAGTCTGGCATGTTCAGCACAGGCGGGCCTGCTGCGGGGTGGTGGACTCCGCAGCGTGCGGCGGTACGAATGGCCCTGGACGGCGCCAGAGTGGGCGGTACCGCAGCGCGCGGAGCAGACGTTCGATGCTGGCCTGCGCATGCCGCCTGACGGCCAGCACTGGCTGACGAAGGTGCCTGCAGCCAGGCGGGCGCTGTTGCAATGATCACAACCGCAATAGCTACTCGCCACTGCGAAATTACTCTGGGTTATTTCGCTGCTTCCTCGGACCGTTGCTCCTTGTGATCAAAGCAGTTCAATATGGCTGCCCCGTGAAGGTGCCTGCTCACCGGTCGTCTAGCTGCGCCGCTCCTCGGCTAGGTGGCGGTGTACGAGGGGACAGCCGCCGGTTACGGGTTCCGATACAGTCCCGCTTCGCTTGATCGTGTGGGTGTCTAGGAGGCGCCGTGCTGGACCGTGTAGGTGGCCTGACACCCGTCGAAGTCGATGAGGGCGGGACATGCCTTGGTAGTGCTGACGGGAGGTTGTCCTGGTGCCGTCGGTGGATGGCGTTAGCGGCGACGTGGTCGCTCCTGCTTGCTGCCGCAGTGGTGGTGCCAAGTGTGTCGACGTCGCCTGCCGTCGCGGCTTCTCCGCCGTGTGGTGAGTCTGCGGCGACCGAGGCACAGGCGCTTGCCTCGGCGGCGGCGTGTGGCGCACCTGTTGCGGTGGAGGCTTCTCGTTCGGAGTACACGCAGGTGGTGGCGCAGCCGGATGGTCGGTTGTCGTTCGAGTCGGCGGTGGTGCCGCAGCGTGCGCGTCAGGATGACGGCTCGTGGGCGGATGTCGATTTGACGCTGCAGGCCGGCGCGGATGGTTTGGTCGCGCCGGCGGTCTCGGTGGCGGACGTGGCGTTCTCCGGTGGCGGAACGGGTCCGTTGGTGACCTTGCGGCGGTCCGGCAAGGTGTTGCAGTTGTCGTGGCCGGGCGCGCTTCCGGTTCCGGTTCTGTCTGGGGACGGGGCCACCTATCCAGGTGTGTTCCCGGACGTGGACCTCGTGGTGCATGCCACCCACACGGGCTTCACGCACGTCTTGGTGGTGAAGTCCGCCCAGGCGGCGGCCAACCCCGCGATCCGAAAGATCACGTTCCCGGTTGGTGGTGACATCGAGCTGGCAGCTCAGCCGGATGGGTCACTTCAGGCCACTGCCGGAGCGACGGTGGTTGCTCGCACCGATCCGGCACGGATGTGGGACTCAAGCGGTTCCGCGAGCTCGGGCTCATCTGCCGCGCGGTCCTCGACGCTTGTCGCAGGCGACGGAGCACTGAGCGGGGAAGTGGTCACCGCGGTGACGGAGACCGGCGATCTGGAGATCATTCCCGACTCGACCCTGCTTACCTCCGACGAGGTGACGTTCCCGATCTTCATCGACCCGGCGTGGTCGGTAGCGAAAGCAAAGTGGGCGTACGCGACCAGCAACAACTGCACCAACACCGACTACACGATGGCGCGGGTGGGTTACAGCCCGGAGGGTCCGTGTGTCGGGGCGAAGTTCCGTTCCTTCTTCACGTTCCCGATGACCAACGGCACGGTGTCGTTGAGCGGTAAGCACATTGAGTCGGCGTACGTGCAGATGAAGCTGTACCACTCCTATTCGTGCGGCGACTCGCCGGCGCACATGTACTTGACGCCTGCGATCAACGCGACGATGAAGGCGTCCTGGACGGGCATGGCGTTGAAGACGTGGCTCGACGGCGCGGATGGGCACGCCAACAAGGCCGGCGGGTGCTCGGACTCGCCGCAGGCCGACATGGACATGAACTTCACTGGCGCGACGGTCACCTCGCAGGTGCAGACGGCGGCGACGGGCAAGTGGAACACGATCACGGTCGGTTTCTGTGCCTGCAACGACGCCGGGCAGTACGAGTCGGAGCAGGAGCGGTGGAAGAAGTTCCGGCCCGCGAGCGCGAAGCTGGTCGTGGACTACGATTCGAGGCCGGGTAAGCCGATCAAGCTGCAGGTGGCTGGGGTGGACTGCTTCAGCGATGGAGTGAGTATCGGCACCACGACCCCGACCTTGTCTGCCGTCTACCCGGATGCGGACTCGGGGCAGACGTTGACGGGGACGTACGAGTGGATCGAGGTGCCGGCTGCCGGGATGCAGGCGGTGACCGATACGTACCCGACACGCAAGCCGCCGCCCGCGACGGCACCCGCACCGGCGAACGGCCGGGGCACGACCGCCGCGGTGACCGTGGTTTCGGGCAAGAGCTACGCGTTTCGTGTGACAGCCAGGGATCCGGCTCCTTACTGGCAGTGGAGCGGGTGGTCCGCCGAGTGGTGCGAGTTCGCTGTCGATACGTCTGTGCCGGACGCGCCGGTCATCACGCCTCCCACTTTCACGCCTCCGGACGAGGGGCCCGGCCCGGGGGAGCCGATCAGCTTCACCATCTCCACGCCCACCGCTGGGGCCACGACCGTTCCTGACGTAGCGAAGTTCCGGTACAGCTTCACGGGCCCGCCGGCTGTCCTGTACGGCCTGCGTTCCTACGCCGGCGATGGCCTTGGCGGGTTTTCCGCGACGTTCACGGAGGCGGCGTCGGCCTGGTACACCGACGGTACGGTTTTCAGTCCCGGGGACCTTTCCGGTGACAGCAAGCCCGACGTCGTCCTTCGCAGGCCAGAAACTTCCCGGCTTGAGATGGCGAAGGGCAACGGATCGGGCGGTTTCCTCGGTGCGCCTGAGTTCTTGGATGGGGCGAACTGGTCGACGGCTCAGTTCCTGTTCTCTCCTGGCGATTTCACCGGGGACGGGGCGCCGGACCTGCTCTACCGTGACGCCGCCACGCAGAACCTGTGGATGCGGCCTGGTGCGGTCGGTGGGGGACTGCAGGCAACCTCGGTGCAGATCGGTACGGGCTTCTCGACTGCTAACTGGATCTTCTCCCCGGGTGACTTCAGCGGCGACGGTAAGCCCGACGTGCTATGGCGCAAGACCGACGGCACCCTGTCGATGATTCGCGGTAACGGCACCGGTGGCTGGATCACGGGCACCTCGGAGGCCATCGGCGCGGGCTGGGGTGGTGCAGCGCTGTTCGGGCGCGGCGACTTCTCCGGCGACGCAAAGACCGATGTCCTCGTGCGCCTGAACTCCACCGGTGAGGTACGGCTGCACCGCGGCAACGGCACCGGCGGATGGCTCGACGCCACCGGCATTACCAAGGGCACCATTCCGCCAGGCGCGGGTGTGTTCACCGTCAGTGATTTCACTGGCGACGCGAAGCCGGACATCCTCGCTGCCGTCGCCGCGCCGCCCAGCTTCGGCGAAGTGCCTGCGGTCGTCAGTCCCACGAACCCTTACGTGAAGACCGCCACGGTCACTGTGCTGGCATACAAGTACGGGAAGAACATCTTCTGGGCCCGCAGCATCGACGCCACCGGAAATCTCGGAAACAGCGCCTCCAAAGAATTCACGATTGCCGAGCCGTCCCCACCGGTCGCACGGTGGCACCTGGAAACCCATCCTCAGCGCAGCCAGGCCGCTGCCCTGGAGGACGAGCAGGTGTTGCTGGGCGACACCGACGGTTCCGGGCCACTCGCGGCGGACACACCACTGACGGCTACCAACGTGACGTGGGACAGCGATGCCCGCATGGTCGGGGGACAAACCGCAGGGTTCGTGGGGGCGGGTCGGCGGGCGCAGACGGCTGGGCCCGTCGTGGACACCACCAAGTCGTTCAGCGTCGCCGCGTGGGTGCGGGTAACCGACACTGACACCACGTGCTGCAAGACCATCGTGTCTCAGGACGGCGCGGTGACCAACGGTTTCAACCTGTATTACACGCCCAACCCGAAGCAGTGGGCGTTCTCGATGTACAACACGGACGGCACCAGCACGCAGGGTGGCTTCGTGCTCGCTCCGGCGGCGACCAACACGTGGACCCACGTGTCGGGCGTGTACGACGCCAGCCAGAGGCAGATGCGCCTCTACGTCAACGGCAAGCTGGCTGGTACCACCAACCACACTTCGACGTGGAACGCCACCGGTCCCTTCCACGTCGGCTACGCCAAGTGGGGTGCCGGGCAGAGCAACAGCGGTGCGGGGCAGATCGCCGACGTCCACGTCTACAACCGCGTTCTGGTCGAGCATGACTTCACCGGCCAGCTCGCCTCCGACCCCAATTCCGGGGGCACGAACCAGCCTGGCATTCTCGCCCCCACCGAGGTCGGACGGTGGGCTTTCGACCACGCGCATCCTTGCCCTATCACCGACCGCACCGACTTGTGCGACGCCAATGACACAGCCCCGTTCGCCCGCTATCTAGCGCTCAGCCGCGGCAGTGGTGTCGCTGAAGGAAACCGCGGCGCCGGCCTGCACCTCGACAACCGGTACTTCCCTGAGGAGGGGGAGAACAGCGAGGTCACACAGGAGTACGGTCGTTCGGCCTTCATCACGGGTCAGACGACAGACGAGGACGGCAACAGCTACAACGTCTGGGCGAACACGCCGGTGCTGCGGACCGATCAGTCCTTCACCGTCTCCACTTGGGCGCGGGTTGCCCGGACCGACGCCACACAGACCATCGTCGCGCAAGACGGCGCCACCAACAGTGGGTTTCTGCTCCAATACGTTCCGGGCGCCACCAGCGGCGCCACCGGCTCGTGGGAGTTCAGCCTCCCGGCGAACCCGGGGGCGACGAATCCCGCCGACACCACGAGCATCACCGCCGCGGCACCCGACCCCGATACATCCTGGCACCACCTCGCCGCAGTCCTCGACACGCAGAATCGCCAGCTACGCCTGTACGTCGACGGCGCCCTAGCAACGACGATGACAGTGAAAGCGGCATGGACTCCATGGCAGGCCACGGGCCCACTGACCGTCGGCCGGTCCACCGCCAATAGCGCGGCAACCAGCTGGTTCCACGGTGGCGTCGACGATCTCTCCGTTTTCCAGGGAGTACTCACGCCCGCCAAAATCAACGACCTCTATCAGACGCAGGCCGTTGCTTCGCTGGAGCCGTAGCCCCATCTGAACCCGGCTGGTGGGGCAGGCCCGTCCCCGCCCCACCAGCAGCTCTGCCTCAGCTCCGACCACTCGCGTTTCGTAGGACAGTGGAGACCACAATGCTTGACCTCACGTCAACGGTGATGAGTTCGGGACCGGCCGCCCGGCGCCGCACCCGCATCACACGACTCCGCGTCCTGCTGTCCGGTGCGGTCGCGATCTCACTACTCGGCGGCTCCATGGTCGTGAGTGAACCGGTCCAGGCCAAGCCTGGCCCGCACCTTCCCGCCCAGACCAGCAAAACGAACAACCACGGCGGCCACGCCAAGGGCAAGGCGTGGCCGCACACCAGCCAGAAGCGCGAGGCGTTGCCCGCGCCGTCATGGCCGGCACCCGCCACCGCAAACGCCACCCTGCCCGCTGCAGGCTCCCGCAGCGCTGGGCTGATGCGCGTGGGCTCTTTGCCTGTACAGGTGGGACAAGCTTCCGACGCGACGAGTCCGACGATGTCGTCCGTGACGGTGCAGGTCCTCGACCGGAGCGCCGCGCCGGCGACCATGCGCGACGGCGTACTCCTACGGGTTGCTGGCGCTGCCGGCGACAAGCCCGGAAAGACGACCCTGTCGGTGGACTACACCGGCTTCCGCAACGCCTACGGCGGCGACTGGGCGTCGCGACTCAAGCTGTGGCAGGTCCCGGCCTGCGCGATCATTGAAAGTTCCCGGGCCGGCTGCAGTGTCACGGCGTTGCCCTCGTCGAATGACACGGTCGCCGGCACGGTGACCGCCGAGGTGCCCGTAACACCCGCCAGCCCCGGGCAGGCCGTTGCCGCCAACGTCACTGAACCAAGCGCGGGCACCTTGATCGCCCTGTCGGCTGGTCCGTCGGGACCGTCGGGAGATTTCGGCGCCACCCCGTTGCAGTCGTCATCGACGTGGACCGCAGGCGGGTCGTCCGGCAACTTCTCCTGGTCCCAGCCGATCCGGGTGCCACCGGCAATCAGCGGTCTCGCCCCGTCGATCAGTGTCGCCTACTCCTCGGCGAGCGTCGACGGACGATCCTCGGTGACCAACAACCAGCCCTCCTGGATCGGTGAAGGGTTCAACTACTGGCCCGGCTACATCGAGCGCCGCTACGTCCCGTGCCTGGATGACATGGAGAATGGGGCCAGTAACACCGTCAAGACGGGTGACCTGTGCTGGCGCTCCGACAACGCCACCTTGTTGCTCAACGGCCAGGGCGTCGAACTCGTCTACGAAATGGGCAAGGGATGGCACCCGCGCGAGGAGGACGGCTCCCGCGTCCAGAAGCTCACCGGAGCCAGCAACGGCGACGACAACGGCGAGTACTGGAAGATCACAACCCCGGACGGCGTCCAGTACTTCTTCGGCCAGCACAACCTTCCCGGGGAGAGCGACACCACCGATTCCACCTGGACCGTGCCCGTCGCCGGCAATCACTCCGGTGAGCCCTGCCGCCAAACCTCGTTCGACGATTCGTTCTGCGACCAGGCATGGCGATGGAACCTCGACTACGTCATCGACCCCCGCGGCAACACCCTGTCGTACTGGTATGACAAGGAAACCAACAAGTACGCCCGCAACATCGACGACACCGACGATGCCTCCTACACCCGTGGCGGCACCCTCGTGCGCGCCGACTACGGCACGTGGGACCGCGGTGCCGGCGACAGGTCGGTCACGCCGACCGCCCAGGTGCTGTTCAACACCGGCGACCGGTGCCTTACCTCCTGCACCGTCGACGCGAACTGGCCCGACACCCCCAAGGACCAGGAATGCGACGACACGTCCTGCCCGGGCCTCTACTCACCCACGTTCTGGTCCACGAAGCGCCTGTCGAACATCACCACTCGGGTGTGGGACACCACGAAGGCCACCGCCGACTGGCAGAACGTCGACTCCTGGACCTTCACCCACACGTTCCCCCCAGCCGGCGACGGCAGCGACCACGCCGGCCTGTGGCTCGACAAGATTGTCCACCAGGGGCTCGTCGGCACCACTGTGACGATGCCGCCGGTCACCTTCGCTCCCGTGTCGATGGCCAACCGCGTCCTCACCTCGAACAACACCAGCAACAACTGGCAACGCATCGACTACATCGTCACCGAAGCCGGCGCCAAGATCGACGTCGAATATTCGCTGCCCGAGTGCACAGCCTCCAACCTGCCTACCTCAGCGGCGAACAACACGATGCGCTGCTACCCGGCCCGCATCAACGACCCCGACGACCCAGCAGGCGAAGCACTGACCACCGAGTGGTGGCACAAATACCTGGTCAAGAACATCTCCGAATCCGACGTGCCACTGTCCAACGGCGCGGCACCGCCGAAGTACACCTACTACGAGTACGTCGGTGCACCCGCCTGGCACTACGCCGACGACGACGGCCTGATCGAGCCCAAGCGCAAGACGTGGAACCAGTTCCGTGGCTACGCCACTGTCCGCACCCGCGTCGGTGACGTCCCCGGCGCCCAGAGCCTCACCGAAACCCGCTACCTGCGGGGCATGCACGGTGACCGGCTGACCTCCACCACCACGCGCAGCGTCACCGTTCCCGCCTCCCTCGGCTCCGAGACGGTGTATGACGAGGACCAGTTCGCCGGCATAGTACGCGAACGAATCGTTTACAACGGCACCGACACCAAACCCGTCGCCAAGACCGTTAATGTGCCCTGGCGATCCGTAGCGACCGCCTCACGGACCATCAACGGCGATACGGTCACCGCCCGCTTCGTCCGCGAGCAGAAGACCTACAAGGCGACAGCACTGGGCGTGGACGGCGCCCGAGGGTGGCGCGTCACCAGCAGCCAGAGCTGGTTCTCCGACACCTACGGCACCGCCGACAAGGTCCAGGACAACGGCGACGACGCCGCGACCGGTGACGAGAAGTGCGAGACCCGCACCTACAACCGCAACCTCACCGCGCACCTGCTCAACAGGCTCAAACAGTCCACCGTCACCGCGCTGCCGTGTGCCACCGCACCCACCACCACCGCGCACGTCATCTCCGACACGCGCAACTACTACGACGGCGCTACCAGCCCCGACACCGCACCCACCACCGGAGCGGTCACCAGGGTCGAACAACTCAAGGACTGGACCGCTGGCAGCGGCACGACCTGGCAGACGACGAGCCAGAGCACCTTCGACGCGTTCGGACGACTCACCTCCGCCACCGACGTCAAGGGCAACGTCGTCAACACCACCTACACCCCCGCCACCGGCGGACCGGTCACCCGGGTCACCACCACCCGCCCGGCCCCCTACAACTGGACCAGCTCCACCACCCTCAACCCGTACTGGGGCTCCACCACCAAGGTCACCGACCTCAACGGACTCGTCACCGACGTCGCCTACGACGGCCTCGGCCGAGTCTGGCGCGTCTGGCTCAACGGATGGGCCAAAACCAGTCACGAGGAAAGCCCGTCCGTCCAGCACACCTACCACTACGCGCCTAACCGCGACGCCTACCCCTACACCACCTCGAAGGCCCTCAACGTCGCCGGCGGTTACAAGACGACCTACCAGATCTTCGACGGCCTGCTGCGGCCCCGCCAAAGCCAGACCGCTGGCGCGCTGCCGAACGTCACCCTCGTCAACGACGTTATGTACGACAAACTCGGCCGAGCCAACACCCAGTACAACACCCATCACGAGGCAGGCAATCCTTCTGGGACTTTCTGGTGGAAGCCTGACTGGTCCGTTCCCTCACTCATCCGTACCACCTACGACAACGCCGATCGGCCCACCGGAGAAATTCTCCTCAATGGCGACGGCATCGACAGCCTCGTCGAGGATTGGCGCATCACCACCACCTATGAAGGCGACCTAAGCACCGTCACCCCACCCGAGGGCGGCACACCCACCACCACCCTGACTGACGCCAACGGTCGCACCGTCGAGCTCAGGGAACACACCACCGATCTGGGTGTGACCGGCCCTTACCAGTCGACGTGGTACACCTACAACAGCAAGGACCAGCTCATCGAGATCGCCGATCATGTCGGCAACAAGTGGACCTACACGTTCGACATCAAGGGCCGGCAAACCGTCACGACGGATCCGGACAAGGGCGAGACTACCAACGAGTACAACGGGTACGACGAGCTTGTCAAGACAACCGATGGTCGAGGCGAAGCCCTCTGGTACGTCTACGACGCACTCGGCCGTAAGACCGAACTCCGCGACGACTCCGCGACCGGAGCCCTGCGCGCGAAGTGGAAGTACGACCAGCTCTACAGCGGATTGACAGCTAGGGCCAAGGGACAACTCACCGAGACGTTTCGTTACGACCCGCCAGGATCCACAAACATCTACAAGTGGCAGGTCGGCAACTTCAACCCGCGAGGCCAACCCAGCACCACCAACTACGTCGTACCCGCCAGCGAAGGCACCGGCCTGGCCGGCACGTGGAGCTACGGCTACGGCTACTCGCCCTACGACGGCACCCCCACCAGCATCTCCTACCCGAGCGGGGCTACTGGTAGCAGTGTCAGCAGTGGCCTGCCCAACGAGCAAGTCGAAACCATCTTCAATGCCACCACCGGCCTACCGGCATCGCTGACGTCTACTAGCCTCGCCGGCACCTACGTCTCCCTGCAGACCTACACCGAGTACGGCGAACCCAACATCACCAAGCGCCAAACCACGAACGGCCTCTACGTCGAAGACGCCACCTACTACGACGACGTCACCCGACGCGCCAACCGCATCACCATCCAGCCGCAGACCGCCGCCGGTCCAATCTCCGACCGCCGCTACACCCTCGACGACTCCGGCAACATCACCACCATCACCGATACCCCCGAAACCGGCACCAGCGAAACCCAGTGCTTCCGCTACGACGCCCTTCGCCGCCTCACCTCAGCCTGGACCCCTAACACCAGCACTCCCTGCGCCACCGATCCCACCACCGCGAACCTCGGCGGCCCCGCACCCTACTGGCTCGACTGGACCTTCGACGCCGTCGGTAACCGCACCAAAGAAACCTCCCACTCCGTGACCGGCAACACCGAACGCGTCTACACCTACCCCGCCGGCGGGCCCAACGTAGTGCGCCCCCACGCCGTCACCAAGGTCACCACCACCATCGGCACCAACCCCGCCGTCGTCACCAACTACAGCTACGACAACGCCGGCAACACCACCTGCCGCCCCGCCGGCACCGCCGCCAACACCTGCCCACCCGACGCCCAAGCCCAACACCTCGCCTGGGGCCCCGAAGGGCGCCTCACCACCATCTCCGGCAACGCTCCAACCGCCGGCAGCAACATCTACGACGCCGACGGCAACCGCCTCCTACGCCGCGACGCCACCGGCACCACCCTCTACCTCCCCGGCCAGGAAATCCGCCGCGACGACACCACCGCCCTCAGCGGCACCCGCTACTACACCTTCGGTGACAAACTCATCGCCAGCCGCAACACCGCCACCGGCCTCACCTGGACCTACACCGACCACCAAGGCACCCAACACACCACCATCAACGCCAGCACCCACGCCGTCACCACCCGACGCCAAGACCCCTACGGCCAACCCCGCGGCACCACACCCACCTGGCCAAACACCCTCGGCTTCGTCGGTGGCGACAAAGACCCCACCGGCCTCACCCACCTCGGTGCCCGCGAATACGACCCCATCCTCGGCAGATTTATCAGCGTCGACCCACTCCAAGACCTCACCAACCCCCAGCAATGGCACGGATACTCTTACGCCGAAAACAGCCCGATTACCCGCTCAGACCCCAGCGGCCTTGCATCCTGCGCCGACGACAACTGTCAGAACGGCGCTGACTACGAAAACATGTACGGCGACTACATCGACAACGGGGGACACAACGACGGTTGCCAGGGAAAGTGCGGCGACGATGACTGGCAGGAAGCGGGAAACAATTCCCCTGGGTGGGATCCGCCGGTACTCAAATGCCACTTTGGCTGCAGTGAATACCCGAACTCGCCATCGTTGGCAGCCACTCCCACGATTAAACCTCCTTCCCTCCCGGCTGGCCCCTGCCTGACCCAGGGAGAGTGCGATGCGGGGGCACCTCAGAGAGAATGCAAAAGTTATCAAGAATGCAGCCAACTCGACAGAGTTCAAGAGGACATCCGCTGTTCAAACTCTGTCCTTTGCGTCCTTAGAGGTTTCGCAAACGTTGTCGGCTTGGCTCTAGTTATCTCGGCTCCAGCGCTGGCAGCGTCTGCCGGAACCGGGGCGGGGTTGAGTTCTCTCCGAAGCAGTGGCCGAACGACCCCAAGTCGCCTCTGCAGCTTCGACGGCGAAACCCCTGTGCTTCTCGCTGACGGCAGCACCAAGCCAATTGGTGAGCTGAAGGTGGGAGATCTGGTCGCGGCCGGCGACCCTGAGACAGGCGAAGTCCGCGGAGAGGTCGTTTCGAATGTCTGGGTGCATGAAGATTCTCTTCACCTGCTGTCTGTGGGTGAAGAGTCCATTACTACGACTGAAGATCACCCTTACTGGAGCATCACGGACCAACAGTGGAAACGTGCCGACCAACTCGAGCCAGGCGAACTACTCCTAACTCCGTCAGGGGGGTCTGTTCAGACCCAAGGGCTCACGAAAGCATTCGGATTTGTGGGCCTGGCTTACAACCTGACGGTCGACCGCATCAACACGTACTATGTGCTCGCCGGCAACGCCCCGGTACTGGTACATAATACGAACGGTTGCATTCCATGGTCGAACGGAAGTGTCAGTAGCGCTGCCAGGTCAATCGACAGCGGCGCCACAAGTATCAACGTTCGATCGCGTGCGGAGGCCGAGGAGTTGTTCCTTCGCATATATCAGGGGCAGGGTTATCGAAACGCTACTGGCTTCGACGGTGTTGGGACTAAACAGTATTTTGGGTCGAAGGTGGGTACCTATCACTGGGACGACGTGCTCGGGGCTGATGGGAGAGTGGTGGGCCATGGGGCAAACAACGCTGACGGTGCGCTGCCGCATCTTCAAGTCCATACCTTCGAAGGTCCCATCGTGCGGATATTCTGGGGCGGATAGGTGAAGATTCAAGCAAAGAATCGCCTAGTGATGAGCAAGGCGCATGTGTCTGCTCGTAGGGTGAGCGGTTCCGGCGACAGTTACTCGTGGGTCTGGGTCCTGCCCCTTCCGGATGGTCGATTCAGAGTGGCCGCGATTGAGGTACCTAAGCATTTGGTTGACGAGGACATCTGCTTCGCGGAAGAGGATATGAGGACGCCCTACCTGAGAATCGTAAATGAACTCGACGGTATCGATGCGGCGGTACGGGAAGCTGGCGTTGATCCTGAGATGTTGGACGCGCCTTGGAATAACGACTTCCCCCTGTAATGCTTCAATTGTGGCTGCGTGATAACTCGCGTTATCGCGCAGCCGTATGTCGCTGCGCCTTGGGTTCAGTGAGCCCTTTCCATCGTGATGGGCCTGGTCACTGTGGGTCGGGGAGGGGTCTGTCAACATAGGAGGAGGATCCCGGTAAGACAGCAGTCGACCAAAACCCGATGCCCCAACCGGGAGCCTCGCTGCTGTCTTACCCGTCCGCGGTCGCGCTGTCCAGCCGCACCCTGAACCACCTGGCCGACCTCATCCGTGCCGAACGCACCAGCCGCCGTGGCCGGTGGCGACGTCTTGATGCCGGCCGGCAATCCCTGCTCGCCCTGGCCCATCTGCGTAACGGGGACACCATCGCCCGTCTGGCCTGCGGCTTCGCGGTCAGCGTCACCACAGCCTGGCGGTACGTCCGAGAAGCCACCAACCTGCTCGCCGCGCACGCCGAGGACCTGAACGCGGCCATACGGCGCATCGCCCGGCTCGCGTACGCGATCCTCGACGGCACCCTGATCCCCATCGACCGAGTCGCGGACCAGAAGCCGTACTACTCCGGGAAGCACAAGCGCCACGGAGTCAACGTGCAGGTCATCGCGGACTGCAAGGGACGCCTCATCTGGGCCTCGCCCGCCCTGCCCGGCGCCGTGCACGACCTGACCGCCGCCCGCACCCACGGCCTGATCAACGCCCTGAGCAGCGACAACGTGATGACCTTCGCCGACAAGGCGTACCAAGGCGCTGGCGGCAGCATCCGCACGCCCTTCAAGCGCCGCCGTCACCGGCCGCGGCTGTCCCGCCGGCAGAAGACCGCCAACCGGCACCACGCCAAGACCCGCGCCGTCGGCGAGCGCGCCGTCGCCACCCTCAAGGGCTGGAAGATCCTGGCCAAGCTCCGCTGCTGCCCCCGACGCGCCACCGCGATCATCAAGGCCATCCTCGCCCTGCATCACGGCCCGACCAGCCAAAACCCACGATAAAAAGCGCTCAATGAAAAGCGCTTAGTGGGTCCATGACGTCATGCGGACCCACAGTAGTCGGATGCCCGTATGACGCCGAGGTACTGGTATCGGCTGGTGAATCCATGGGTGTGCCTCGGCATCCTGCACTACGTCAAGGACGAGCCGTGGGTCGACCTCGGCCCGGCGCGAGGTTCGTGGTGGTGGACCTCGACTTCGGCGTCGAGGATTGAGTCGCCGAGGCGGCGCTGTTCGCGCTCATCACCGACGCTGTACCGGAAACTGGCCCTGCGGGGGGAGGGGATACGACAGCTCGGCTGGATGCGGCGGTGGCAGCGGATCGGTTGGTCACGACGAGGAGTCGCTGGCGCAGTTGATGCTCGTAGCCCCTAACTGCCGTGCGGACCGGACTGTGGCGGCCGTGGCACTGGCCCGCCCCGCGCAGGACGACGACGACGAGGAACCCGCGTCGCCCAGGAAGCTGGCGGCAGCGCCGCGGCTGGCACGCCAGGGCTCGTCGGGCGGCAACACCAAGGCCAACTCGGCCCCAGCTACTGAGAGCATGCTGATCGCAAAGAGCGCCCGGCTGACCTGAACAGCTCTATCCTAGGACGCGCTGCAAGCAGTGTTTCTCCTTAACAGTGCAGCCTGACAGGGCGGCAGGGTGGGGTCTTTGACCGTCCGCCGTAACGGATCCGGTAACGGCGACGGCCCGCCAGGGGAGGAATGGCCGGCATGGGATGGCATTGAGGCGTGATGCGTACTGTCGTTCTGTCCGGATACGCGGATATATCGAGCTGTTGCAGCATGGCGTGACAGAATCGTTGTGGAACTGGGGGTCAAGGGGTCGTCGGTTCGAATCCGGCCGTCCCGACAGCACGAAAAGAGGCCGTCGACCGGGGCATATGCCCTGGCCAACGGCCTCTAACTCGTACTGGGGCAGTGGGGATTTCCTGATCTAGACGGCGCGTAGCTGGGGACCACCTGGGGACCGGCGAGCCTTCAAGTGGGTGCTGAGCGCCGTTCCCGCATCGGTGATCGACTGCCGGTCAGGGTGCAGGTACCGCTGTGTCGTGCTGAGCGACCCATGCCCGGCGATCTTCCGCAGCACGTGCACCGGAACCTCCGCATCGGCCATCCAGGTCAGCCCGGTGTGCCGCAGGTCGTGTCGGCGCAGATGTTCGTGGCCCAGCTTCGTCACACCTCGTCCCAGTGCGTTGCGCCCCGCAGTACGGCAGTGCTGATCCGTCCACCATGCGGCCCGGTGAACAGTCGGGAGTGCGGCTCGGCGACCGAGTCCAGGCGGCGAGCGACGATCGGTCGCACCTCTTCGATCAGCGGTACCACGCGGGCGCGCTTTCCCTTGGTGCCCTTGCCGATCAGACCGCCGGTGAACCCGCCGAGGCGACGCCGCTTCACTGCTGGGTCGGGACGACCTGCTGGTGCAGCGCGGAGCCGAGGATGTCCGCGGCGAGGCGGTACAGGTCGGAAGCGGCCTCCCCGGTGATGGCGGAGAACTGGTGCGCGGTCTCGAATGCCGGGTGCCGCTCCAGCTTGTCGCGGTAGTCGGGCAACGGCGCGTCCGACCTCATCAGGTCCAGCCACTGGCGGGTGCCGGGATAGGGACTGTTGATGTTCAGCGCCACACACCCGTCCGGGATGCAGCCCTCGCGGTGCAGGTCGGCGATGAGCTGAAGCGTCCGTACCCGCTGCTCGTCGGTCTCGCCCAGGCCGAACTGCAGCGAGGTGCCGACCCGGACACCGGCGGCACGACACCAGCGGGCCACCCGCCGGAACTGCTCCGTCCAGTCCGTCGGCTCCGCGAGCAACCGTAGTCGCTGCACCTTCTGCACCCGTTCGGCGTCCGGCTGGGCCGACTCCACGCCGAAGTAGATGTAGCTGCATCCGGTCCGGCCCATCCGGTGCAACAGCTTCTCGTCCACGTCGTTGATGGTGGTCTGGCAGCCCCACTCGACCTGCCGGCCGGCCGCCTGGTCCGTCTCGAGCATCGCGAGCAGGTCCGACAGCCAACGGCGGTTCTGCGTGAACGTGCTGTCGTCGAAGAACACCGCCTCGAATCCCTGGTCGCTGCGGAGGCGGATCTCCCGCAGCACGTGCGCGGGCGTACGTTGCCGGATCTTCGGCTGGTTGTAGAGGAACGCGTCCGCCGACTCGTGGCAGAACGAGCAGGAGTACTTGCAGCCGAGAGCGGCCATGACCTGAGCGGTCCGCCGGTTGTCGAAGACGGGGAAGAGGTTCTCGTGGGTGAGCCTGGTGACGTCGATGAACGGCAACTTGTTGCCGTCGATCGGCGTGCCGCTCAGCGGTATCGGCGTGATCCGCCCGGTGTCGTCGTCGACGAGGATGAGCTGCCCGACCCCGGGAAGGGCGGCGAAGCGTTCGGGACTGGCCAGCAGTCTCTTGCGCAGCGCACGGGCATCGGTGGGCAGGTCCTCGGCGATCACCATGAGCACCTCGGGCAGGGCGAAGACCGCGTCCCCGGCGAAGACCAGGTCCACGATGGCGCGTTCCCGCTCCTGGGCGAAGGTCTGCAGGGCCGCCAGCCGGGCCAGCTGCGGGGACGTCAACGAGTACGACCCGTGGACGCCGCGCTGCCGTTCGCTCATCGCCCGGACCCGCTCGGAGGTGGACCGGTAGGCATCCGGGTTCACGGCGTCCTCGTGTTGTCCCCCGAGCAGCACGATGCTGTTCGGGGAGACCGTTTTCACCAACTCGGCGATGCGGATCGCGAAGTGGTGGCCCTCCGACAGGTTGCTGATGCCGACGACCACGGGAAGGTGCTCGGCCACGCACTCGACGAGCGCCTTCTCGAACGCGTCGCTGTAGGCCGGCGGGTTGAGCACACCGACGACCTCCGGCACCCGGTCGCGGGGAAACTCGTCGATGCGCAGCATGCGGTCGAGCAGGCAGGTGGCGTACAGCAGGGGGGTCGGCATTCCGGGAAAGGCGCCGGTGGCGTTTTCCTCGATGTGGGGGGCGCTGACGAACAGGACTGGGAAGTGCTTGAGGCGGTGCCCCTGCCGTTCCGCCTCCGGCCCGCTCGCGGTGCCCAGTCGGGCGATCAGCTGTCGCTCCCGGTCCAACTCGCGCCGCATCGCCGCGGGAGAGACGGTGCCGGGGTCCAGGCCGTCGCCCGGGTACCAGCGCCATCCCCGCTCGTGCTCGGAGAGGTCGCGCGCGATGCGTTCCGCCCGCTGCCGGCGGATGCGCTCCTCTGCACCGGTCACCGGCCGAGGACCTTCAGGACGAACGCAGCGACGTCGGCGTCCGCCAGCAGGCGGCTGCGGTCGACCGGAAACGTGGTCGCGCCGACCAGGAGATCGGTCGGGTATTCGGCGTCCTGCGTACCGGAGAGCACCACGGACCCGAGCGGCGCCGCGGCCGGCGGCTGGACGGCCGACAGCGACGACGCGGCGAGGAACGCGAGGTAGGCGGCGAACCGGTCGGCGAGTTGCCGTTGCATGGCGGCGGGCACGGGCATCGTGCGGCAGGCGGCGGCGAGCGTCGTACGGTAGGCGTCTTCCAGGCCGGTCAGGACCGGCAGCAGCGCGTGGCCCGTTGTCGCGGGCTCCGTGTCGCGGGCCGCGACGGGGGCGAGGGCCGTCGCCAACTCCTCCGGCCCGAGGTGGGTGGCGAGGGAGTCGACCGCCTGCCGGTACTCGCCGCGGGCGATCCGGCTGTCCACGAGGACCGGGTTCACCGTGACGAGGCTCGGGTCGGCCGCACGGGATCCGCGGATCGCGGCCGCGAGTTGGGCGGCGAGCGGTGCGGCGGAGCAGTGCCCCAGGACACCGACGACGGGCGGCCCGTCCGCGAGGGCGCCGGCCAACCACGGCTCGATGTAGGCGCCGGGCTCCGTCACCTCGGTGACGGTCGTCGCCGGCGGTACCGCCTCGAGCACCCGGTACCCGGTCAGGTGCGGGGCGAGCTCCGCGAAGCCGGGGTCGCCGCGTCGCGCCTCGAACGCGACGGTGAGGATCACGCCCGCGCTGCCGTCGGCCAGCAGGCGCCAGGGGGAAGGTGTCATCATGCTCCCGTCCGGTAGGGCCGCGAGACGCTACACATGGGCATCCGCCCAGAACCCGCCATACTTCGACAGGTCGCCGACCGGCGACGCGTCATTGAAGTACGGCCGTTTGCCCATGGCCTCGGCGAATGTTTCCAGCCCGTCCAGGAATACCTGGTAGATCTGGTCCGGAGTGGCCTTGTCGGTGGCATAGACCGGCGGTAGGTCCTCGTGGTAAAGGCTGAAGTCACGATGCAGGATTTTCATTCCGAAGCGCTCGGGATGTTGGAACATGGTGCTTCCGGGATAGGGTACGAGGCCGAACAGGTAGGTCGCCTGCAGCAGATCCTCGTGGATCAGTCCGCTGATCCAGTCGATGCTGCGGGCCATGTCGTCCGGAGTCTGGTCGGGAAAGCCGTTGACCGTGAACGCGCACGTTGCCAGCCCCGCGTCCCGGACTCGTTTCAACGTCTCGGTGGTCGCGTTCAGGTTCATGTGGTGTTTGTGCGTGTGATGCGTGTCCTGCGACCCGGTCTCGAGCCCGATCTCAATCCACTGGCAGCCGCTGCTCTTTAGTTTGCGCAGGACGCGCTCGTCGGTGAGGCAGTTGAGCCGCGTCTGGCAGTCGTATTGGATGTCGCCCTCCCGGGCGAGCGCGTCGAGCAGTTCGAGCGTCCGTTCCGGGTGCAGGGTGAACGTCTCGTCGCCCCAGTAGATGCTGTGGTGGGCGCCGTAATGGGCGCGGTACGCCCGGATCTCCCGCAGCACCCGCTCGATCGGGAAGTATCCGGGGCGGCGGCCGATGGTCTGGATGGTGCAGAATGTGCACTGGTACGGGCAGCCGAGCGCGTAGACCTGGCGCAGGTAACGGATGTCCTCGCCGCTCCTGCGGGGGAACAGGTCGATCTTCGGAAATGGCAGGTCGGCGGGGGCGACGTCGGGGTAGCGGGTTGCGGTCCGCCGGATGGTGCCGTCTTCGCGCTGGTAGACCAGGTTGCCCACGGGCGTCGGCTCCTGCCCGTCGAGCAGTGCGTCGAGCAGTGCGGGCAGGGCGCGTTCCCCACGGTCGACCACGACGTAGTCCACGCTCGGGTGGGCGGCGACCTCGTCGGCCAGTGGGGTCGCGGCCACCCCGCCGTAGACGATGATGGACCTGGGGTGGATCTGCTTGATGACGGTGGAGATCTCGTACGCGTAGCAGAGGTTCACCGTCATCGGGGAGAAGAGGTAGACGTCGGCTGGACTGCTGCGGGCCGCCTCCTCGATGGCGTCCTTCGCCAGGCGACCCGGCTCGATGAAGGTGCCCGGATCGGTGTAGAGGTCGAGGACTCCCATGTCGGAGTAGCCGTGCGCGTCCAGCACTCCGCCGAGCCAGAGCATCCAGTGCGGCAGTTCCCACATGTTGCGTTTCATGTGGCGTAGGCCCGGGTGCACCGAGTGGTATTGGACGTCGAAATTCCGCCAGAACAACTTCCGTTGCGGCACCGGCACGGTGGACATTGGTGTGTGAACGAATGATACCCGCATTTCCGCCCGTCAGGATGATGGACATTCCATGATGGTTTCAGCGATTACCGCTGCGGCGACAGATATCCATGGCCGAGATAAATGCCCCCGTTGAGCCATGCCAAGCCCGCGTTACCGTATGAGCGAGCCTTGCGACTGTATGTCAGCCATTCATGGATGTCAACATAATGATCTTGCGTCTACCGATTTGGCGCCGACCTTGACCGACGTGGAGATGTCATGATGGACTATTCGAGTCCGGTTTGGGGGGCCGCTTGTGTCTAATGATGATCCAGTAACCGCTTCGGATGCGGCTGCCCGAGTCGAAGGAGATGCAGCCTCGCCGAACGGCCGCCCGGCCGGTGCCGTGGCTCCCGGCACCTCACTGTGGCGCAATCCGAACTATCGCACCTTCCTGGGGATACAGACGCTCTCCGCCGTCGGTGACTCGTTCTCCTACGTGGCCATACCGCTGCTCGTCCTGCAGGTCACCGGCTCGCTGGTCCAGATGGGAATCGTCACCGGGCTGACCGGCGTCGCCTCCATCACCACGGGGCTCTTCGCCGGGGTGGTCGTCGACCGCTTCGACCGCAGGACCCTCCTGATGATCTGCGACGGAGCCCGCTGCGTGCTCTACGGAGCCGTCGCGGTCGTCTTCCTCGTCGCCGAGCCGTCCTGGCTGATCTACCTCGTCGTGCCCCTGGCCGGCGTCTTCTCGATGATCTTCCAGGTCACCTACGTGGCCGTGGTGCCCGCCATCGTCGCGGCGGACCAGATCACCAGGGCCAACGGCCACCTCTACGCCACGTACGCGGTCGCGAGCGTCGCCGGCCCGGCGCTCGCCGGCATGGTGGCCGCCGCCTTCGGTCCCGCTGCCGCCATCGGCCTCGACGCCGTCACCTTCGCCGTCGCCGCCGTCGGCGTGCTGTTCATCAGGCTCGCGGCGGGGCGGCCGGACGCCGCCCGGCCGGCCGTCGCGGGCGCGGGCAACGTCCGCAACGAGTTCCTGGCGGGTGCGCGCTTCCTCTGGAACCATCCGCTGTTGCGTCAGCTCACGCTGCTGCTGTCGCTGCTGACGTTCCTGACCTACGGGCTCACCGACGCCGTCATCTTCCGGTTGAAGGACGAACTCGGGCAACCGGACACGGTGGTCGGCTACGTCCTGACCGCCGGGACGGTGGGCACCTTCGTGGCGTCGTTCGTGGTGGCCCGGGTCCGCGGGCGGCTGGGCTTCGGCCCCAGCTGGATCGGCGCCTTCAGCCTGGCCGGCCTCGCCGTCGCCGGAATGGGGCTGGCACGCAGCGTGCCCGCGCTCGCGGTGCTGATGGCGGTCATGCTGCTGGGCACCGGGGTGGCGGGCATCTGCTCGATGTCGTTGCGCCAGGAGATCACTCCGGGTCACCTGCTGGGGCGGGTGACCGCCGCCTTCTGGACGATCCACTCCGCGCTGGGACCGCTCGGCGCGGGCGCGATCACCGCCGTCGCCGCCGGGGTCGGCGTCACCCCGGTGCTCCTCGCGGTGGGTACGGCCATGGTCGCCATCGCGCTGTCCGGGGCGTTCAGCAGCATCGGGCGCGCCGGGGCGACGCCGGCGGCCGAGAGAGTCCTGGAGGGCGCGCGTTCGTAGGGGGCCGATCATCCGGTGCGGGAGAGGGGAAACGATGGTGGACATGGATTCCGGCGGGACGCCGGCACCCGGCCTGCGGCGCCGGTCCGGGCGGGAGGCCGCGCGATGATCCCGTACTACTGCGGGCACCTGCTGGCCGAGCTGCGCCGCTTCCCCGGCTGGGTCGAGCCGGAAGGAATTGGCCTGACCGACGAGACGGTGGTCTACGTACGCCAGGACCTGTCCGTCGTGCTGCACCCGGTGCAGGACGACGAGAGCGTGCTGTGGGACGCGGACACCCCGCGGTGGCGGACGTTCTGCGAGTCCGAGCTCCGCTTCGAGGTGCCCGCCGAGTTGCGGGCCGACGCGGGCTGACGGCACGGCGTGGACCGGAAGAGGGGAGCGACCGTGCGGGAGCTGACCCAGCGGATCCAGAGCCTCACGCCCGAGCAACGTGGTGCGTTGACCAAGCGGCTGCGCGACCGGGGAATGGTCGGCCCGCTGGCCCTGTACGGCGGAGCCGCCGAGGGCGACGCCCCGGTGTCGTCGGCGCAGCGCCGCATCCTCTTCCTGCACCGGCTGCGGCCGGACAGCGCGTTCTACACCAGTGTCAACCCGTTCCACCTGGCCGGACCGCTGCGGGTCGGTGTGCTGCGGCGCTGCCTGCTCGAGATCGTGTCCCGGCACGAGATCCTGCGGACGACCTTTCCCGTCGTGGACGGGGTGGCCTACCAGCGGGTCCGGCCGACCCTCGAACCGGCGCTGCCCGTGATCGACCTGCGGGGCCTGAAGCCGGACGTCGCGCAGCGGGAGAGCGACCGGCTCGCGTCGATCGAGCGGCGCCGTCCGTTCGACCTGAGCGTCGATCCCCCGATGCGGACCAGCCTCGTCCTCCTCGCGGAGCACGAGTCGGTCCTGCTCGTCACGTTCCACCACGTCGCGGTCGACGGCTGGTCGCTCAGCGTGCTCGGGCGTGAGCTGGACCAGCTCTACCGCGCCTTCGCCGCCGGGCGACCCAGCCCGCTGAGCCCGCTCACGGTGCAGTACGCCGGGTACAGCCGGTGGCAGGCGGACTGGGAGAACAGCGCGGAGGCGCGGGAACAGCTCGCCTTCTGGCAGGCTCAGCTCAGCGGCGCGCCCGAGGCCCTGACGCTGTACACCGACCGGCCACGCCCGGCCGTGCAGAGCCATCGCGGCGCGACCCACCGGTTCGCGCTCGGCGCCGACCTCACGCGGGCGGTGGCCGAGCTGAGCCGCCGCCGCGGTGGCACCGCCCACATGACCCTGCTGGCCGCCCTCGGTGCCGTCCTGCACCGGTGGAGCGGCCAGGACGACATCGTCATCGGTGGCGCGGTGGCGAACCGCCGGCACCCGGAACTGCACGACCTGATCGGCTTCTTCGCCAACTCCGTCCTGTTCCGGATCCGCCCCCGTGGCGGGCAGACCTTCGACGAACTCCTGCGCCACGTACGCGACACGTGCCTGGCGGCGTACGCCCACCAGGACGTCTCCGTCGACCTCATCGCCCAGCGGCTGTTCCCCGAGCGTGACCTCGGCCGTAACCCGCTCTACCAGGTCAACTTCACGCTGCACAACACGCCGCCGCTGGCCGCGTCGCTCTCCGACCTCACGGTGACGCTGCTGGAGACGGGCACCGAGTCGGCCCGCTTCGACCTGGACGTCAACGTCTGGGAGTCCGACCAGGGGCTGGAATGCCTGATCGACTACTCCACCGACCTGTTTGACGAAGCCACCGTCGCCCGGCTGGCCACCTCGTTCCGCGAGCTGTTGGCGGCGGCCACCGCCGATCCGGGTCGGCGCCTGGCCGGGTTGCCGGTCATGTCGGGGGAGGAGCTGCACCGGATCCTGTCCGAGTGGAACGACACCGCCGCGCCGGGCGTCGACGCGCCACTGCACGAGCTGGTGGAGCGGCAGGCCGAACGGAGCCCGGACGCGCCCGCGGTGTGCTGCGCCGGGAGCGTGCTCACCTACCGCGAACTGGTGCGGTGGGCGAACCGGCTCGCCCACCACCTGTGGGACGCCGGCGCCCGGCCCGGCGGCACGGTGGCGGTGCTGTTGTCGCACGCGCCGGACACGGTAGCCGTGCTGCTGGCGATCATGAAGACCGGCGCGGCATACCTCCCGCTCGATCCGCGGCAGCCGCCACTGCGGACCGGCGCGATGCTCGCCGACAGCGGCAGCGCCCTGCTCGTCGTGCCCGACGGCGTGCCGGAGGGTGTGGACCGTTCCGCCCTGCGGGTGGTGAGACTGGACGCCGAACGCGCGTCGATCGCGGCGCGGCCGGCGGAGCCCCTCCCGGTACCGGTGTCGGCCGACCACCTGCTCTACCTGATGTACACCTCCGGCTCGACCGGCCGACCCAAGGCCGCCCTGCTCACCCACCGCAACGTGGTGAACTACCTGCGGTGGGCCGCCCGGTACTACACCGTCTCAGCGGGGACCGGGGTGGCGGTGCACTCGCCGCTGGCCTTCGACCTGGCGGTGACCAGCCTGTTCGCGCCGCTGCTCGCCGGCCAGCAACTGCTCCTCGCCGCTGCCGAGCGCGAGGTGCCCGGAGCGGAACTGCGGGCCCTGCTCGACGAGGCCGACGATCTGAGCTTCGTCAAACTGACCCCGTCCCATCTACGTCTCCTGGTCGAGTCCGCGGCGGACGACGCACCGGCCCTGCCGTGCCGCACGGTCATCCTCGGCGGCGAGGGGCTGCGCGGGGAGGCGGTGGCCGAGCTGCGTCGTGGTCAGCCCGAGGTCCGGCTGGTCAATGAGTACGGCCCGACCGAGACGGCCGTGGCCTGCACCGCGTACGACGGTGACCAGGTCACGCCGTACGGCCGGGTGCCGATCGGCACGCCGATCAGCAACGCGCGCGTCTACGTTCTGGACGCCGCCCTGCGCCCTACCCCGATCGGCGTGCCCGGCGAGCTGTACGTCGGTGGTGCCGGGGTCGGTCTGGGCTACTGGCACCGGGGCGCGCTCACCGCGGCGGCCTTCGTACCGGACCCGTTCGGCCCCGAGCCGGGCGGCCGGCTCTACCGCACCGGCGACGTCGCGCGGTACCTGCCCGACGGCTGTCTCGAATATCTGGGCCGCCGCGACGAGCAGGTCAAGGTGCGCGGCCACCGGATCGAGTGCGGGGAGATCGAGGCCGTCCTGGACAGTCACCCCGCGGTGCGCTCCAGCGCCGCGGAACTGGTCCGCCGCGACACCGGTGACGAGCAGATCGTGGCCTTCGTCTGCCTGGAGGGCCAGCAGACGCGGGACGGCGGGTGGGACCGTGACCGCGTCCGGGAGTGGCGGGAGCTCTACGAGGACACCTACCGCGACCTCGACGGCGACCAGGACCCCTTCTTCAACCTCGCCGGCTGGCTGAGCAGCTACTCCGGGCGGCCCCTCGACCCCGCCGAGATGCGGGCCTGGCTGGACGACGCCGCCGGGCGCATCCGGGGGCTGCGCCCGAGTCGGGTGCTCGAGATCGGCTGTGGCACCGGCATGATCCTCGGCCGGGTGGCCCCGACATGCGAGTCCTACCAGGCGACGGACAACTCGCCCGCCGCCGTGGAATACGTCCGGCGTGCCCTGCGCGACGTGGGCGGCGCGTGGTCCGACCGGGTCGAGACCCGGGCCGCGCCGGCCCACGAGAGTCTTCGGGCCGACGCGGCGAGCGCACCGCCGGACACCGTCGTCATGAACTCGGTGGTGCAGTACTTTCCGTCCGTCGAGTACCTGCTGCGGGTGCTGCGCCAGGCCGTCGACGTGCTGCCCGACGGCGGCCACGTCTTCCTCGGTGACCTGCGCAGCCTGCCGTTGTCGGAGCTGTTCCACACGTCGGTGGAGGTGCACAAGGCCCCGGTCGGGCTGCGCCTGGGCGAGCTGCGCCAGCGGGTCCGGCGCGCCGTCGCCCACGAGCCGGAGCTGTGCCTGGATCCCGCACTGTTCCGGGAGATCGGCGCGCGGTGGCCGAGGATCGCGCGGGTCCGGGTGCTGCCCAAGCGCGGCCGTCAGGACAACGAACTGGTCACCTTCCGGTACGACGTCATTCTCACCGTCGGTACGCCCGTCGCCGCGGAGGACCCCCCGACCCACGACTGGGGACCCGACCGCCGTACCCCCGCCGACCTGCTCCGGCTGCTCGACGCCGAGCGGCTCGACGCCGTGCGCCTGGCCGCCGTCCCGAACGCGCGCCTGTCCTGGGCCCGCCGCCTCAAGCGGTCAATGGACCAGCGGGATCCCGCCTCCTCCGCCGGTGAACTCGTGGCCTGCGCCACCGGTCTGCCGGCGGAGGGGACCGCCCCGGAGGACTGGTGGGAGCTGGCCGGCGACGGATCCGTCGACGTCGAGTTGAGCTGGGCGGCCGGACACGCCGAGGGCGCGTACGACGTCGTCCTGCGCCGTCGCGGGCCGATCGGGGCGCCCGGCCGGCCCGTCCACCGCCCGCCGGAGGAGTCCTGGGATGCCCGGCCGTACGCCAACGATCCGCTCTGGAGCCGGGCCTGCGCGGCGGCGATACCGGAACTCGCCGGGTACGCGCGCGAGCGGCTGCCCGAACCCGCGCTGCCGGCGCGCTACCTGCCCGTCACCGAGCTGCCGCTGAACTCGAACGGGAAGGTCGACCGCGCCCAGCTGCGCCGGATGGCGGCGAACCCGGCGGTGCTGGAGAACGTCTGGGCGGCCCCCGCACGACCGCTGACCGAAACCGAGCGGGTCGTCGCCGACATCTGGCGCGCGCTGCTGGGCTGCGACGACGTCGGGCCGGAGGACGACTTCTTCGGGCTCGGCGGCCACTCCCTGCTCACCCTGCAGGTGGTGTTCAAGCTGCGCGGGCTGCTCGGCGTGGACGTGCCGGTACGGGCGCCGTTCGACCACCGGACCCTGGCCGACCTGGCGAGCTACCTCGATGGCCTGTCCGCCGCCGGAGACGACCTCCCGGCGTTGGTCGCGGTCGATCGGCGCGACCCGCTGCCCGCGTCCTTCGCCCAGGAGCGCCTGTGGTTCATGGCGCAGCTGCGTCCCGGCGACCACCAGTACAACGTCCCGGTGTTCGACCGGATCGCGGGCCCGCTGGACGTTCGGGCCCTCGCCGGGACCGTGGACGCGGTGGTCGCCCGGCACGAGGTGCTCCGTACCGTCATCGTGGCCGACGACGACGGCGTGCCTCGGCAGCGGATCCTGCCCGCCGCGCCGGTGCCGATGCCACTGGTCGACCTGACCGCGCTGCCGGCCGGGCACCGCGAGGCCGAACTGCGGCGGCTGGTCGACCGGGAGTACCACCGTCCGTTCGACCTCGAGACCGGCCCGGTGCTGCGGGCACAGGTGGTCCGGCTTGGCGACGAGGACCACGCGTGGCTGTTGTCGATGCACCACATCGTCCACGACGGCTGGTCCTTCGGGCTGCTCACGGCCGAGCTGGCGGAGACCTACGCCGGCCTGGTGGCGGGGCGCCCACCCGATCCGACGCCGCCGACCCCGCAGTACGCCGACTACGCCGTCTGGCAGCGGCGGTCGTATGGCGACGGGCACCTCGCCGCCCAGCTGGACTTCTGGACCCGACGACTCACCGGCGTCCGCGAGCTGTTCCCGCGCCCGGCGGAGCGACCGGATCCGCCCGACGCGCGGCCCGCCGGGCGCAGCGTGCCGGTTCGGCTGTCGCCGTCGGTCAGCCGCGGCGTGCGGAGCCTCGGTCAGGCGACCGGTGCCACGCCCTTCATGGTGCTGCTGGCCGCGCTGGCGGCGACCCTGCACGACCTCACCGGTCAGGACGACGTCGCCGTCGGCACGGACGTGGCCAACCGGTCGATGCCGGAGACCGAGACCATGCTCGGCTTCTTCGTCAACCAGATCGTGCTGCGGATGGACACCGGGGGCGACCCCACCTGGCGGCAGCTGCTCGACCGGGCCCGCACCACCGTGCTGGACGGACTGCGTCACCACCAGGTGCCGTTCGAACGGGTCGTGCAGGCGCTGAGGCCGCGCCGGTCCGGCCGGCGCACCCCCCTCTTCCAGGTGAAGCTGGTGTTGAACAACACGCCGCGCCGGCCGGCGACGCTGCCCGGCCTCGACGTCACCGAGGTGCCGGTCGCCTCCGACGCCGTGCGTTTCGACCTCGCGCTCGTCCTGCAGGACGAGCCCGGTGCGATGACGGGATTCCTGGAGTACGACACGACGCTCTTCGACGAGACGACCGTCGACCGGGTGATCGCTGACTTCACCGCGGCGCTGGACGCGATGATCCTCGACCTCGGCGGACCGGCCGGGACCAAACGGCAGCGGGCTGAGCGGCCGTGACGCCCGAACCCACTGACCGGGAGCTCGCGGAGCCCGATCTCACCGACCCGGCGACCTACCGCCGGACCGACTACCTGGCGCTTTGGCGGGCGGTCCGCCGCCACCGTCCGATCGCCAGACTCGCCTCGCCCCGGTACGGCCCGTTCTGGTCGGTGACCACCCACGACCTGGCCTGTCAGGTGCTGGAGGATCCCGTCCGGTTCACCTCGACGCGCGGGATGCGACTGGGCGCGGACGAGGCCGCGGTGGGGGCCGCGGCCGGCCGGATGCTCGTCGTCGCCGACGGCGCGGAGCACGCCCGGCTGCGCGCGGCGCACGCGCCCTGGTTCCGGTCGAACGAGGTGGCGGCGATGCGGGACGCGCTGCGCCGGCGGCTCGAGACCGAGCTGGAACCGATGGTGACGGGCGAACCGGTGGAAATCGTGCAGCGCCTCGCCAGCGCGGTGCCCACCTGGGTGGTGGGGCGGATGCTCGGCACCGACGACGCGGACACCGCCCGGCTCGCCGCCCTCGTCCGCACGGCCTTCGCCGAGGAGACCGACCCGGCGGAGCGCACCTCGCGCCGCGCCGCCAGCGCACACGTCTTCGGCTACTTCGCCGACCTGCTGGAGAGCCGGCGGGCGGATCCGCGCGCGGACGTGGTCAGCGCGCTGGCGCACGAACCGGACCCGGAGCGGCGGCTCACCGACGAAGAGATCCTGCTCAGCTGCGACGGTCTGGTCAACGGCGGGCTGGGCACGTCCCGACACGCCGTCTCCGGCACCCTGCTGGCCTTCGCCCGGCATCCCGACCAGTGGCTGCGGCTGCGGCGGGACGCCTCGCTCCTCCCGTCGGCCGTCGAGGAGGTGCTCCGCTGGGCGTCACCACCGATGCACCTCATGCGCACGGCGACGCGCGAGGTGGAACTGGGTGGTGCCCGCATCGGCGCCGGCGACCGCGTCGTGCTGTGGATCCCGTCCTGCAACCGCGACGAGTCGGTCTTCGCCGCACCGGACGCCTTCCGGATCGACCGGCGGCCGAACCGGCACCTCAGCCTCGGCGCGGGACCGCACTACTGCGTCGGGGCGTCGGTCGGCCGAATGGAGGTGCGCGTGCTGTTGCAGGTGCTGCTCGCCAAGGTGGACCGGATCGAGCTGCGCGCGGAGCCGGTACGCAGCGCCTCGACGTTCCTGCACGGCCTCGACCGGCTCGAGGTCGTTCTCCTGCCCATCCATCGTGCTGACAGGGAGGTGACGGTGTGACCGCCGCGAGGAGTGTCCCGCGCGACAGCGTGGAACTGGAGGTGACGCGGATCTACGAGGACCTGCTCGGCGTGGACGGGGTCGACGTCCACGCCGACTTCTTCACGCTCGGCGGGCACTCGCTGCTGGCCGTCCAGCTGCTCGCCCGGATCAAGAAGACGTTCGGGACGGTGGTGCCGGTCTCCGTGCTGTTCGAGCACGCCGACGAGGAGGCCGCCAGCGTCTCGGTGCTCAGCGGTCTGGTCCGGCGCGGCCTCGGCGGCCGGCAGCCGGACTCCCCGGCGGGCCCGGTGACGCTGCGGCGCGGCGGCGGCGACCCGGTGTTCTGCGTGCATCCGGCCGGAGGCGACCTCATCGCCTTCCGCGAGTTGGTGCGGCTGCTGCCGCCCGAGCGGCCCGTCTACGGGCTGCCGGCGCCGCCAGCGGACACCGATCCGTACGAGCCGGAGCTGTCCGACATCGCCGAACACCATCTCGCCCGGCTCACCGAGGCGCAGCCGTCCGGGCCGTACTCGCTGATCGGCTGGTCCATGGGCGGGGTGCTCGCGGCCGAGATGGCCGGACGGCTGCGCGCGGCCGGCGCGCGCCTCGACCTGTTGGCGCTGGTGGACAGCTACCCGGCCGCGGAGACCGACGCGCCGGGCGAGACCGAGATCCTGTCGGCCTTCGCCACCCACCTGGGCGGCATCCTGGGCCGGCCCTTCGCCGTGCCGGCCGACGACCTGCGAGCGCTCTCCTTCGGCGACGGCCTCGCCCGGGTCCTCGCCGCGGCCCGCGCCGCGGGTGCCCTGCCGCCCGGCACCGACATCACCGAACTGCTGACCTGGCTGACGCTCTTCCGCGCGCACGACCGGGCCCGGCGCCGCCACCGCGCCGTCCGGCCGGTGGAGGAACTCCTGTTGGTCTTCGCGTCGGACGCCGACCCGCTGAGACGGGACCGGGCCGCCGACAGCTGGCAGCGGATCACCGAGCGTCCGGTGCGGCGGCACCTCGTCCCGGGCAACCACTACTCGATGCTGACCGAACCGCACGTCAGGGAGTTGGCCACGATCCTCACCGACGCCCTGCGAGCACCGGCGGGGCGGTCATGACCGTCCTGCGCCTGTTCGACGACCGCTGCCGGGCCGTGCCGGACGCCCCCGCCGTGGAGTACCACGGCCAGGCCCTCACCTACGCGGCGCTGGACGCGGCGGCGTCCCGGCTCGCGCAGCGGCTGCTGCGCCTCGGCGTGACCGGCCGCATCGTCGGCGTCTCCGTCGACCGTTCCGTCAATCTGCCCGTCGCCGTGCTGGCCGTTCTGCGGGCCGGCGCGGCGTATCTGCCGCTGGACCCGGCCTACCCGCCGGCACGCCTCGCGTTCATGCTGCGCGACAGTGACGTACGGGTGCTGCTGACCCAGCCCGACATCGCCGAGCGTCTGCCGGCGCGGGTCGGCGTCCGTACGGTGTGGTTGGACGAGGAGCCGCCGGGCGGTGCGCGGCCCGGGCAGCCGTGGCCCGTGGTCACCGACGAAGAGCTGGCGTACGTCATGTACACCTCCGGCTCCACCGGTGTCCCCAAGGGCGTGGCGATGCCGCACGGCCCGCTGACCAACCTCATCGAGTGGCAGCGCGGGGCGTCGGGCTGTGCGGAGGGCTCCCGCACGTTGCAGTTCTCCGCGTTCAGCTTCGACGCGTCCTTCCAGGAGATGTTCAGCACCTGGGCCGCCGGTGGCTGCCTGGTGCTGTTGGACGAGGACGTGCGGCGTGACCCGCACCGCCTGCTGCGTTTCGTCGACGAGTACCGGATCAACCGGATCTTCATGCCGTTCGTCGCGCTCCAGGCGCTGGCGGGCGCGGCCACCGGGCAGCAACGATTCCCCCAGGCGGTCCGGGAGGTCATCACCGCCGGGGAACAGCTGTATGTCACGCCGGCGCTGCGGCGCTTCTTCGCGGCGCTGCCGGCGGCCACGCTGGTGAACCAGTACGGTCCCTCGGAAACGCACATCGTGACGTCGATCCAGCTCGGGCGCGACCCGGGCGAGTGGCCCGAGCTGCCGTCGATCGGCGCCGCGATCGACGGCGCCGGCATCGTGGTGCTCGACGACCGCGGGCTGCCCCTGCCGGTCGGCGCGACCGGGGAGATCGCCATCGGCGGGCGGGTGCTGGCCCGTGGCTATCTGCACCGCCCGGCGTTGACGGCGGAACGCTTCGTGCCCGATCCGCACGGTGCCGCCGGCGGGCGGCTGTACCTGACCGGGGACCGCGGGCGCCTCGACGTGGACGGCGCCGTCACGTTCCTCGGCCGCGACGACGGCCAGGTGAAGATCCGTGGCCATCGGGTCGAGCTGGGTGAGGTGGAGGTCGCGGTGAA
The DNA here is from genome assembly GCF_004345505.1 of Micromonospora sp. CNZ303. Classification (NCBI taxonomy): domain Bacteria; kingdom Bacillati; phylum Actinomycetota; class Actinomycetes; order Micromonosporales; family Micromonosporaceae; genus Micromonospora; species Micromonospora sp. CNZ303. The sequence goes on along the minus strand of NZ_SLVT01000005.1, from coordinate 285,966 downwards.
GGCCGTGCCCGGCCTCGCCGACGCCGTGGTGGTCGCGCACGGCCGCCCGGGCGCCGAGCGCAGGCTGGTGGCCTACGCCGTCGCCGGTCCGGGCGGGTGGCCCGCCGACGTTCGCGGGCAGCTGACGTCGGCCTTGCCGGCGCACATGGTGCCGGTGGCGGTCGTGCCGGTCGACGGGTTTCCGACGACGCCGAGCGGCAAGGTCGACCGGGCCGCGCTGGCCGCCCGGGAGTTGGTGCTCAGCGGCACCGGTGCGGCGACTGCCGACGGGTCGGTCGAGGACGCGGTCCGCCGCCTGTGGGAGGACGTCCTCGACGCCGTCAACGTGGGCCCGGACGACAACTTCTTCCAGCTGGGTGGTACGTCCCTGCTCGCGGCGGTGCTCACCAACCGGCTCAACGAGGAGTTCGGCATCCAGGCGGAGTTGGAGACCTTCCTGCGGCACCCGACCGTGGCGAAGCTGAGCGCCTGGATCGGGGCGCAGCCGACGGCGCCCGCGGCCGGCGGGAGTGACCGGTGAAGCCGCTCTGGACGGCCCCGATGGCCATGCCGGTGCGCACGCTCGCGTGGCGGCGCGACGACGTGCTGGAGGTGTCCTACCACGGCGGACGCGCCCTCCTCGGCACCGACGGCTCGCCGGCCGCCGCCGGGTCGTCCGGTGCCCCGCCCGCCGGGGATCCGGCGTGGTGCGAGCTGGTCGCCGACGGCGCGCGGCTCACCCTGCTGCTGGACGGCACGCCGCTCTGTGCCGCCACCCTCGACGGCCCGATCACCGCCGTCACCGCGGGCGCCGACGGCACGAAGGTCTTCGCCGGCACCACGGCCGGTACCGTGCACGCGCTGCGGCCGTCGCTGACGGCCGCCCAGGCCGCGACTCTCCTGGACGCGGAGCGTCGGCTGCTCGGCACGGTCGACGCGGGCACCCTCGACCGCGCCGCCCGGCTCTACGCCGCCACCGCCGGCCCGTCCTTCGCCGTGCACCGGATACGCCATCTGCAACGCGTCGGCGCGGCCGGCGCCGGGGAGGGCGACGCGGCGGTCGTGGCGGTGGCCCGGGCGGCCGGGGCGGCCCTGCACGGCCACTCGTCCGCCGCGTACGAGGTGGGCCGCGCACTGCGCGACCGGGGCGAGCCGGGCGAGGCGGTCGCCTACTTCCAGGCGGCCACCGCGTCCGCGCGGCTCAGGGCCTCCGCCTGGTACGCCGCCGCGGAGTGCTTCCAGCAGGTCGGCGCCCCGGCCGCGGCGGCGATCGCGTTCCAGCAGGCGTCGCTCGGCGGTCCCGGCGAGGAGGAGCTCCGACAGCTCTACCACCAGGCCCGGCGCCTGCAGGAGCAGGGCCGCCCCGGCGAGGCCGCCGACTGCTTCGAGGCCCTGCTGGCCTGGGACGTCAGCTACCTCGACGCCCAGGCGCGGCACGCCGCCTGCCGTGCGGTGCCCGCCCCGGCCGAGGCACCCGGGTCGGCTCGGCGCACGCCGAGACCGGCGGCGCTGGTCGGGGAACTCGCCGACCGTGGGTTGCTCGACGCCGACGCGACCCGGCTGGACGCCTACGACGCCACGTTCTACCTCCAGTTCGAGAACACCGGGGTGACGGACACCGCGAAGAAGCAGCTCGAGTCGGTCGAGCTGCTGCACGCCCTCGGTCCCGTCGACCGTTACCGCACGTCGCTCGACGTGGGCAGCGGCACCATGCGCTACCCCCAGGTGCTGAGCCGGTACGGCGTCCGGTCGTTCGGCGTCGACCTGAGCGACGCCGGCGTACGGACCTGTGTCGACGGGCGGTGGCAGCGGCGGTTCGCGGTCGCCGACGGGACCTTCCTGCCGTTCCGGACCGGGTCCTTCGACCTGGTCAGCTGCATGATGGGCACCATCAATCACCTCTCGGCCGCGCAGCGCGGGCGGTTCTTCGCCGAGGCCCGGCGGACCCTGCGCCCCGGGGGCCGGCTGGTGGTGAGCGCGTGGAACCCCGACTGCCGGTTCCAGACGTTCCTGTCCTTCTACTCGCCCCGGGAGGTGGCCGAACTGCGCGGGCGGCTCACGCCGCCGGGGACCCTGGTGGGGGAGTGCGCCCGGTCGGGGTTCCGCGACGTCACGACCAAGAGCTTCTGCACGTTTCCGGACTGGCTGATCGCCGGCTCCAGTGTCTCCGGCACGGGCGCGGTGCACCTCTCCCGGCTGGTCGACCTGGACGCGGAGCGCACCGGCAGGGACCCCGCGGCACCGAGTCAGATGTTCATGCTCTGCGCGCGCCGGTAGCGCGGCGTCGCGTCGGAGGACCCACGAAGGGACACACGATGCGGCTCGACTGTCTGATCATCGGCTACAACGACACGCCCTTCTCGCGTCACCTGGACCTGGTGGGCCGCAAGGGCGGCCAGGCCATCGAGTATCGGACCGCCCGCCACGACCACGTGCGCTTCGACGGCCAGCGGCTGCCGTACATGGACCTGCTGTCGGAACTGGACCGTCGCCGCTCCGGCGCGGGCGCCGGCCACGTCGGGTACCACATCGGCGAGGTCCCGAACCTCGCCGCCGTGTACCTGACCAGCCACCTGCGCCGGCACGGGTACGAGGCGGACTTCGTCTCGGCGTTCCGCCCGGAGCAGGACCGGCTGGCGGCCCTGCTGACCGAGCGAGACCCCGTGCTCACCGTCATCACCACCACGTTCTACGTCTCGCCGGGACCGGTGATCGAGCTGGTCGAGTTCGTCCGGGAGCGCAACCCGGAGACGATGGTGGTGGTCGGCGGGCCGCTGGTCGCCAACCTGATCGTCGATGCCGATGCGGCCACGCTGCCCTGGGTGCTGGCCGAGATTGGCGCCGACGTGTACGTGCACGACGGGCAGGGCGAGGACACGCTGCGTCGACTGGCCGCTGCCGTCCGTGGTGGACGGTCGCTAGAGGACGTGCCGAACCTGCTGTGGGTGCGTGACGGGGAGACGGTGGTGAGCACCCGCCGGGTGCCGGAGAACAACTCGCTCGACGAGTGCGCCATCGAGTGGGGTCAGTTCGACGGTGGCGACCTGGGACCCGTGCTACAGACCCGGACGGCGCGCAGCTGCGCGTTCAAGTGCGGATTCTGCGACTACCCGATCCGGGCGGGCGCGCTGTCGCTGGCCTCGCTGCGGACGATCGAACGGGAACTCGACGCCATGGCCGAACTGGGCGCGACGGACGTCGTCTTCGTCGACGACACCTTCAACGTGCCGCTTCCGCGCTTCGTCGACATCTGCCAGCTCATGATCCGCAAAGGGTACGGGTTCCGCTGGTACTCGTACTTCCGGTGCGGCAACGTACGGGGCAGCGACATGTTCGACCTGATGGCGCGCAGCGGGTGCGCCGGCGTCTTCCTCGGGATCGAGTCGGGCGACGACACGGTCCTGAAGGCGATGAGCAAGTCGGCCAGCGTCGACCGGTACCGCAACGGCATCGAGCGGCTCAACGAGCGCGGCATCATGTCGTTCGCCTCGTTCATCGCCGGTTTTCCCGGCGAGACGGAGCAGACGGTGCGGAACACGATCGACTTCCTCAACGACGTGGCACCGACGTTCTTCCGGATCGAGCCGTGGTGGTACAACCACCGGGCCCCGATCCACCAGCAGGCGGCGAAGTACGCGCTGACCGGCAGGGACTTCCGCTGGCGGCACGCGACGATGGACTCGGCGGGCGCGTGCGACGCCGTGGATCGCGTCTTCGCCGAGGTGACGGAGTCGTTGTGGATGCCGATGTGGAACTTCGACTTCTGGGCGTTGCCCTACCTGCTCGGCCGAGGGTTCAGCCCGGAGCAGGTCGTTCAGCTGCACCGGCTGGGCCGTGACCTCATGGTCCTCAACGACGGCGAGGACGCCGGGACCCAGGCGCGCCGCCGGGTCGCGGAGCGGGCCCTGACCGACTGGTACGCGGGCGTGGACGCGCGGCCCTCCCGGTTCGGCTCCGCCACCGTGTCGCCGACGCTCCGCTAGGCGGTGTCCAGCGTCTCGCCCAGGCTCCGAGCGACGAGGATGCGGGTGTAGCGCAGCTCGATGCCCATCGCCCGGCACCGGGCGGCCAGCTTCATCGCGGCGATCGAGTCGCCGCCCAGGGCGAGGAAGTCGTCGTCCGCCGACACCTCGCTCAGCCCCAGCACGTCCCGTACGCACCGCAGGAACCGCTCCTCCCGGCTCTCCGCGTGCGGGTCGGACGGCTCGGCCACCGGTCGGGGCGCGGGGGCGACCGCCAGCGCGGCGAGGGCGGCCCGGTCGAGCTTGCGGTTGGCGGAGAGCGGCAGCGCGTCCAGTACGACGAACCGGTGCGGCAGCATGTAGTTCGGCAGCCTCCGGGCCAGGCCGGCGCGCAGGGCGGCCGGATCAAGATGCCCGTCCCGCGCGGGTACGACGAAGGCGACCAGGGCGTCGCCGGGGGAGGCCACCTTCACGACGGCGGCGGCGCGTACCTCGTCGGACGCCCGCAGGCAGGCCTCGACCTCGCCCAACTCCACGCGGTGCCCGCGGATCTTGACCTGGTCGTCGGTCCGTCCCACCACCACGAGCCGCCGCCGGCCGTCCAGGCGCACCAGGTCGCCGGTCCGGTACGCCCGGGTACCGTCCGGCAGCGTGACGAAGTTCCGTTCGGTGAGCGTGGGAAGGTTCAGATATCCGCGGGCCAGGCCGAGCCCGCCGATCAGCAGCTCGCCGGTGTCGTCCGCGGTCGCCTCCGGCTCTCGGGGACGCACCGTGAGCAGGGTGTTGGGGATCGGGCCGCCGACCGGCACGGGATCATGGGCGGCGTAGTCGTCCAGGTGGAACCCGGCGGATTCGTCGAGGCGCAGGAAGCAGCGCCCGATCACCGTCTCGGTCGGTCCGTAGTGGTTGTAGACGACTGATCCGGGAAAGAGGCGGCGCAGGGTCGACACCTGGTGCGCCCGGAGGATCTCGCCGCCCACGACGACGTACCGCGGCCCGGGTGGTGGCGTCCGCCCGCCCGTGGCGGCGTCCAGCAGCTCGGCGTGCGACGGGGTCACCCGGACGAGGTCCAGCCGCGAGTCCTGGAGCAGTCGGGCGAGGGCCTCGTGGTCGGCGTCCGGCGGCGCCAGCGCGAGGCTCCCGCCGGTCACCAACGGCAGGTAGATGTTGGTGGCGGAGAAGTCGAACGCGATCGAGCTGTGCAGCAGACTGTGCACCGGGTTGCCCGGCGAGAACTCGGCCATCAGCCACCGCACGTAGTTCGCCAGCCCTTGGCGCTCCACCATGACGCCCTTCGGTCGCCCGGTGGAGCCCGAGGTGTACATCACGTACGCCAGGTCCCGTGGGCCGGCTCCGGCCCCGAGCCTCGCCCCGTCCCCGTCCCCGTCCTCGTCCCCGTCCCCGTCCCCGTCCTCGTCCCCGTCCAGGGAGACCAGGTCGTACGAGCCGCCGGCCATCGGGCCGTGCCGCCCAGGTCGGGTCAGCACGATCGACGCGGCGGCGTCGTCGACCATGAAGCGCAGGCGGTCGTCGGGCAGCGCCGGGTCGAGGGGCAGGTAGGCGCCGCCGGACTTCAACACGGCCAGCAGGCCGACGATCAGCTCGGGGGACCGATCGGCGTGCAGGCCGACGATCCGTCCCGGGCCGACGCCGAGGTCCCGAAGCCGCCGGGCGAGCCCGTCGGCGCGCCGGTCGAGCTGCCGGTACGTCAGGTGGGTGTCGCCCATGGTCACCGCGGCGGCGTCCGGCGTACCCGCGGCACACCGCTCGATCAGCCCGACCACGTCCGGGATGGCGGCGGCACCTGCCGTCGTCGCGCTGGTCGGCGCGGACCCGGTGCGGGACATCGGCGCCTCGGTCGCCTCGGTCATCTCGACTCGCGCTCCAGGTCGGCCAACATGTCGGCCAGCTCGCCGTCGGTCCCCGCGACGGCAGGCCGCGCGGTCAGTTCGGCCGCGAGCCCGGCGACCGTCGGGTACAGGAAGAAGTCGGCCAGGCTGAGCGGTGCCCCGAGACGCTCCTGGATGAGGGTCACGACGACGGTCGCCAGCAGGGAGTGCCCGCCCAGCACGAAGAAGTTGTCGTGCCGGCCGATGTCGGGGCGGGCGAGTACCTCGCTCCAGATCGCGGCGATCGCGACCTCGGTCGCGTCCGTGGGGCCGGTGCCCGCGACCCGCGTCTCGACCCCCTCGGCGGGGTGGTCGGGCAGGTACGCGGGCACCAGGGTCCCGTCCGGGCGCCGCCGGACCAGCCGCCCGGTGCGGGTCCGCCAGCCTCCGCCGACGACCCACAACTCGCCGGGCATACCCACCGGCGTCGGCAGCCCGTGCACGTCGACGACCTCGCCGTGCAGGTCGTCACCCGCGTCGGGTCCGGCAAGCGCGGCGACGTCGAGCACCTGGTCCAGCGCGGCCCGGGTCACCGGAGCCGGTGGTGCGCCGGCCGTACGGTCACCGCCGGGCGCCAGCTCGCGGACCTTCCGGTCCGGGTCCCGGCCGAGGTCGGCGAGGACGGCCAGCCAGCAGTCGGCGAGCGCCACGACGGACGAGCGCGCGAAGAGATCGGTGTCGTAGTCGATCCGCCCGGCGAGCCGCTCCCGCGTCCGGGTGACCGTGCAGACCAGGTCGTAGGTGGAGTTCTCCCGGTCGACCTCGCGCAACGTGCCGGTGGCACCCGGCAGGGCCAACTCAGGGTCCGCCTCTGTGATCATCTGGAACACGACCTGGAAGATCGGGTGGCGGTCCGACCGGCGTGCCTCGCCCCGCGCCGCCACCACCTGCTCGAACGGGACGTCCTGGTGCTCGTACGCGTCCTGGCAGGTCTCCGAGGTGAGCCGGAGCACCTCGCGGGCGCTCCGCTCGCCGTCCACCCGGATCCGGAGGGCGAGCATGTTGACGAAGGCGCCGATCAGCGACTCGATCTCCGGCCGGTCGCGTCCCGAGGCCGTTCCGCCCACGACGATGTCCTGCTGGCCCGTGCAGCGGTGCAGGAGGATCGCGAATCCGGCGAGCAGCGCCATGAAGACGGTGGCACCCTCCGCGCGGGCGAGTTCCCCCAGACGCGCGGTGACGGCGGTGTCGAGGGAGAAGCGGTAGCTGTCACCGCGGTAAGCGGGCCGGGCCGGTCGGGGACGATCCGTGGGCAGGGCCAGCTCCGTCGCGTCCCGCAACTGCTCCCGCCAGTAGGCGCTGCCGCGTTCCCAACGGCCGGCCCGCATCAGCCGGTTCTGCCAGGTGGCGTAGTCGGCGTACTGCAGCCGTGGTTCGGGCAGGAGCGCCGGCTCTCCGGTCCGATCGGCACGGTAGAGCGCCGCCAGCTCGGTGAAGAAGATGTCGACCGACCAGGCGTCGGCGATGATGTGGTGGAACGACGTCAGCAGTACGTACCGGCGCGGACCGGTGTGCAGCAGGGTGAGGCGCAGCAGCGGGGCGCGCGCGAGGTCGAACACGCGTACCGCCTCCTGGTCGGTCAGCGCCTGCACCAGTCCCGCCGGCGACGGCGCGGCGTCCCCCGACAGGACGTCACGGACGTCGACGACGCGCAGCCGCGGCTCCCGCTCGGTGATCAGCTGACGCAGGCTGCCGTCGACGACGGCGAAACAGGTCCGCAGGCTCTCGTGCCGGCGCACGGTCCGCCGCAGTGCCCGATCGAGTGCCGCGACGTCCAGCTCACCGTGCAGATCGAGGGCCCGGGTGATGTTCTGCACCGCGCCGTCCGGCACCAGTTGGTCGAGGAAGTGGATGCGACGCTGCGCCGAGGAGGCCTCGCTCGAGACGACCGGACCGGCCCCGCTCATGACGCCGCTCCGACCGTCGGCACCGGTTCGGCCATGGCGACGGCGATCCGGCGCGGGCCCCGGAACGGCTCACGCGCGTGGGAGGTCAGCATGTTGTCGATCACGAGCACGTCGTCGCGCTCGTAGTCGAATCGGGTGCCGGCCGCGCGGTAGCAGTCGCGGACGTGGCCGATGACGTCGTCGGGGATCGCGCCTCCGTCGCCGAAGTAGCTGTTGCTGGGCAGTCCGTCCTCCCCGAACATCTCCAGCAGCCCGGAGCGGACGTCGGGCCCGAGGGTGGTGACGTGGAAGATGGCGGCGTGGTTGAACCACACCCGCTCCCCGGTCTGCGGGTGCCGGTGCACGGCATCGCGGACCGAGGTCGTGCGCAGCCATTGTGGGCCGCGCCACTGCGCCTCGATGCCGTGCTCGGCGCAGTAGCGGTCGACCTGGTCACGGTCGGTGGTGTTGAACACCTCCTGCCAGGGGAGGCCCACGTCGGGAGTGAAATTGCGCCGGACCATCCACCGGCGCCTGGCGAACTCCTCCAGCACCGTCGGGTCGAGCTCCCGCAGCACGCCGCGGGTGTCGGCCAGCGGGGTGGCGCCCCGCTCCAGGGGCGGCTGTACGCAGTGGAAGTACAGCGTCATCGGCCAGGAACTCTGGTAGGAGTTCTCGTTGTGGAAGAAGATCTCCTCGGTGGGTGGGTAGTCGGTGGAGGTGTAGATCCTCCCCTTGATCGTCGACCGGGGTGAGGAACGCTCCGTGTAGGGCAGCGGATCACCGGACAGCGCCCGCACCGCCGCCTCGAGACCGTCGACTCCGCCGACGTCGAAGGCGCGGAGCAGGACCGCGCCGTTGGTGCGTAACCTGTGCCGGATCTCGGGGCGGTCGGCCGCGATCCGGTCGGTGAGCCTCTCCGCGGGGCGGTCACTGCGGATGACGTACGGAAGGTCCACGGCCTCTCCTTCAGCGCCGGTCGGCGAGCGGGATCACGGCGTTCCGTCAGCGGGGTGACGGACGACTTCACGGGCCACCGGAACGATCTCGTCCAGCCGGGCGAGGTCCCGGTCGGGGCGCTCGTCCTCGGCGTCGATCCTCGCGGCGACCTGCGCGATCGTCGGTTGGCGGAAGAACTGCCGGAGGCCGTACTCGATGCCCCACTCGGCCCGCACGCGCGCCACGAGCTGCATGGCCAGCAGGGAGTCGCCGCCGGCGACGAAGAAGTCGTCGTGCACACCGGTCCGCCGCCCGCGGAGCACCCGCGTCCACAGCCGAGCCAGCCGCCGCTCGGTCTCGGTACGCGGCGGCGTCCCGGTGCCCGGCAGGGGGATCTCCCGGCCGGGGCGACCCGCCAGGGCGCGGCGGTCCGTCTTACCGGTCGCCGTGGTCGGTAGCGCGGGCAGCAGCACCAGACGATCGGGAAGCATGTAGTGGGGAAGTGTCGCGCGCAGCGCGGCATGCCAGTCCCGCGTCTCGGCGGTCTCGGCGGCGGCGACGAAGGCATGCACCCGCCGGTCGGTGGGATCGCTGTCGTTTACGACCGCCACCGCGTCCCGGACGCCCGGCAGGCGCCGCAGGGCCGCCTCGATCTCGCCCAGCTCGACCCGGTACGCGCGGATCTTGACCTGCTGGTCGGCCCGGCCGAGATACTCGATCCGCAACCCCTGCGGCGTCCGGCGGAAACGCGCCCGGTCGCCGGTCCGGTACATCCGGGCGCCGGGCAGCGGACTGAACGGGTCGGGCAGGAAGACCGACGCCGTCCGGCCGGGATCGCCCAGGTATCCGCGAGCCACCGTGGGGCCGCCGACGAAGATCGTGCCGGGCATTCCCGGCGGCACCGGCCGCAGCGCCGGGTCCAGGAGATGGACCGTCATTCCGGGCAGCGGTTCGCCGATGAGCACGGACGTGTCTTCCGGCCAGTCGGGCGGGCAGACGAAGTAGGTGCTGTCCACGGTTGCCTCGGTGAGCCCGTAGCAGTTGACCACCTCAGTGTCCGGCCCGCCGAGCCGCCGGAGGCGGGCCAGCTCGTCCGCGGGTACGGTGTCGGACCCCACGATGACGAGCCGGAGCCCGCCGAGGCCCTGGCCGCTGCGCTCAAGGTGCCCGGACAACGCCCGCAGGACGGTCGGTACGAAGTCCGCGACATCCACCCGTTCGTCCCGGATCAGGGCGAGCAGCCGGTCGGGCGAGAGCAGGAACTCGCGGGGGCAGACCACCAGCTTCGCCCCGGACGTGAGGGACCGGACGAGTTCCCCGAGGAAGCCGTCGAAGCAGAAGTTCGCCATCTGCAGGTGCGACCGGATCCGCCCCCGGAGCCCGAACGCGTGTTCCCACGCCAGGCAGGTGCCCAGCAGGCCACCGTGGGTCGCCATGACACCCTTCGGCTGTCCGGTCGACCCCGAGGTGTAGATGACGTAGCTCAGCTGCCCGGCGGCCGTGGTGCGCGGCGGCCGATCGGTCGGCAGGTGGCCGAACGCCGTGTGGTCCGGGTCGACGGTCAGCACGTGCCGCCGGTCGTCGGCGAGGTCGCCGGCGAGCTGCTCCTGGGTGAGCAGGACGGTCACGCCCGCGTCGGCCAGGATCGCCTCCCGCCGGGCGGCCGGCATGTCGGTGTCGACCGGCACGTACGCTCCGCCGGCCTTCCAGACCGCCAGCACGGCGACGATCGTCTCGACCGAACGCTCCATCAGGATGCCCACCCGCGTCTCGGGTGCCACCCCGAGCTCGCGCAGGCGGTGCGCGAGTTGGTTCGCCCGCCGGTCCAGTTGCTCGTAGCCGAGCCGTACGCTTCCGCAGACGACCGCCTCGGCGTACGTGTCGGCGTCGGCGATCCGCTCGAAGAGATCCAGCACCGACGTCGCCGCCGGCGCGACGACGGGCGCCCCGGTCGACGCGGCGGCGACCACGGACCGTTCCGCCGGGGTGAGCACGTCGAGGTCCTCGATGTCCGCGTCCGGCCGCTCGCACATGCCGACGAGCACGCTCTGCCAGTGCCCTGCCAGACGGTCGATCGTGGCCCGGTCGTAGCTGCTGGCCCGGTACCGGGCGACGAGCTCCAGGGCGCCGTCGTCCTCCACCACGTCGAGGGTCAGGTCGAGCTTGGCCAGACCGAGCTCGACCTCCCTCAGTGAGGCCCGCAGTCCGGCGAAGGAGTGCCGCTCGCCGGCGCCGGCGACGTACTGGAACAGGATCTGGAAGAACGGGCTGTTCTCCAGATCCCGCCCGCCGCCCAGCGCGGCGACCACGGAGTCGAAGGGGACGTCCTGGTTGTCGTACGCGGCGAGGCAGGTGCCGCGTACCCGGAGCAGGGCCTGTCGTACGGTCGGCGCGCCGGACAGATCGGTGCGCAGCGCCAGGGTGTTCAGCAGCGGCCCGACCATGTCCTGGACGTCCGGATCGTCGCGCATCGCGATCGGCGTGCCCACCGTGATGTCGCCGCGTTGCAGGTAACGCGACACGGTGATCTTCAAGCCGGTCAGCAGCACCATGAACAGCGTGACCCGCTCGGCGCGGGCGAGGGCCCGCAGCCGCCCGGCGAGGTCGTCGGCGATGGCGTACCGGGCGTGTCCGGCGGCGTGCCCGGCATCGGTCCTCGCCCCGCGGTCCGGTGGCACGCGGGAATCGCCGGGGATGCCGTCCAGTCGACCGCGCCAGTAATCTAGCTGACGGTCATGTCCGGCGCTGTCCCGCCATTTCTCCTGTCTCGCCACGACGTCCGAGAACTGCGGCCGAGAATGTGTCGGACGGAATTCGCCATTCTCCGCGAGGGTGGCGTACAGATCGCGGAAATCGCGGAACACCACCTGCGCCGACCAGCCGTCGGAGACGATGTGGTGCACGCCGAACAGCACGATGTGCCGGTCGGTTTCCGTGCGGATGACCGCCGCCCGGAACAGCGGGCCACGCTGAATGTCGAATCTGCGATGCGCGAGTCGGTCGACCAGGCCGCCGGCGGTCGTACCGCGTGCCGGGTCCGGAAGCGCGGAAAGGTCGATGAACGGTATCGCCGCCGGTTGGTCACCCGTCGACGTGTCGATGGCCGGCTGGCCGTCCTCGTCCCGGAATCGGGAACGCAGGATGCGGTGCCGGCGGACGACCCCCTGCAGCGCCCGGACCGCTAGCGCGGGGTCGAGCGGGCCCGACAGGTCAATCGCCGAATAGCTGTTGTAGACGGGGACGCCGGGCGTGATCTGGTCCAGGAACCAGAAGCGCCGCTGGCTGGCGGAGACCACCTCCGGCCGCGACGGCACCTCCGTTCCTTCGTCCGAACGCTGCATCAATCGGCCTCGCGAGTCCTGATCGCCAACAATTCATGAGGTGGACGTTAATTGGCTGCGGCCACTCGGACGCCGCTATCGGTCGTGCCGCCGCCGAAATCGCGGTGCACGATCGTGAAGACCGACCCAGTACAACAAGGCCCGCCGAGTTTCGTCAAGCGCCTGCCACGGCACCCTTGCCAAGATCTGAAAGCCGCCATCAGGCATTGGCGCTAATCGACCATTGGCGGGGTCGGCATCGGCTGGACGCGAGCGTTGGGGGCGGCTACCCTGACTTGTCTGCGGAGGCTCGGGGGGCGACGTGGAATCGATCCGGCTCGTGGGTGCGGACCTCGCCGTCGGTGAGCCGATTCTTCCGTTGCTGGACGCCTCCCTCGGCCGTTTCGGGGAGCGGCCCGCCGTGTCCGATCCCGGCGGCTGCCTGACCTTCGCCGACCTGGACGCCGAGACCCGCTCACTGGCGGCGGAGCTGCGGGCGGCCGGCGTCGGCGCGGCGGAGCCGGTGATCATCCAGACCGCCACGTCCCGGTGGGCGATCGTCGCGATGCTCGCCGTGCTGCGGGCCGGCGCGCAGTACGTGCCGGTCGACCGGCTGTTCCCCCGCCGGCGGCAGGAGGACGTGATCGCGGCGAGCGGGGCGACCTGCCGCATCACCGAGTCCGGGCCCCCCGACGCGGGACTTCGGATCACGGGCGCCGCCGCGGGGCGGTCCGGGGCGTCCCCGCACGCCCGGCCGGCGGGGGAGTCCCCGGCCTACACGTTGTTCACGAGCGGTTCGACCGGTACGCCGAAGGGCGTGGTGGTCACCCACGGCGGCCTCGGCTACTCCACCCGGGCCCGCATCCACCACTACCCGGAGGCGCCGTCGGTCTACCTGCTCTGCTCGTCGATATCCTTCGACAGCTCCGTGGCCGGCATCTACTGGTCGCTGGCGACCGGGGCGCACCTCGTCATCCCGGGCCCCAACCCGCTCGACGCCGAGGCCATCGTGACGGCGGCGGACCGCTTCCGCGGCTCCCACCTCCTGCTGCTGCCCACCCTCTACGAGGCGGTGCTGGACACGGCCGGCCCGGAGCAGCTCGCCAGCCTCCGCACGGTCATCGTCGCGGGGGAGCCCTGCCCGCCGCGCCTCGTCGGCCGGCACTTCGCGCGGCTCCCCGGTGCGGCGCTCTACAACGAGTACGGACCGACCGAGGGCACCGTGTGGACGATGGTCCACCGGTGCCGTCCGGCGGACGCGGGCTCGTCCGACGTGCCGATCGGCCGGCCGATTCCCGGGACGACCGCGTACATCGACCTCGACGGCGAGCGGACCGGCTCCCGAACCGGTGCACTGCGGATCTCGGGCCCGGGCGTCGCAGCCGGATACGCGACCGCGGCCGGTGGGCTCGCGCACTTCCCGGACGTCGAGGGGGCGCGAACCTATCGGACCGGCGACATCGTCAGCCTGGATGCCGAGGATCTCGTCCACTTCGTGGGCCGCCGCGACACCCAACTCAAGATCGGCGGTATGCGGATCGAGCTGGCGGAGATCGAGCAGGCGATCGTACGGCGCGTCGGCGGGCGACCCGCCGCCGTCGGCATCGCCCGCCGAGGCTCGACGGTTCCCAGTCTTGTCGCCTTCGTGGCCTGTGCCGACGCCCGCGAGAGCCTGCCCGACCTGCGCCGGCTGCTCCGCGACGACCTGCCTCGCGGCGCCCTGCCGAGCCGCTGGGAGGCGGTCAAGGAACTGCCGAGACTGCCGAACGGCAAGCTGGACCGGGCCGCGGTCGACCGGATGGCCGCCGACTTCCTGTGTCGCCCGTAGGGCCCGCTGCCCCGCCAGCACTGCTGAAGCACCCAAGGGGCCAGGTTCACGGCCCAAACATCCGCACGAAGGTCTGTCCCAGACGATCCCAGCGAGCTCATCTGTCGTACGCCGTCGGTCTCCGCCGGGGCGGCGTAGCAGTTCGCGGTCGAGACGCCACCGCCGTGCGCGCGGGAAACCGCGGCAGGAACTGGGCACCGAAAGCCGGGACGTGTTCGTGTACACCGTGATCGCCGCTGATCGCTCTGACCTGCCGCTTCATCTGCGTCCTGGATGAAGCGGCACCTTGGTCTCTTGATTTCGCGTCAAGCGCTCCAGATGTTGCCAGCTGTCACTACGTCGGGTGTTTCGACGAGCCTGAATGCGGCCGGGTCGTCGGCGCTCCCTGGTCCTGGTCGTCACGAGTTGACCGGTGGACAGTGGAGCAACTTGTCTTCGCGTCGGCGGAGAGGTCGACGTCGGCCTGGCTCGGGCGACTACCTCCTGAGCAGTTCGATGAGCGTGGTGTCGGCTTGGGCCAGGCTCGGCGGGCCATGCAGTGGTGTGGCCAGGATCCGTCGGCAATGGTCGAGTTCGATGTAGACCACGTCGCTGGTGATCGTGGCGTCCTTTAGGGCAGCGAAGCGGTCTGCGGCGACTGAGCACTGCTCAGCGGGGTGTAGCGCTGCCAGCTTCCGCTCGATGGCCGCCCGCCGCTGCTGTGGTAGGAGCAGTCCGTACGTGAAGGTCCCGGTTGGCCGGGGCGTTCCCTGCTGCTGCGCTGGCACCCGGTACACGCACAGACGTACCTGGGACGGGAGCGACACCCGGCCCGGCCGTGGGAGGAGCCTCGGGTCCCTGGTCTCGGTGGCCACCACGTCTGACCAATCCTGGTTGCATCCGGAGGCGGCCGCTCCGGCTGACACGACCTCCCGTACGACCTTCTCCGAGACGGAGGTCAGGCGCAGGGCTCGCACCGCCTCTGATACCTCGGGGCGCGGCCTGCGGCAGCTGTCCGTCGGTAGTCCCGGGCGGATCCACTGCCCTTGCGCGTCGAGTAGCAGCAGGTTCGGCACCCAGGGCATCTCCAGGGTGCAGGCTTCGACGGTGGTTGTGTCATCGGGTAGGCGCAGTGCGGCAAGAAGCGCCGTTACGTCGGTGGCCCGGCCCTCGGTGAGGACCAGGTCCTCACCGAGGTCGGCGCGTCGCTTCGGCTCGAGCTGGCAGTGAATCGCAGCCGCCACCGTGAAGTCGGTGCCCAGGCGGGGCAGGGCGAGGGCGTCGGGCGGGCGTCCGTCGTCTGCTACCGGAGCGTCGACCGCTACCGGAGCGTCGACCGCGCAGGAGGTCCACGCGGATCGGATCGTTGGCTTGCCGGTTGCCGCAGCGGACCGCGGCGCCTCCCGCCCATCGGCGGGTGCCTCGGCCGCCGTGGGCGCACCCGCACATGCGGCCAGTCCGGCCAGGGTCATCACCACGCCGAACCCTCTGACGAATACCCGCATACCGCTCCTTGGTGATCGAATGCATGCAATTCGTGTACCTCTGAGACGATGTGGTCCGCCACCACCGTCACCGTCGATGACCCACCACCTGCATCGACCTCATCGGCCAAGCCGCCATCGACGCCCTGACCAGGGCCTAGGAGAGGCCGGACCGGGCTCTCGGCGATCGCGTCGGGAGCCCGGTCCGGCCCGCCCGGTCACACCGCAGGGCTTCATTCCACATCTGCGAACGCCCCTGCTTGCATCGAAACGGAGAGCAGTATGCCCGACAGTGGGCAGCGCCTACTGGGCCTGGGCGGCCAGCGGCTTCTCGGCGGCTGGGCCCTCGGCTGCCGGCGACGACGTGGCGCGGGCGGCGGCGATCGCGGCCTGTCCGGACGGCACCATGATCGCCACGATCATCACGGCGATGGTAACCAGGCCAGCCACGATCAGCAGGGCTTGGACGCTGATGACGTCGGCCAGCGGGCCGAACACCACCATGCCGATCGGGGTGGCCAGGGCCATCACGATGCCGACGTAGCTGAACACCCGGCCGTGCTTCTCCGGCTCCACCGTCTCCTGGATCAAGGTCATGAACGGGGTGGAGAACAGGGGAACCGCGAACCCGAACAAGAACATGAAGCCGTAGAAGACCCACAGGTTGGTGCTGAGGCCCATCGCCACGGTGAAAATGGCGAAGCCGAAGGTGGAGATCAGGACCAGTCCGATCCGGCTGCGCTTGGCCAGCCAGGTGGAGATCAACGCTCCGCCGAGCACCATTCCTACGCTGAACGCGATCTCCAGTACGGCCAGCATCCACTTTTCGCTACCGAAGCTGCGGGCCACCATCAGCGGCGTCACGAACGACGGCGCGACGGTGAGCATGAAGATGATCGCGAAGACCAGCAGCAGCCAGCGGACGATCCGGTGGGTCCAGATGTACCGCATGCCCTCGACCAAATCCTGTCGATAGGTCGTCGTAGCCTGGGTCGCCCGATCCAGGGTGGGCACTGCGACCAGGGCCAGCAGCCCGATGCCGATCACGGCGGTGATCACGTCCAGGAAGAAGACCGGCACCACTCCGAAACCGGCGTAGATGGCGGCAGCCGCCGCCGGAGCCAGCAGGGCCATCGCGGAGCTGATGGTCTGGAACATGCCGTTGACCCGCATCAGCTGGTCAGCCGGCACGATCTGCGGGATGATCGCCTGCACCGTCGGTGTCTGCACCCCGGCCCCGAACGAGCGGACCGCGACGGCCAGCAGGATCACCCACAGGTCGGTGATGCCATTCAACATCAACAGGGCCAGGACCAGCGTCGCCGCCGCGATTCCCGCATCGGCGATGATCGTCAGCGTCTTGCGGTTCATCCGGTCGGCCAGCACCCCGCCGAAGATCGACACGACACCCTGGGGGGCGAACGCGCAGACGGCATAGAGCGCGACCGCCAGACCGGACTTGGTCTCGAGCGTGACGTACCACATAACCACGTACTGGACGACCATTGAACCGAACAGCGACACGGTCTGGCCGGACAGGAAGAGCGCGACGTTGCGTTTCCAGCGTGCGGGTGCCGGCGCGGGACTGGTCTCGGAGGCAAGGCTTGTCTCGGGCACGGTCTCCTCAATCAGGGCAGTCGGCAGCGCCGGCAAAGATAACCGCAGGGTGTGACACCGTCGGACGCCGGCGAACGGCCCAGCCCGGTTCGAAGGCCGGTTCACCCGTACGTCGGAGCACTCGCCCGATCACCCCAACCCGGCAACCGTCCGGGTGGAGCCGCGGTCACGCCTAGTGAGGCAGTTGACTTCCAGCAGCGTGAAAGCTCTCGTGGCGCGCCCATGACTGTACCGTTGCAGGGAGGCTGCGGCTCGCAATTTCATCGGGAGCGGTGCTGGCACACCGCCCACCTACTCAGGGCGCTTCCACAGACCTCCTGGGCGGTCCTTGCGGAGGTCGTTCCGTGGCCGTCACCGCCTTCTGGTGGCATCACTCGCTCTGGCCGGTGTTTCGTAAGCGGGCGTGGCAGGGTGAGGTCACGGCGTGGCGGTGATCGATAGCTGAAGGGGTCTCCGGCAGGTGGGTTAGCGACCAAGCAAACCTGAATACCGGAGACCTCGTGGCCAGCCTAGCGGCGGCGGCGCGGCATGACCTGAGCGACATCCAGTGGCAGCACCTGCGCCCGTTGCTGCCTGCGGAATCGTCGCGGGGAAGACCGTGTAAGTGGACCAGACGACAGATCATCGACGGCATTCGGTGGCGGGTACGCACCGGTGCGACGTGGCGTGACGTGCCCGCGAACTACGCCCCGTGGCGCGCGGTATCCATGGTTCCGCCGATGGCAGCGTGATGGCACCTGGGCTCGCGTCCTGGCCGGGCTGCAGGCCGCCGCCGACAAGGCCGGACGCATCGACTGGAGCGTCAGCGTCGGCCTGGACGCGGTGACCCGACTGCACGTCACCCGACACGACTGCGACATCCTGGTCATCAGTGCCGCCCGGGAGGCCGACACGGTCCGCCGTGCCGTCCGCTACGGCGCGGTCAACTACCTGCTCAAGCCGTTCGGCTTCGAGGAACTGAGGACCAGGCTCGAACAGTACGCCGCCCGGCGGAACTCGCTTGACGCCGCAGTGGTCAGCGACCAAGCCGACGTCGACCGGGTGCTCTCCCGCACCGGCCCGCCGACCGCCATCCCGGCCCTGCCCCGCGGTCTCAGCCCGGAGACCGCAGAACTGGTCGAACACGCCCTGCGGGAACAGACCGGCACGCTGTCCGCTGCCGAATGCGCGAACCAGGTGGGCGTCTCCCGGGTCAGCGCCCGCCGCTACCTCGAGCACTATGCCGGAACCGGACGGGCCGAGGTCACCCTGAAATACGGCACCGCCGGCCGCCCGGAACGGCGCTACCGCTGGGCGGGCCGGTGAGGGTGGTGGCGTCCTATCCCGTCACCGCACCGAAGATCTCGGCGCCGGTGCAGTAAGGACGGCCCAGCAAGGACCACGAACTCCGGGCTATCAGCGGGCGCCCGGGCACCCAAAGGCCACCCATGTCGACGCCTTATGGCGAGCCGACGATGCGGACAAACCGGTTATCCGGACCCTGATGTTCCTACCCCGCGCCAGACCTTCGTCGGCTGGAACAGTTGGAAGGCTCATAGACCTGCTGCCGCCGAACGCGCACCACCACCACCCACTCGTCCGACGTTCGTTGGCCGTGTGGAAGCAGCCTGGTCGAGGATGACGACGGCCCGGACTCGCCGGTGTTGCCGCATGTCGGCGGCAGGCCGCAAGTTCTGGTTCAGGGCAGGTCGGGGCCGCCCTCCTGGGCGGGTTCGCCAAGCACGCTGAACTTCTCGTCAGCATCGTCCGTGCCGTCGCCCACGAACGCTTCGAATGGCTCCTCATCACGTAACTGTGGGTACTTGTCCAAAAGGAACCGTGGCCGGTGCGCATGTCGGCGGTGTTGACAATTCCCTCCGCGATGATCACCCACGGTCCGAACCAGACTGTGACCGGTCGCGAGACGTCGCTTAGGCAGGCGTATCCCGACCAACTGGCCGGGATGCGCCTGCCCGCACTCAGAGAGCTATAGCCCCTTATCGTCAGGCGATGCGGGACAGTGCGTCGTGAAGGTCGGTCTGCCCCGCGTCCGGTCGGATTCCGTCGCCGTAAGGACCTTCGGGGTCGACACCCAGTCGGTTAAGACATTCGGTGAAGATAAGATCCTGCCCGTTCACCCAGCGGGGGAGGGTAGGACGCCAGCTCTCCAGATCGTACGTCTCACCGGTCGCCCAGTTACTCCCCTCGCGTTTCAAGGGGATCCACGAGTTCAGCTGGTGGCATTCAAGTTGATCCCAGATGGTGTCGGCCAGCTCGCCGTAAAGTCCGGGTACGCAACGCTGCACCGCATGCCACTGCTCGACCACGGCGTCCCTCGGATTCGCCGCGAAGGCGGCGTGCCATCTGGCCTCTCCCGTCGGCTTGACGAGAATCTGGAACTCTCCTTCGGCCCACTTCACCGTTTCGATGGACTCGACGAATTTGCTCGGACCGCAGTACGGTGCGGCACTCGCCGGAGTGGCGAGCGCGAGCGTGGCAGAAACTATGGTCAACAATCCTGCTGTCCACGCGACCAACTTGCGGGCACCGAGGCGAGATCGTTTCATGGCGGCACAGTCCTCTCTGGTGGGCGGCAGGTGTGCCGCCCAGGCCGGTATCACTACGGTGACCACCGGGGTGCGCGGCGGCAACTCCTTTGAGCAAGATTGGACAAGCCTTGGACGGCGTGCTGTGCCTGGTCAGCGTGTCCCGACGCCCGAGCGGCCGGATCACGGGCAAGGGGGGTCGTAGGGCCGGTCGGGAACGTGGGTCTTCCACTCCTCAATGGTGATGGCGTCACCGCTGGTGTCGCAGATCAGCGCCGCGGCGGCGTCGGTATCCACAGTCCAGACCCACGCCTTTTTCCGGTCTCCCCCGGATACGAGGAGCCGGGTTCCCGGCTGATAGTGCACCGGATACATGGCTCCCCTCGCCGGTTTGAGTTTGGCGAGCACAACGGGTGCGTGTCGGTCGCGTATGTCCCAGATCCAGATGGTGCCGGCAGCTGTCGTCGCCGTGAGGGTACTTCCGTCGCTGGTGAAAGCGAGTGAATGCACGTAGTTCAGCGGACCGGTGAGTGGCGCACCAATCGGGCTCGGTGCACCGGGGCTGGTCACGTCATAGAGCCGGATGGTGCTGTCAGCGAGCCCGACGGCGAGCAAACTACCATCCGGGCTGAATTCAGTCGCGAAGACGTAGTGATTACTGGGGGTGAGGGTGCCGGCCGGGGTGGGAAGCCGGGGGTCACGAACGTCCCACAGTCGAACGGTTTTATCGACGCTGCCCGCTACGAGAAATTCACTATTCGGGCTGAAGGCCACTTGGTTGACATATCCGCTAAAGGTTCCAGGTGTCGACAGTCGAGCTGGGGAATAGGGGTTCCTGACATCCCACAGATGTACCGTCCCGTCGCGACTGCCGGTGGCGAGCACCGAACTGTCCGGACTGAAGGCTACCGTTTCGACCTGGCGCGAATGCGCCTTCAGCGGAGGTCCTATCTGGTTTAGGCGAGTCCGATCGGTGACATCCCAGAGTTGCACGGTGCCGGACCTGCCGCGCCCTTCGACGAGCAGTCGGTTGTTCGGCGCGAATGCGAGAGTGCCGGAGAACCTGTCCGGGTTGGTGGTGGGGGGTCCAAGCAAGGTGGGGTGCTCTGGATCGGCGACATCGAGCAAGCGCAGGTCCGCACTACCGATGGCCAAGGTGGTGCCGTCGGGGCTGAAGCGCGCGGCGCTGACCGTATAGTCCATACCCTCCAGCGTGGGTGAGGCCACGGGCCACATCCGTGCCGTGCCGTCGTTCGCTCCGGTGATCACAGTTCTGCCATCAGGTCCAAACTTCACCGACGTGACCGGTGACGGGTGCGGCATCGTGGCGGTGACCCGGCGACTGGTCAGGTCGAGCAGCCGCACACCTTGGTCGCTGTCGGAGCTGGCGATTGCGAGTGTGGCGCCGTCCGGTGAGAACGCCACCGCGTTGACCCAGCTGGCCGCGCCGTCGATGGGAGGTCCGCTCGGTACCGGGTTGCCAGCGGTCGACCAGAGATACACCTGCTGGTCGGCGCTTCCCGCGGCGAGCGTGTCGCCTCGCGGGCTGAACGCCAGCTGGCCGATCGCCTTCGTCGGCCCGGGGGCGGGAGACGGGTTGGCGGGGCGGTCGGGTTCGCTGATGTCCCAGACTTGTACGGTGCCGTCGTCGGTGCCTACCGCGAGCCGAGAGTTGTCTCGGTTGAACGCGACGGATTTCGCTGGTGCATCGTCGTCGACGTGCAACGGCTCGCCCAGAGGACGCAGTTCGACATCGGTGACCGACCAGAGTCGTACGCTGCCGGCGCTGGTGTCGTTCACTAGCGGCTCGGCAACGGCGGCGGCCATCAGGCTGCTGTCGTGGCTGAAGATCACGGAGTAGACCTT
Source organism: Micromonospora sp. CNZ303 (assembly GCF_004345505.1). Taxonomy (NCBI): domain Bacteria; kingdom Bacillati; phylum Actinomycetota; class Actinomycetes; order Micromonosporales; family Micromonosporaceae; genus Micromonospora; species Micromonospora sp. CNZ303. The sequence continues at coordinate 264,692 of NZ_SLVT01000005.1, read as the reverse complement.
CGCTCCGAGACCTGCGACCGTGGGCAGCGCTGCGGGAGCCATCGGGTCACGGGTATCCCACAGGTGGATACTGCCGTCTCCGCAGGAGGCAGCGAGCAACTTCCCGTCGGCCGAGAACGCCAGCGCGTAGACCTTGCCGCATGCGGCGTTCGGCAAGTCGGGGCGTACCCGTGGATGACCCGGCACGGTGATATCCCAGAACCGCACGGTGTTCCCTGTCGCCGCCGCGGCGATCCGCCCACTGGGATGTATGCCGACCGCGTACATGATGCCGCCGCCAGTGGCCCGCATCCGGACAGCCGGGCGCTGAGCGGTCGCCTCGATCAGTGCCGAGCGGGCCTCCACGGTGGGCGCGATGCGGAACGCCGCCACTGCCAGCTGGCGCGCCAGCGAGACATCGACCTCGCGCAGGTTGGTGATCTCGCTGGCTATCATCCGGGAGACCGCTTCGTCACGTTGGCGGGTGGCGGCGCTGGTCTGCGCGACGACGACCACCGTCAGCGCACCGACCGCCGTCAGCAGGATGGACAGCATGGCGATGACCTGCTGGAGCCGGCGGGTGCGGCTGCGGGAGCGGCGTACGCCAGCGTCGAGGAACGTTCTGACCGGCTTGGGCACCTCGTCGGAATGCTGATCTGCCCATTCCCGGGCGGTGTGCAAACGAGTGCCCTCATAAAGATGGTCCTGGTCGCGGTCGTGCCGCTCCCACTCCTGCGCGTCGGCGGCCATCCGTTGAGCCAGCAGCCGGCCGGCCCGGTCCGCATCGAGCCACTCGCGCAGCCGCGGCCAGGTGAAGATCAGCGACTCATGCGTGATCTCGACGGTCTCGGCATCTACCGTGAGCAGGCCCTGATGGGCGAAGCGGTAGAGGACCTCGTACAGCTCGGCGTCTTGGCCCTCGTCGGACAGATCGCTGAGCAGCGCCTGCCGACGGCTGTCGGCCGCAGTGGGGTGCACCAGCACCAAGTGGAAGAAGAGCTTGCGGGCGATCGATCGCTGGATCGGGCTCAGCTCACCGAAGACCGCCTCGGCAGTGTCGGTGACCGCACGGTCCAGGCCACCGACCTGACGATAGTGATGCACCGTCATGTTGGTGCCGTTGCCAGCCAGCCACGTCTTGCTCAGTGCGTGGGACAGTTGCGGCAGCAGCGCGGCGCGGTGCACGGCGCGGCCGGGCCGGCTCGACACCTCGCTGATCACCAATTCCACGAAGCCCGCCTCCGGCTCGACGCCGTTCTTGCGCGCGGGCTCAGCGATGACCGCGCGCAACTCGTCCTCATCCATCGGGGTCACTGACACCTGACGGCCGTCGGTCAGCGCCTGGAGCTGCACATTGTCCTGGGCCACGCCATACTGGTCGGCGCGTAGACCTAGGACGACGAGCCCGCCTCCTGGTCTGGACGTGGCCGCCTGCAGCGCCGCGAGAAACCCCGCCAGCTCCTCGTCGGCATCGTCTCCCGCGGCGATGAGTGCCTGTTCAACCTGGTCGACGATGATCAGGACCGGTCGATCCAGCGCGATTCGATCCAGGTAAGGGGCGACACGAGCAGGGTCGGCCCGCAGATCCGCGGCGACCGCTGCGGAAGACAGGCCGAGGTGCTTGGCGAGTGACTCAGCGAGCTGGGCAGCCGGTGTGGGCGTCGTCGCGAAGGACAGCACGGCCCAGGTGGTGCTGCCCTCAATGACGGCACCCTGCGCAATCGCCGGACGGACGCCAGCTTCGAGCAGGGAAGTCTTGCCCGCTCCGGAAGAGCCGACCAGCAGCATGGTGCCGCCGCCGGCCTCGTGCATTTCGCGGATATTGTCTAGTACGGACGCCAAGAGCCTGGCGCGGCCGAAGAAGTACGGAGCATCCTGCACGCCGTAACTGTCGAGACCCCGGTAGGGCACGACGTCACCTGAGTTGCGGGTCCTGCGCAGCCGTCGGACGGTAGCGAGCCACCGTTCGACCTCATTCTGATCGACTCCCAGGTAGTGGAGCAGGATGCGAAAGTCGTGATGGAACTTCGGCGAGGGAAGGTTGCTACCGGTGAACCAGGTGCCGATGGTCCGATGGTCGACCCCGGCGCCTTCGGCGCGGCACTTGTCCATTAGGAGGCGATAGGACCATGCCGCCGTGTTGAGCGCTTGCAGCGCCTCAGCGAACGCCTTCCGCGTCGTGATCTCTGGAAAGGGTGGGGCGGGGTACTGCGACTGCACGGCGGCTCCTGAAACAGTTGTCGGCCGTTCACGCACTGTGGAGCCAGGTTACAGACGGGTGACTGTCCATGTTCGTGCGGTGAGCCGTCCAACTTCGTCCAATCTCGGCTTCCGCGCCTTGCAGCGCCTTGCTGACCTGGCAATCTGAGGTCACCGACGGCCGGAAAGGACACCGAGCCTGTCGTCGATCCGTCACCGCCTACCTCCTGAAGGAAGGACCCCTCATGTACTCCCACAGCATCGGCAAGACCGGTAAACGCACCGTGCTGCGTCGCCTCACCGGAGTAGCGGCAGTCATCGCTGCGATGGTCACGGTGAACACCCTTGGCGCCGGCCCCGCGCTCGCCGCCGGCCCCTACATCGGCTCGAACTCCGGTGGTGCCTGGCTGCGCAGCGCCGCCTACCTCGGCGACCAGTACAAGGTCCGCTACGTCGGCAACAACACCGCCGTCACGATGGTCTGCTGGGTCGACACGCAGTGGGTATACCCGCCGGACTCCGACTACGCCTCCAACCGCTGGTTCAAGGTCGACGTGCCCAGCGTGGGCGTGTACAAGGCGTACGTGCACTCCTCGCTCGTGGAATCCCAGGTCGGCGTCGGCCACTGCTGAACAGTCTCAGCCAGCCACCAAGGCCGTGATCTGCGCTTCCGCAGACACGGCCTTGGTGGTGTGGCGCGCCCGAAGGAACTCGAACCCGTTTTGGCATCCCGCTCACAGGCGATGCGTTGCCGCTGCCGGACGGATCCGCAGGAAGACGAACTGCGAGCTGGCGGTCGACAACGTGTCAGCCCGGTCCGACGCTTTTTCTGATCGAGCGGCGTCCACGCGCGGCATCCGCTGCCACGGACGAACCCGTCGCTATACCTGCGTCGGCCGCGACGAAAGCCCTCTCCCGCGCCGGACGCAACCGACCCGAACCCACCTCCAGCAAGTGCGACTACTGCCGGGGCACCTACGGGCGGGTAACCGACCCGGACCAGGCGCAGGCCGCAGCGCGATTGCTGGCATGGCTGGCGGCACCGACCGGCGCAGGCTAATCGTGCTCGACGACTTGACCGACCCCGCTGACCTGTGCGGCTCTGGCCGCACACCACGGCGATGGGACGCACAGTGGTTACGACGCGGCGCCGCGCCGCGGCGTTGCTGGCCGCCGCCACATCGTGCTGGTCGGCCTGTTCACCCCTGCGGAGGCACGCGCGTACCTGGACCACAAACGTCTTCGGTGCCGCCACGGATCGTGCTCCCCACGGCCATCAAACATGGTCAAGAAGCTCCACGAGAGCGGGGGAGCTCACCTTGCGGTTGGCGCCATCAGGGGGTTGGGCGTACTGGGCCAACAAGACGACCGCATCGTTGATGATGATGGGTAAATGGCCACAATGGCCGATGGCTTTCCAGGCGGCTTGTTGGCGTTGCACGAGCGACTTCCCAAAAGAACGGCCTGGCATGACTTGAATACGGGATTGTGATCTTTGAGAGCGGTTGTTAGGTTTGGCTACTCACCCCACTGTGGTGGGAGCAGGTGGCGAGAACCTGCCCGATTCTTCGAGCAGGCGCCTCTCCAGGCCGTCGTGGCCGGTGAGTGCTCGGAGCGCACGTCTTCCGAGGACTGTTGATGATGGATACCGGAGCCGCCCCCTACCGCGTGTCGCCCGTTCGCCCGCTCGCCGTCGGTGATCTGCTGGCCGGGCGGAGGGTGGAGGGTTTTGCCTGGCAGGGGCCTGGCGGGGAGTCGACTCATCAGGACGATCGACTGCTGCTCGACGGTGACGAGGCGCTGACCTCGCCGCCGGACCGGCCGGTGCCGCAGACGGCCGAGGGCGCTGAGCAGACTGGGATCATGCCGCCCGCCGATCTTCCGTCGGAGCGGGTGGTGGCGGCGGGTGCGATCGATCCGGCCATCCCGCCCCGGGCGGACCTGCTGCTCAACCTTCCCGGCGTAGCGTGGCAGCCGCTGGCGCGGCCGTTGATCGCGGCGGTGCACGCGACCGGCCATCGGCTGTGGCTGGCTGGCGGGGCCGCCCGGGACCTGGTGGCCGGGGTGCCGCTGCACGAGGTGAACGACCTAGACCTGACCGGGACGGTGGGGCCGGGCCGGTTCACCGACATCATGTACCAGACGCAGCGCGCGTTGGGGATGACCGAGTTCCGCCGGACGATCACCCCGAACTCGCTGGTGTGTGCCCTGGTGCCGCCCCGGTCGAACGAGCGGCTGATCGAGTACCGCGGGCTGTACCGGGGCGGGTTCCGCTTCCCGGCGGTCGGCAGCGGCATCACCGAGGACTCCGCAATGCGTGACTTCTCGTTCAACGCGTTGTTGTACGACGTACTTGATCATCTGGTCCTGGACGGCTGTGGGACGGGGGTGCGCGATCTGCGGGACGCCAAGCGGCGTTTCGCCCCGCTGAATCCGAGCGATGATCCGTTGACGCGGGCATTCATCGTCGTGCGGGCGATGAAGTTCGCATTGCGCTGGCGGGAAAACATCCCTTTGGACCTGACGCCCCTGCATGACTGGGTGGCCGGCCTTCCCACTGATCTCTGTCAGCGCCTGAGCCGGGGTGACTGGAATGGTCTCACCAGCGCATATCGACGTATGACAGAAGCCTCGAAAGAATTGCAGCAGGAGTTCGCGTCGACTCTTCCGGAGCCCGGCCGTGAGCTCATCGAGACGCTGATCGGGCGTATCCGATGAGGCCGCTGAGCGCGTGGATCGCGCATTTCGAACCCAGGACCGGGAAACTCGGTCCGGTCAACGATGGCGACGACCGTGCCGACGCCAGGAGCATGGACTGTTTCTCCGGTGAATGGCGCCGAGTAGGCGTCGAGGTGGAGCCGGACCGGTTCGCGCTCGGCCTGACCGATACGGACGGCACGATCGTGGTGGAGTTGGACGACTTCGGCGCGCCGATCACGGTCGGCCCGGCGGCCATCGTGGTGATCGACAGGATCGAGCAGAGCTGGCCGGATGTCGGCGACGGGGTCGTCACGCTCGCCGATGAGGCGCTGCCGCTGCGGTACTGGCTGATGGAACGCCTGGCCACCGAGTCCGACCCGCCCGATGAGGTCTTCGCGATCCTGCCGTGGGATCTACTCGACCGGGCGACGGCAGCGGTCACCGCGGGTCTGGAATCGATCGGCGATCTCGGCGAAATGGTCAGGATCCAGCACTGGCTGACCCCGGCGCTGATCGGCTTGGCCGGCCCGATCGAACAACTCGACCACGGCCTGCGCACCGGCGACGGGCAGATCGCCCGGCTCGGAGCCTCGGCGCTGCTGTCCGTCCTCCGTGACCTGCCGCTTTCTCGCATCCCGCAGCGGTCGATCGCTGCGCTGGACCGGCTCGTCGGCACACTCGGGCGAATAGACCCGCTGTATCGCCACACGGCCCGGGTCGTCTCGGCCCGGCTGACCGGCACGCCAGCACACCGGCTGCGCGTCTCACTGAACTCGGCGCTGGTGGCGGCGGCCGGCACCGACGACATCCGCGAGAACATCGAGTTTCTGGACGACGACTTACAGCGGGTGCAACTCGTCCAGACCCAAGCGGGCTCGCTGCGCATCCTGGTCCGGGTCGGGCGCCCGGCCGAAAGCCCGCTAAGCGAGCGTGCCGGTGTCTTCCAGCCGGTTCGGATCGTGCCACGGGACGGCGCCGAACGGCTCTTCTGGATCGCGATGTATCCCGAGGGCGACGCGCTGCTCGGCGCGATGACCGTGGTGCTGCCGCCGGGCTGGTCGGACGTGGACGTGGACGACATGCCGGTCGATACCGATGATCTTCGCGATGTCGATCCCGAGACGCTGCTGGCGTCCCTGTACGCCAGCAGCGCGCCGACCGCTCAGTATTGGCTTGACCTGGCCGAAGGACTGCCGTTCTCCCATCCGGTACGGCGCGCGGCGACGAAGTTCGAGGAATCGCTGTGATCACCGTCGGCGACCTCTGCGCCGACGGAATCAGCACCGAGGACGCGGAGCGACTCGGCCAGCAGCTGATCGACGGACGACAGCGCCTGCTCGCGATCGTCCGGGCCTGTGTCGCGAGCGACGACGTCGAAAACCTGACGCGGCTGCTCTCCGGCACCCGCGCGGTCCACCAGATGCTGCTCGCTACCGCGGTCCCGCTGACTCGGGTCAGCGAACTGGACAGCGAGCCGTTCCAGCCCCGCGACGCATCGCCGGTCCACGCCGGCCGCGCCCTCGCCGCACTCGGGCTGGTCCTGGCGGACACCCCGGAGCGGGCACTGGATCACCTGCGGGTGTTCCACCGGTGGATTGACCACTCGGGATGGGCGGATCCAGACCACGCGCCGGTCCGGACCGTCCCGGCCGCCGTCGACACACCGCATGTGGCGACGATCCGCAAACTCGCCGAGGCGGGCGAACTGAACCTGCTAAGCCTGGTCTGGCTGGCCGAGATCGACGGCTGGGACCGGTCGCGTTCCGTGCGGCTCGGCCCGAGCACCCAGGTGCTGCTGGACCTCGGAACGCAGGGCCGACGGGCCACGCTCCGGCTGTCCTGGGCACCCGGCCTGCCCGCCGGTCTGGTCCCCGACCCGGCCGTGATGACACTCTGCTCGGCGGACGAGCGGTTTCGCGAGGCCCTCGCCGCCGCCCGTCGGATCGCCGGTGGCCCGCCGCACGGCACGGTCCTGTGGTCACTCACCGACCAGGTCGGACCGGTGACCCGGGTGACCGGCGAGTCGTTGAGCCTCGCCTTCGCCGTCCTGCTCGACGAACAACGGCGATTGAGCCGCCGGGTGGTCGGGCGGCTGACGGTGCGCCGGTCGAGGGCACGCACCGCGATCGTCGGCCGGGTCTCCCCCGGCGACCCCACCGCAGCCCTGTCAGTGGCCGGCTACGGCCCGAAACTCAGCGTCGTCAGCGAGGACACCCGGATTGTCCTGCCCAGTGCCGACCATGCGGCGGCGCTGCGGGAGAACCAGGCCTTCGCTCACCTGCTCCCGGTCGACACCTGGCGTCAGGCCGCCCGAGCCAGCCGTGCCATCCACCGCCGCAGCGTTTCCGCCATCATCGTGATCTGCTTGGGACTGGTCGCGGCGACCGGCCTCGGCCTGTACCGGCTGTCCGAGTCCCAGCGTGGCCTCGACCAGCGCCGAGCGCTCGCCGCCGACCTGGCCGCGCGCTCGGTCACCATGCGGGAAACCGATCCGGTGCTGGCCGCCAAGCTAGGACTGGCCGCCCATCACATCGCACCGGACAGCAACCGGGCCACCGACGCGCTCCGCGACGTGCTGGAGGACAACCGCAACGTGGTCCGCAGTTGGCAGGCCGACCCGGCACGCGTCGGCGCACTGGCGGTCAGCGAGCCGCTGGATCGAATCGTCACGTCCGGCTCCGAGCCAGTCACCAGGATGTGGGCGTTGTCGTCCGGCGCGCCGTCGGGAGAGCTCCCGGTACGGACCCATCAGATGGTCGCCGCCGAGAGACAGGCTTACGTCGCCGCCGCCATCGACGACGGCCTCGCACTGTTCGACATCGGCGGTGACACTCTCACCGAACTCGGCTCGCTGCCCGACCTGTCCTGTTCGAACGAGACAGAGGTAGCCGCGTTCGGCTTCACCAGGAACGACACGAACCTGGTCGTGGTCTGGAAGGACGGCGCGGTCAACAACTACGACGTCGTCACCCGGAGCGAGACGAGCTGCCGGGACTCGGAGAGGACCCTGGCCCCGCTGACCTTCGCGGAGACGCTGCCGGTGAACAAGGTGGTCGCTGCGGATGTGGTGGAAGGCACCGGCGACGAGGTCGTGATGGTTCTGTCCAACAATGACGTGATCTCCAGTCGGTCCGGTGGGAAGGCCCGCGTCGAGGTGCCTCGGGACAGCTTCGTCGGTGACGCCTCCCTGGTGGCGGCCTCGCCGGAGACGGTCAGTGTGGCCCTTCCGCAGGGTGTCGCTGTGTGGAGCCGCAGCCACCGGACGCTGCTCGCGAACCCAGCGGGCGGCCTAGGCGGCGAACCACACGTGCTGGTGGAGTCACACGGCCACCTGCTCATCGGCGGTGACGCCGGAACCGCGCTGATCCCGCTGCCCGGTGACAACTGGCGGATGGCCGACAGCCTGGCGACCCCGAGTGGCGGCACGGCCACAGTGGCGGCGATCAGCGAGCGCGGCATGGTCGCGGGCGGACCCGGCGGCCGCATCTCGGTCATCGCCGCGTCGACCGGGGAGTTGGCCCTGGAACAGGAGATCACCACGACGGCGACGGCGTTCCTGCCGGACGGCCGGCTTCTCGCGTCGGACGTTCCCAAGGGGCTGAGTGATCGTTCGACCGGGACCCTCAGCTCGGGGATCAGGGTGTTCGACCCGAGGATTGGGAAATACCCCGACGACCCGCTGACGCGCTGGACGTACGGCGAGGAAGGTTTGATGTTCTTCGCCAACATGGTCGTCGTAGGGCCGGGTCTCGTCGCCTCCGCCGGTCAGGTGCGCGGACGCGGCGCGATCCTGGTCTGGCAAGGCGATGACCACACCTCGCCCACCGAACTGCTCCTGCCACCGCCGGACGAGAAGGAACTCCCGTCGCAGGAGAAGATCATCGCGGCCATCGGCCTCACCCCGGACGGCGGACTGCTGGTAGCCCGGCACGTGTCCGGGGAAATCGGCTTCTGGACCGTTCCCGGCCTGGAATCGGCCGGCACCCTCAAGCTTCCGCCGGGTAACACCCGGATGTCGGTCCGAGCAGGTCGAGTAACCCTGGTGACAGGAAGCAAGGACAAGATCGAGCTGGTCGACGTTGATACCGCGACGCGCAGGATCATCCGACGGGTGCCCGCTCCCGGCGCCTGGCTGATGTCCGGCACGCCGGACGGCACACGGACGGTCAGCATGGGGGACGACGGCACCATCCAGATCCGCGGTCCGGAACTGGAACCGCTCGGCGACTCGTGGCGGCCCTCCACGTCGGGTGAACCGGTCACTGCCATCGCACTCGACGCTGTCGGCCGGCGGCTGGCCATCGCGCAGGGCGATCAGGTGCTGGTGTACGACGTGGACACCCGGACGTTGGCGATGCCGCCCCTTCAAGCCTATGGAAGCCGCGTGGTGACGATGTCGTGGTCACCCGATGGCGAGCTGCTGACCGGCACCACCATGCCGCCGCAACGCGGCAACAAACAGGTCACGCCGCTGCGGGTGTGGAAGACCGGGGAGCTGGACTGGAGCAGTCAGGTCTGCCGATGGGCTGGTGGTGGGTTCAGCCGGGCGGAGTGGTCCCGTTATGTCGGTTCTGCGGCTGATTACATTGATTTGTGTGCGAAGGCGGGCCGATGAGACGAGTGTTTTCCACCTGCCTGGTGGCCGCCGTTCTGCTCACTGGCTGCACGGGCGCTGACAAGATCCCGGAGCCCGCGGTGCCAGGCCCGGCGATCCTGGCCTTCCACCAGAACGGGCGGATGATGTTCGCCGACGCCTCCGGCCGAACCTGGGGTGGTGTCGCCGCCCAGTACCCGCCGCAGGACATCGCGTGGTCGGCGGACGGCACCACTCTCGCCTGGCTGGACGACTCGCGGTTGTACATCGTCGAGGCGGCGACCGGTTCCGAGCGGTCCCAGCCGTGCCCGTGCGCCGGGCTGGCCCGTCTCGGCGACCGGTTCGCCACCGTCAGCGGGGACGGGCTGGCACTGCTTCTCTTCGACGCGGCCGCCTCGGCGACCAGGGTGGCACTGCGCCGCCCCATGCCGGATGCGCGGGTCATTGCCGGTGGTCGGGACCAGGTCGCGGTCGCCGAGCCGATACCGGAGGAGAGGGCCGCCTACCGAGGTCAGAGTGCGTTGGCGGCGATCGACAGCCTTGGCCGCGCACGGCTGATGATCGCGGGCGACTCCGCGGTATCAATCAGTTACGGTTTCACCTCGCCCGACGGCACCCGGATAGCCACGATCGAGACCCCGAGCACCGGTGCCTGCTCCGGTACTCCGGGCATATTCTCGCTGGTCAATAGTGGGCGGAACCCGCGGTCGGAACGACTGGTCCCGGCGGATGCGACGTTCCGTGGCGCGGTCCTGGCTGACGGCCGTGACATCACCGCGATCAGCTGGGCCGGCGACGACATCGTGGTGACGTTCGGGCCCAACGAGTGCCAGAGCAGTCACAGCAATAGATTTCTGACGTACGCATTGACCGGCACCACGTGGCACTTCGTTCGGGCCGGCGTGCGCGCGGCCGGATTCGGCGGCCAGGGCCGCTCGTACGCCATCGATCTGGACACCCCGACGACCGGAAAGCTGGTGCTGACCAGCGCGGACGGCTCGCTCAAGGAGGTCGGGGAAGGTGTCACCGCGTTCTGGGCGACTCCCGCCGAGCAGGCTGCCGGGCAGGCGCGGACCGGCACGCCGGAAGATCCGCCGATCACGACGACCGATCGTGGACATCCGGTCGCCGCGACATACCTTGGCCTTGCCGCCCGAATCACGGCAGCCCTGGACGCCGGTGACACCACTACCCTGGCCGCACTGTGCGCGGCCTGCGACGCTCCCACCCTCAAGCTAGTGGAGACCCCAGTGGGCCGAGACAAGCTGCGAAAGTCGTTGAGCACCCACCCCGCAGCGGACGCGAACTCCGTGACCTATCCAGGGCTGGCAGTGCGTTCCTGTCTGGATACCCCGGACGATGCCGATTCCTGCACTGCAGAGCAGATTAATGACATCGGTCGGCTCGGGCTGCCGTCCGACTACGACATCAACTCCTCCGGGCAGAAATTCGTCGCGCCCATCAGCGGATCAATCCGGATGACCGTTGACGGCGCCGGCGCCGCACAGTGGACCGGACAGTCCCGGTCCGCTCAGAACTACCGGATCGAGAGCGAGGACATCCCGGAAGCCTACTTCTTCATGTCATCCGGCGGCGAGTACATCTGCGGCATCGACGCCACCAAGGCGCTCTGTCAGGGCCCGACCGACCCGATCCCGCCGCGCCCGGCCTCCTGCGGCGAGGGCCCGGAATGGGGAGGCGGGATGTCCGTCACCGCAGCCGGGGTCACCGATTTCATCTGCGCGGGAGGCGTGATGTTCTATCCCGTTGGTCGCGAGCCGGGAAAGCGGGACCGACTGGCGGCCGGGCAGGTGATCGGCGCTCTCGGCTTCACCTGTCAGGCGGGCACGGCGACCGTCCGCTGCACCCATGAGTCGACCGGGCATGGCTTCGCCATCGCGCCCCGGACCAACGAGCGGTTCTGAACGACCCCTTACTCCGGGTCCTGGGTGCCGCCGGCGGCTTTACTGGCCCCAGTGCCAATGACGCTCGCACCCTTGGCGACGATGCGCGCCCCACGACACGGCTGATTGGGCTCCTGCGTGATTGTCCAGATACGTCGTTCCACGCCGACCAAGTGCCGCGGCGCCGTTGGAGATGCCCTCGACGGCGCTGCGCAGCGCGGCCGACAGCGGACAGCCCTTGAACCGCTGGATGTCACGCCATGCCGCAAGCTCGTACTCCGACGGTTCTGCGATGCTGCCCAGGTTAGTGGCCACAACGCCGCTTCTGATCAGGTAGTAGGCAGAGTCGGCGTTGGCGCAATCGGCGTTGACCGAAGGCACGCGTCTACGAATCAACCCGGCCGTAGGCGGTGACCGACGCCTGATTGGGGTTGCCTTGTCGATGTGAAGTCGCCTGCGGTTCTCCCTCGGCTGCTCCGTGTCAGCCTGTCGGCTGCCGTTCCGCTCCGGATGACAGTTCGTGCTGCCCGTTCCGGCTGTCATCGACGATTATCGAGTGGGGCTTCGCCCGGTTGGGAGCGGGTACGCCGTGCCACGATTGTCATGGCTCCGGAGTCGACCCGGGTTCGGACGTTTCTGCGGCGCGCCCTGCGGACTCATTCCTGGTGACGTCGGGTCTCATCTGTCAGGAAGGCGTATTCGCTTGCATTAAGCGGGCAGTGGCCGGTGTCGGTCCGTGGGTGGTGCCGGGAAGAGTCGCAACCCATTCGTGCCCGCTGCCTCGCGTGTTGTTCCTCCTCGCCATTCGATTGAGATCCGGACGTATCCCAGGTTTTCCTGCCACCTCGCCGGCCAGCTGCGGACCGGAGGCAGGAGTGCCGCGCCCCGGTTCGGCGCCGAAGAGGGTGACCTGCCAGTTTTTAGTCCACTTTGGTAACTATGCATATTTTGTGGTCAAATTGTCGGCGGCGGCATTGGATGCTTTGCCAGGACGTCGGGCGTGACTGATAGTTATCGTTTTGCCGGCGCTCGATGCAGATGAGAGGAAGCTGTCCGTTTGGATGATGTTTTCAAGAGACGCGGTGGGCCGAGACTGTGCGAGTCACGGTGGCGTGGCTGGAAAAGTTATCCTTGTTTCAACCTAGGGTATTCATGCAGCTGGCGAGTATTGCGCGGACGGTTAGGGCTATTTCCGGAAAGGGCGGGAGCGCTCCTGTTCCCGCGCGGCAGGTCGGTCCGTTGGCTGCGGCGCACCCTCTCCGGATGGGACCGCCGCGCGGTGGCCCGGTCGTCGAGTGGCCGCTGGCCGACGACCAAAGGCCGGCTCGGCTGCGATCGGGCAGGGCACGGAGGGACGTTCGGTGAAGTACGGCATCCTGGGACCGCTGGAGGTGGTTCATGGCACCGAAACCGTGCAGCTCGGTGGCCCGCGCGACCGGGTGATCCTGGCGATGCTGCTACTCGAGGGCAACCAGGTGATCCCGGTGGAGCGGCTGATCGACGCGGTCTGGGACGACCCCCCGTCGACGGCACGCGGTCAGGTGCAGATCTGCATCTCCAACCTGCGTCGGCGGCTCCAGGCGGTCAGCGGGCGGGACCTGATCGACACCCGTAGCCCCGGCTATCTGCTCAATGTCGGTCCGGACGAACTCGACCTGCGGGTCTTCGACGCCCGGGTGGCCGAGGCTCGTGACACCGGTGGTCCGCTCGCCGCTGCCGCGTTGCTGCGCGACGCGTTGGCCCTCTGGCGTGGTCCCGCGTTGTCCGGGATGGACAGCCGGGTGGTCACCTCCTACGTCAGCCGGCTCAACGAGCGCCGGTTGGCGGTGCACGGCGAGTGCATCGACCTGGAACTCCAGGCTGGTAAGCACTACGAGCTGGTCGGCGAGCTGATCGAACTGGTGGACCGGCACCCGCTCCAGGAGCACTTCCGTGCCCAGCTGATGATGGCGCTGTACCGCTCGGGCCGGCAGGTCGAGGCGCTGGAGGGCTACCGCCGCGCCAGCGAGGTGCTGATGGAGGAGCTCGGCATCAACCCCGGCGAGGAGCTGCGTCGACTGCACCAGGCCATTCTCGAGGGCGAGTGTCCGATTCCGCTCCCGCCGCACGGTTCCGCTGTCGCGGGGACCATCGCCCCGGCAGCGCAGGTGCGGTCCTTGGTGCCGAGCCTGCTGCCGGCGGCGATTCCGGACTTCACCGGCCGGGCCTCGATCGTCGGCGCGATCCGCGCCCAGCTGGGGGAGCAGGGGCAGGTTGAGGTCGATCGGCCGGTGGTGCGGGTCGGGGTGATCGTCGGGCCGGGCGGAGCGGGCAAGACCACGCTGGCCGTCCACGTCGCGCACCAGCTCGCCCCGGAGTTCCCCGACGGGCAGCTCTTCGCCCGGCTGCGGGTCGGTGACCGTCCGGCCAATCCTGCGGACATCCTGGAACGCTTCCTGCGGGCCCTCGGCGTGAGCGGCGCGGCGATGCCGGACGGGATCGAGGAACGGGCCGAGCGCTTCCGCGATCTGCTCGGCGGGCGTCGGATCCTGGTCGTGCTGGATGACGCGATGACCGAACAGCAGATCGCGGTGCTGTTGCCGGGCACCGCGAAGTGCTCTGTGATCGTGACCAGCCGTCGCCGGCTCACCGGGTTGCCGTCGGTCAACCGGGTCGAACTCGGCGCGCTCAGCCGGGGCAACGCCGTACAGCTGCTCACCCGGATCGTCGGTCCGGCACGGATCGCCGCCGAGCCGTCGGCCGCCGACGAGTTGTGCCGGCTCAGCGGCGACCTGCCGCTGGCGCTGCGCATCGTCGGCGCCCGACTCGCGGCCCGGCCGCACTGGAGCGTGACCGACCTGCTCGAGCGGTTGGTGGACGAGTCCCGCCGCCTGGACGAGCTCAACCACGGCGAGATGGGGGTCCGGGCCAGCATCTCGGTGACCTACGAGGGGCTGTCCGCGGACGCCAAGGTCCTGCTGCGCCGACTCGCCCTGCTGGATTCGCCCAGCTTCGCGTCCTGGGTGGGCGCGCCGCTGCTGGAGACCGACCATCTGCGGGCGCAGGACGCGCTGGAGGAGCTGACCGAGGCGTACCTGATCGACACCGAGCCAGGGCCGGCGGCCGGTCAGCTGCGTTATCGCTTCCACGACATCACCCGCCCGTTCGCCCGCGAGAGGTTCGTCGAGGAGGGCCCCGAACAGCGGCGGGCAGCTCTCGAACGCTGGTTCGGCGCGCTGCTGGCGCTGGCCGGTGAGGCGCACCGCCGGGAGTACTCCGACGACGTCCTCGCCCCGAACAGCGGGGCCAGCCGTTGGCCGCTGCCAGCGCCGTTGGTGGACCGGTTGCTGGCGGATCCGCTGGCCTGGTTCGAGCAGGAGCGCGCCGCCATCGTCGCCGCCGTCGCCCAGGCCGCCGCCAGTGGGATGGTGGAGCACGCCTGGGACCTGGCGTTGACCGCGGTCACGCTGTTCGAGTCCCGCTCGTACCTCAACGACTGGCGGCAGACCCACGAGGTCGCGCTGAACGCCGCCTGCCGCGCCGGCGACGTGCGGGGTGAGGCGGCGATGCGCTACTCGCTCGGCTCGCTGCACATGTTCGCCCAGCAGAGCGCACCGGCGGCCCGGCAGTTCACGCGTTCCTACGCCCTCTTTGAGGAGTTGGGCGACCGGCTCGGCATGGCACAGGTGCTGCGGAACTCGGCCTATCTCGACCGGGTCAACGGCGACCTGGCCTCGGCCCGCGACCGCTGGGGCCGGGCGCTGGAGGCATTCCAGCTGCTCGGCGACCGGATCGCCGAGGCGCACGTGCTGCACAACCTGGCTCAGATCCACCTTGACTACGGCGAACAGGACGCGGCCTACGAATTGCTGGTCCGGGCCGGGAAGATCTGCGAGGAGGTCGGCAACCGTCGGGTCGGTGCGCAGGTCCGGCACCGGTTGGGTGAGTTGCTGCTGCGCCGGGGGGACCTTGAGGGAGCCGGGGTGGCCTACCGCGGGGTGCTCGACTCGGTGCGGGCCGCCGGCGACCAGATCGGAGAGTGTTACGCCATCCTCGGGCTGGCGGCGGTCGACCATCGACGTGGCGACCTGGCGTCCGCCGCCAGGCGGCTGGCCCGGGCCCAGGCGCTCGCGGTGGCCGCTGGTGACCGGATGGCCGAGAGCCGGGTGGCACACGCGCTCGCCGACGTCGCCTTGGCTGCCGGGGAGCTGGGTTCGGCCGCCGAGCACGCCGATCGCGCGGTACGGATCTTCGGTGAGATAGGGGCCGCGCTGCTCGGTGCCAGCGCGATGGCGTTGCGCGGGCGGATCCACGTGGCCGCCGGTGAGCGGGCCGCCGCCCGGGCCGGTTGGGAGTCCTCCAGGGCGGTGCTGTCCGGGCTCAGCCTGCGCGGTGCGGTCACGCTGCAGGCGCAGCTGCGACGGGATTTGTCCGCACTGGGCGGCGCGGATGCCGATCGGCCCGTCACATCGGTTGGATCAGGCGGTGTGCACGCCGGCCGGCCCGCCGGCGGCGAGGGGGCGACCGGACCCGGGCCGGCCCCACGGGCCTGAGAGCCGCCGCCGGGATGGTCGTACCTGACCGTCCCGGCCATCCGGTCTCAGCCCCAGATCGTGTTGCGCTGCGGATCCGCGGGCGGGGTGGGAGTTGCCGTGGGCGTCGGCTCCAGGGGTACCGTGGGAGGTGCCGACGGGGCGGGCAGGTGACCGTGGCCGGAATCGGCCGAGGTGACCGGAGCGGCCCAGGACAAGCCGACGTATGCCACCGGTCCGGCCGCCACGGTGCCGAGGAGCACGACGCCGGCAAGGAACCTTCGCGAAACGTTGAATGCCATGGGTACCAACTCTCTGTGCGATAGCCGGCGTTGCCTACGACGGCTCGAACTGGATTGGCTCAGACGCTAGAAAAGCTGGCTATGGTCTCGCTAAATGCTGGTTTTCGGTCCGGTATCGCCGCCGGCGTTGGTGCCATAGCCCACCAGGTGACGCCACTGGCTGAGGTTTGGCGCCGTCCCAACGACCAACCCAACATTCCATGAGGGACAACGAACGGCCAGTTCTTGTCGTCCACCCGGGTATCGATAACAAATCGATGAGCGAACGATATCGGCGTAACCGACCATCGTCCCTGCGGACGCCACCGGCGGCCGACCGGCAGCCGGACCGGCTGCCGGCAACGAGAGGTGGTCATAGCTCATGGTGCTCTCCGTCGAGGTCGTCGACTGTTCGTTCGGCATGGCCGCCGCAGACGTGGGCGTCGTGCTCGCCCGGCAGGTCGGGCTACGGTGGCGGGACCTGGCCAGCGGCCGCACCGGAACCGATGGACGGCTCGCCATCTGGACCGAGCCGACCATCGACGCCGGCATCTACCAGCTGGCGGTCGACTTGGACGGCTACTACTCGATCCTCGGCGCCGTACCGCTGCACCCGAGAGCGGTGGTGGAGTTTCGCGTCGCGGACCCGGACGCCGACCTGCACCTGCCGCTGATGGTCACCGTGAACTCGTACCTGAGCTATCGGGGCTGCGGCTGACGGTGCCGGCGGCCGGACCGGCGCCGCGGGTCGCGGCACCGGTCCGGCGGTGCTCGACGTGGCGTCGCCGGAGTGGTCGCCGGTGCTCAGCGGCCGGCCGGTGCCGGGCCCTGGCCGGGAAAGAGCGCCGGCTCCGGTACGACGGTGCCGGCGTCATCGAGGCTGCCGAGGCGGGCCTGTGGATCGGTGACCGAGCGTCGTACGGTCTCGGCGATCACCCGCAGGGCCCGCACGACCGCGTCCGCGCCGAGCACGTCGGGATCGACCCGCAGGGTGACGCCGATCCACTGCTGCCCGTCGCCGTGCACCCGGGCGTAGAACGGATGCCCGGCATTTCGCGGTGGAACGTCCCAGCTCAACTCAGCGGTACCGGCGGAGCGGGCGTCGTCCGGCACCTCGCGCGGCGGCTCGGAGATGTAGTTGAACCAGCAGTCGTGCGTGAACCGGGTGCCGTCCGGGCTGCCGATCTCCTTGGCCAGTTCCTCGGCCCGGTCCACGTCGTAGCTGCCGCTGCGATAGGCCAGCATCGCGTTGAAGTGGGTCCGCTTCAGGTACTGCGCCAGCGTGCTGTCCGGATCGACCCGGCAGACCAGCGGGACCAGTTGGTTGAGGGTGCCGATCAGCGGCTGCCACTCGGGATCGAACCGGTTCGCCGACATCAGACTCATCATGATCCGGTCCCGGTCGACGAACTGGGCGAGCGCGACGGCGGTCGCCGCCATCACCACGCTCTGCTGCGAGACACTGTGCGCCTTCGCCGCCTGGGCCACCAGCACAGCGAGGTGGTGTGATCGGAGGGTGGCCTGGATCCGTCGCTCGGCCGCGCGGCCTGCCGGCGGTGCGGGCAGGTTGCGTACGGGGCCGTCGGTCAGCAGCCGCCGCCAGTAGGTCTCGGCACGTCGGCGACGGGACTGCCAGGAATCGCTGCGCTGCGCCAGGGCCAGCTCACGGCTGCGCGGCGCCGGTGCCGAGCCGGCACCGGGGTCGGCCGCGACGGCCCGGAACTGCTGCTCCAACTCCTGGATCGCCCACAGGTCGACGACCATGTGCGACAGCGACAGGGCCAGGAACTGCGGCTGCCCCGCCACGCTGACGAGCCGGCCCTGCCAGCCGGGATCGTCGAGCACCGGGAACGGCAGCTGGTGCAGCGCGCGCAGGGTGGCGGCCGGGTCCGCCGGGTCGCGTACGGCGTGGTCGACCTGCTCGATCCGCAGCGGCAGCTGGTCGTGGATCCGCTGCACCGGCTGGTCGTCGACGACGTGATAGGTGGTCCGTAGCGACTCGTGCCGTCGCGCCAACGCGCCCAGCGCGCCGAGCACGGTGTCGGCGGTGAGGCCCCGGACGTCCCAGGTCGCCGGGACGTTGACCTCCATCAACCGGTCGGTGGCGAACGTCTCCATCGACCGCCAGGTCGACAGCTGTCCGTAGGTGAGTGGAGCGTCGATCGCCACGGTGACTCCTTCGAGGTCGGGGGTGGCCGCGCCCGGTCGAAACCCGGGCCTCGCCGGGCGCGGCGACGAGGTGCGACGGTCACCCGGCGAGGCCGGGCGACCGTCAGGTGCAGACGACCAACGACCGGTGTCCGGCACTGCGCATGTTCATCACCTCCTCCGCGGTGATCCGTGTCCGGGAACCGGACCGGCCACTACGGCCGGCGGTATCCCATCGGCGGTGCGATACGCATGTTAAGACCTACTCATAAGGCATTTGGTCAGGTCAACAGCGGCACTCTGGCAGCTTGTTACCGTCGCTTAATTGCCACTCGGAATAGGGCTGTACCAGCCTTGACGTCCACGTCGGCGGAGCAGACGATTCAAGCGCGTCTTCCAGGTCGGAGAACGGCCGGCGCGAAACATCTCCTCGGTATGACCGGATCGGTGCGGCGTTCCTTCGGCCGTAAATCGGAAACGAACCGGGGCGGTGGCTGTTCACGAATGCACTGCGACGGGTGGGTGAGCGGATGTCTTCCTCGGTCAGCGGATCTGCGGCCATGGAGCCGGTGGCCGTCATCGGTATGTCCTGCCGGCTGCCTCGCGCCGCGGACGCCGACCAGTTCTGGCAGCTGCTGCGTGCCGGCGGGGACGCCGTCGTCGACGCTCCGGCGCACCGCTGGGCCGAGCAGTCCGAGTTCCGCCGCGGTGGCTTCCTCGACGAGGTCGACCGGTTCGACGCCGGCTTCTTCGGCATCTCGCCGCACGAGGCGACGGCGATGGACCCACAGCAGCGCCTGATGCTCGAACTGTGCTGGGAGGCGCTGGAGCACGCCCGGATCGCGCCGAGCGTGCTGCGCGACGCCGCCGTCGGAGTCTTCGTCGGTGCCATCGCGGCGGACTACGCGAACCTGCACGACCGGCTCGGTGCCCGTACCCTCGGCCCGCACACCCTCACCGGCACGCAGCGTGGCCTCATCGCGAACCGGCTGTCCTACCTGTTCGGACTGCGCGGGCCGAGCCTGACCGTCGACGCCGGTCAGTCGTCGTCGCTGCTCGCCGTGCAGCTGGCCTGCGACGAGCTGCGCCGCGGCGGCGCGACGGTGGCGATCGCCGGCGGGGTGAACCTCAACCTGCTGCCGGAGACCAGCGCGGTGATCGGCCGGTTCGGCGCGCTCTCCCCGGACGGCCGTTGCTACACCTTCGACCACCGCGCGAACGGCTACGTCCGCGGCGAGGGTGGTGGGCTGGTCGTGCTCAAGGCGCTCTCCGCGGCGCTCGCCGACGGCGACCCGGTGCACTGCGTGATCCTCGGCGGCGCGGTCAACAACGACGGCGGCGGTGCCGGGCTGACCGTCCCGAACCCGGTCGCCCAGACCGAGGTGATCCGGTTGGCCTGCCACCGGGCCGGGGTGGCCCCGGCCGACGTGCAGTACGTGGAGCTGCACGGCACCGGCACCCCGGTCGGCGACCCGATCGAGGCAGCGGCCCTGTCCGCCGCGCTCGCCGCCGACCGGCCGGCCGACCGACCGCTGCTGGTCGGCTCGGTCAAGACCAACATCGGTCACCTGGAAGGCGCCGCCGGCATCGCCGGCCTGCTCAAGACCATCCTCGCCATCAGCCACCGACGGCTGGTGCCCGGCCTCAACTTCGAGGCCCCGCATCCGCTGATCAAGCTCGACGAGCTCAACCTGCGGGTGGTCTGCGCCGAACGCGACTGGCCCGCCGCCGACCGGCCGCTGGTCGCCGGGGTCAGCTCCTTCGGAATGGGCGGCACCAACTGCCACCTGCTGCTGGCCGAGGCGCCGCCCCGCCGCGCGGTGCACCGGGACCGCGCCCCGAACGCCGACGCGCCGTGGTTGCTGTCGGCCCGTACCGCACCGGCGCTGCGCGCCCAGGCCGCCGCGTTGTCCGGCCACGTCACCGCCGACCCGTCGGTCGAGCCGGCCGACGTCGCGTACTCGCTGGCCCGCACCCGGGAGCGGTTCGAGCACCGGGCGGTCGTGCTCGGCGCCGACCGGCACGAGCTGCTCGCCGGCCTCGACGCGCTCGCCACCGGCCGCCCTGCCGACACCGTCGTCGCCGGCCGGGTGGCCACCGGCCGGCGGGTGTTCGTCTTCCCCGGCCAGGGCTCGCAGTGGCCGGCGATGGCCCGCGAACTGCTCGCCCACTCGCCGGTCTTCGCCGACCGGCTCACCGCCTGCGCGCAGGCGCTCGCGCCGTACGTCGACTACCCGCTGCTCGACGTGCTGCGCGAGGTGCCCGGCGCGCCGAGTCTGGACCGGGTCGACGTGGTGCAGCCCGCGCTCTGGGCGGTGCTGGTCTCGCTGGCCGAGCTCTGGCGCTCGCACGGGGTCGAGCCGGACCTGGTCGTCGGCCACTCGCAGGGCGAGATCGCGGCCGCGACCGTGGTCGGCGCGCTGTCGCTGGCCGACGGGGCGCGGGTGGTCGCGCTGCGCAGCCGGGCCATCGCCGCGGTCTCCGGCGGCGGCGGAATGGCCTGGATCGGCGCCCCGGTCGACCTGCTCGTCGAGCGGCTGCGGGCCACTGCCGGGGTGAGCCTGGCGGCGGTGAACGGGCCGCGCTCGGCGGTCGTCTCCGGCGACCTGCGACAGATCGGGCGGCTGCGCGAGGCGATCGAGGCGGACGGGCACCGGACCAAGGACGTGCCGGTGGACTACGCCTCGCACTCGCCCGCGGTCGACGGTCTGCGCGACGAGATCGTCGAGGCGTTGGCCCCGATCCGGCCGCGCTCCACCACCGTCCCGTTCGTCTCCACCGTGACCGGCGAGCCGATCGACACCGCCGAGCTCGACGCCGACTACTGGTTCCGCAGCCTGCGCCAGCCGGTCCGGTTCGACCAGGCGACCAGGACCGCGCTGCGCCTCGGCGGCGCGCTGTTCATCGAGTGCAGCCCGCATCCGGTGCTCACCGCCAGCATCGAGGAGACCGCCGAGGAACTGGAGTCCGACGCACTGGCCGTGGGCACCCTGCGCCGCGACGACGGCGGCCAGGCCCGACTGCGGCACGCGCTGGCCCAGGCGTACGTCGGTGGGGCCGATGTCGACTGGGACCCGTACTGCGTCCGGCCCGACGCCCGGCCGGTCGACCTGCCGACGTACCCGTTCCAGCGGGAGCGGTACTGGCTCGGCGACGCCGCGCGCCCGATTGGGGAGGCCGCCGCCACGGCGGTGCCGCAGACCGCCGCGCCGGCCGGGACAGCACCACCTGCGGCGTCCCGGCGGGAACTGCGTGACCTGGTACTGGCGGCGGCGGCGACCGTCCTCGGGCATCGTGACGCCGCCGAACTCGACCCGGTACGCACCTTCAAGGAGCTGGGCTTCGACTCGGTGAGCACGGTCGAGCTGCGGCACCGGCTGCGCGCCGCGACCGGGCTGCGCCTGCACACCACCGTCGTCTTCGACCACCCCACCCCGAACCGGCTCGCCGAACACCTGCACGCCGCGCTGGGCCAGCCCTCGGCGGGCACCGGCGGAGCTCGGGTCGACGCCGGCGCCCGCGCCGGACGGGACAGCGAACCGATCGCCGTCGTGGCCATGGGCTGCCGCTACCCCGGTGGGGTCAACTCACCCGAAGAGCTGTGGCGGCTGATCTCGACCGGCACCGACGCGATCTCCGCGCTGCCCACCAACCGGGGCTGGGACCTGGACACCCTCTACGGCGCCGGTCCGGAGCGGCCCGGCACCTGCGCCACCCGGTACGGCGGCTTCCTGCACGACGCGGACCTCTTCGACGCGGCGTTCTTCGGTGTCAGCCCCCGCGAAGCGCTGGCCATGGACCCCCAGCAGCGGCTGCTGCTCGAGGTGGCCTGGGAGGCGTTCGAGCGGGCCGGCATCGACCCGGCCGACCTCGCCGGCTCGTCGACCGGCGTGTACGTCGGCGCGATGGCCACCGACTACGGTCCCCGGCTGCACCTGCAGACCGGGGCCGCCGACGGGCACCTGCTCACCGGGACCGCGCTGAGCGTGGCTTCCGGCCGGATCGCCTACACCTACGGTTTCCAGGGCCCGGCGGTCACCGTCGACACCGCCTGCTCCTCGTCACTGGTCGCCATCCAGCTCGCGCTCGAGGCGTTGCGTCGCGGCGACTGCCCGCTCGCCCTGGCCGGCGGGGTGACCCTGATGGCCAACCCGGGCAACCTGGTGGAGTTCAGTCGGCAGAACGGGCTGGCCGTGGACGGCCGGGCCAAGGCGTTCGCCGCCTCGGCTGACGGGACCGCCTTCGCCGAGGGCGCCGGGGTGCTGCTGCTGGAACGGCTCGACGACGCGCGCCGCAACGGGCACCCGGTGCTCGCGGTGCTGCGCGGTGGCGCGGTCAACCAGGACGGCGCCAGCAACGGGCTGACCGCGCCGAACGGCCTGGCCCAGGAACAGGTCATCCGGCTGGCACTGGCCGACGCCCGACTCGGCGCCCAGGACGTGGACGTCGTCGAGGCGCACGGCACCGGCACCGTGCTGGGCGACCCGATCGAGGCGCACGCGATCCAGGCGACGTACGGCGAGAACCGGACCGGGCAGCCGCCGGTCTGGCTCGGCTCGGTGAAGTCGAACATCGGGCACACCCAGGCCGCCGCCGGGGTGGCCGGAGTGATCAAGATGGTGCAGGCGATGCGGTACGGCGTACTGCCCCGCTCGCTGCACTGCGAGGAGCCGACCACCAAGGTCGACTGGGACTCCGCCGGGGTCAGGCTGCTGACCGAGCAGCGATCCTGGCCGGCGACGGGGCGGCCGCGGCGCGCCTCGGTGTCGAGCTTCGGCATCAGCGGTACCAACGCGCATCTCATCCTGGAGTCGGTCGAGCCGGCCGAGCACCCGGACGAGGCCGGCCCGGCGGCCGGCGACCCGCTGCCCTGGGTGCTCTCCGCGCGGACCGGTGACTCGCTGCGCGCGCTGGCCGAGCTGCTGCGCGGGTACGCCACGGACGCCCCGGACGCGGATCTCGGTGCCGCCGCCGCCGTACTGGCCGGCCGCGTCGCCTTTCCACACCGGGCGGTCGTGTTCGGCGCCGACCGGCCCGGACTGTGCGCCGCACTGGCCGATCTCGCCGCCGGTACGCCGAACCCGGCGGTGCTGACCGGCGTCGCCACGAACCGTCCCGGGCCGGTCGCGGCGGACGGCCAGCCAGCCGAGGCCGAGCCGGGCGTCGACGGGGCCGGTTCCGACGCCCTCAGCGCCGCCGCCCGGGCCTGGGTCGATGGCGAGCCGGTCGGCTGGGCGCGGCTGCTCGGTCTTCCGACGCACCGTCCCGAGCTGCCGAGCTACCCCTTCGAGCGCCGGCGCTACTGGCTCTCCGACGCGGCCCAGCCGGCCACCGGGACGGTCCGGCACCCGCTGCTCCGCTCGGCGGTGCCGGTGGCCGAGAGCGGCGGGCTGCTGCTCCGTGGGCGGCTGTCCGACACCGACACGCCCTGGCTGGTCGACCACATGATCGCCGGGCGGGTGCTGCTGCCCGGTACCGCCTTCGTGGAGTTCGGGCTCGCCGCCGCCGCCGCGGTCGGCGCCGACCGGCTCGCCGAGCTGACCCTGCACGCCCCGCTGGTGCTGGCCGAGGCGGCAGCCGTGGAGCTGCAGATCTGCCTCGGCGAGGCCGAGGCGGACGGTCGCCGTACGCTCAGCATCCACTCCCGGCCGGTCGGTGAGGCCGAGGCCGAGTGGACCCGGCACGCCAGCGGGTCGGTGGCCCCCGCCCCCGCCGACCCGCCGTCCGAACCGCTCACCGTCTGGCCGCCGGCCGGTGCCGAGCCGATCGATCTGGCCACCGCGTACGCCGACCTGGCCGCGGCCGGTTACCAGTACGGCCCGGCGTTCCGGGGACTGGTCGCCGCCTGGCGGTGCGGCGCCGACCGGTACGCCGAGGTGCGGTTGCCCGATGTCGGCGGCGCGCGTGACTACCGCATCCACCCGGCGCTGCTGGACGCCGCCCTGCACCCGCTGGTGCTCGACACCGGGGCCGGCGACGGCGAACTCCGGCTGCCGTTCGTCTTCTCCGACGTGCGGGTCACCGGGGCCGGCGCCGACCGGCTGCGGGTCCGGCTGAGCCCCGGCGCGGACGGCGCCGTCGCGCTGACCCTCCACGACGGCACCGGCCAGCGGATCGGTGCGGTGGCCGCGCTCAGCATGCGCAGTGTGCCGCCGGGCACCGAGCTGACCGCACCGGGCGCCTTCGGGCCGGGCCTGCACGACCTGCGCTGGGTCCCCGCCGGTACGCCGCAGGCGCAGCTCGCCGGCCGGAGCTGGGCGGTGCTCGGCGACACCGGAGCGGCCGACACGATCCGCGCCGAGCTGGACGCCGCCGGGGTGACCGTCTCCCGGCACCACGACCTCGCCGCGCTGGCCGGGCCGGACGCCGGTACGGTGCCGCCGGTCGTGCTGGTGCCGCTGCCCGCCGACGCCGACGAGGACGACCTCGATCCGGCGGGCCGGGCCCGGACCCACCTGCACCGCGTCCTCGGGCTGCTGCGCCAGTGGCTGGGCGAGGCCCGGTTCACCGGCGCCCGGCTGCTCATCCTGGCCGGGCACCGGTCGGTGGGCACGGCCGCGGTGTGGGGGCTGGTACGGACCGCGCAGGTCGAGCACCCCGGCCGGTTCGTGCTGGCCGACCTGCCCGGCGGTGGCGGCTCCGCCGGCCGGTGGCAGCGGCTGGCCGCCGCGTTGGACGCCGGTGAACCGCAGTTCGCCGTGGTTGACGGCGCGCTGCTGGTGCCCCGGCTCGCCCGCCGGGAGTCCCGGCCCGGCCCGCTGGTGGACCTCGGCTCGGGCACGGTCCTGGTCACCGGGGGCACCAGCGGCCTGGGCGCGCTCGCCGCAGCCCGACTGGTCGAGCGCCACGGCGTGCGCGACCTGCTGCTGACCTCCCGTCGGGGAGAGAGCGCCAACGGCGTCGCCGAGCTGGTACGGCGGCTGACCGGGCTCGGTGCGTCGGTCCGGGTGGCGGCCTGTGACGTGGCCGACCGGGCGGCGTTGACCGGGCTGCTGGCCACGATCCCGCCGCGGCGGCCGCTGGTCGGCGTGGTGCACGCGGCCGGAGTGCTCGGTGACGCCACGGTGGACCGGCTCGATGCGTCCGCGCTGGACCGGGTGCTCCGCCCGAAACTCGACGCCGGCTGGCTGCTGCACGAGCTGACCGCCGAGCTGCCGGTACGGATGTTCGTGCTCTTCTCCTCGGTGGCCGGCCTGCTGGGCAACGCCGGACAGGCGAACTACGCCGCGGCCAACGCCTTCCTCGACGCCCTGGCCGGTCACCGGCGCGACCTCGGCCTGCCGGGTACCTCGATCGCCTGGGGCCTGTGGGGGGTCCGGACGCAGATGACGGAGGGTCTCTCGGCTGCCGACGAGGCCCGGCTCGCCCGCGCGGGTCTGGCCGGCCTGAGCCAGCGGCAGGGACTGGAGCTGTTCGACGCCGCGCTGCGCGACGCCGGGCAGGGCGACCCGCTGGTGGTCGCCGCCCGCTGGGAGCCGGCCGGCCTGCGGGCCCGGCTGACCGCAGGTGGCGAGTCACCGGCGATCCTGCGGCAACTACTGGGTGCCGGCCGTCGGGCGGCGCCCGCCAGCCCGGCCGGCACCGTGCTGGCGGATGCCGCCGGTGTCGTGCCCGGCGCCACCGGCCCGGCGGCCGCCGCCAGGCTGGCCGACCAGCTGGCCGGGCTGGACCACACCGAGGGCCGCCAACTGGTGCTGGACCTGGTCGGGCGGACCGTGGCGCTGGTGCTGGCCTACGGCCCGCAGGACACCGTCGAGGCCGACCGGCCGTTCACCGAACTCGGACTGGACTCACTGTCCTCCATGGACCTGCGCGACCGGCTCGCGGCCGACACCGGTCTGCCGCTGCCCGCGACGCTGGTCTTCAACGAGCCGACCACCGAGGACGTGGCCGACTGGATCCTGCGCGAGCTGATGCCCGCCCCGCCAGCCGCCGACGAGCTGCTGCGCGAGGCGCTGGACCGGGTCACCGCCCGCCTGGCCGACGCCGACCCGGACGAACAGGACCGGGTGACGGCCGTGCTGCGGGCCGCGCTGCACCGGTTCGACGGCGGGCGCGAGCAGGAACCGGACACCCCGGCCCTGGCGCCGGTACTGACGTCGGCCCGCCTGGGCACGGCCTCTGACGAGGATCTCTTCAATTTCATCGACAGCCAGCTCTGAAACCACACCGGACACACGAAGAAGGGGAGGGACAGCCATGGCGATCGAAGACAAGCTCCGTGACTATCTCAGGCGGGTCACCGCTGATCTGGCCGATGCGAAGCAGCAGCTGGCCGTGGCCGACGAACGGCACCACGAGCCCATCGCGGTCATCGGCATGGCCTGTCGCTACCCCGGCGCCGTCACGACCCCGGAGCAGCTCTGGGACGTCGTCGCTGGCGAGGTGGACGCCACCGGCGAGTTCCCGACCGACCGTGGCTGGGACCTGGAGAAGCTCTACAACCCGGACCCGGACGCGTACGGCACCTCGTACACCCGCCGGGGTGGCTTCATCGACGACCCGGCCGGCTTCGACGCGCCGTTCTTCAACATGAGCCCCCGGCAGGCCCTGGCGACCGATCCGCACCACCGGCTCTTCCTGGAGATCACCTGGGAGGCGTTCGAGCGGGCCGGCATCGACCCTGCCACGGTGCGCGGCGACCGGGTGGGCATCTGGTCGGGGATGATGTACGACCACTACTCGACCCAGTTCCTCGGTGACATGCCGACGAGCGTCGAGGGCACCCTGATGGTCTCCAGCGTGCCGAGCGTGCTCTCCGGCCGGGTGGCCTACACGTTCGGGCTGGAGGGCCCTGCGGTCACCCTGGACACCGCCTGCTCGTCCTCGCTGGTCGCACTGGACCTGGCCGTGCAGGCACTGCGGTCCGGAGACTGCCCGATGGCGCTCGCCGGTGGGGTCACCGTGATGGCGGTACCCGACCCGTTCGTCGAGTTCTCCCGCCAGCGGGCCCTGGCCACCGACGGCCGGTGCAAGGCGTTCTCCGACGACGCCGACGGTGCGGTGTGGGCCGAGGGCGCGGGCGTGCTGCTGCTCGAGCGGCTCCGCGACGCGCGGCGCAACGGTCGCCGGATCCTGAGCGTCATCCGCGGCATCGCGGTGAACCAGGACGGTACGAGCAACGGGATGACCGCCCCCAGCGGGCGCGCCCAGGAGCGGGTCATCCGGCGGGCGCTGGCCGACGCGCGGCTGGAGCCGGCCGCGATCGACCTGGTCGAGGCGCACGGCACCGGCACGCCGCTGGGTGACCCGATCGAGGCGACCGCCATCCTCGCCACCTACGGGCAGAACCGCCCGGCCGACCGGCCGCTGTGGCTGGGCTCGTTGAAGTCCAACATCGGGCACAGCCAGGCCGCGGCCGGCGTCGGTGGCCTGATCAAACTGATCATGGCGATGCGGCACGGCACGATGCCCCGGACGGTGAACGTCACCGCGCCGACGCACCACGTCGACTGGAGCTCCGGCGCGGTGGAACTGCTCACCGAGGCGCGGCCCTGGGCCCGCCTGGACGAGCAGCCGCGCCGGGCCGGGATGTCCTCGTTCGGCATCAGCGGGACCAACGCGCACGTGATCCTGGAGGAGCCCACGGAGGACCAGGCGCCCGCACCGGCAGCCGGGCACCCGGGCCCGCACGCCTGGGTGATCTCCGCCCGCACCCCGACCGCGCTGCGCCGGCAGGCCCGGCGACTGCACGACCGGGTGCTCGCCGACCCCGCCGTACGGCCCGCCGACATCGCCTTCTCGCTGGCCGACACCCGAGCCCGTTTCGACCACCGGGCGGTGGTCGTCGGCCGGGACCGGGCCGAACTCGTCGAGCGGCTGGCCGGGTACGTCGACGGCCGGCCCGGCGCGGTGGTCCCGGCCGGCGTCGCCCGGGGCCAGGTGTCGACCACCTTCCTCTTCACCGGGCAGGGTGGCCAGCGCCCCGGCATGGGCCGGGACCTGTACCGGGCGTTCCCGGTCTTCGCGGCGGCCTTCGACGAGGCCTGCGCGGCGCTTGACCCGTACCTGGAGCGGCCGCTGCGCGAGGTGATGTGGGCCGAGCCGAACACGGCCGGCGCGGCGGCGCTGAACCAGACCCTCTACACCCAGCCGGCGCTCTTCGTCTACGAGGTGGCCGCCTTCCGGCTGCTCACCTCGCTCGGGGTACGCCCGACCAGGCTGGCCGGGCACTCCGTCGGCGAGATCGCCGCCGCGCACGTGGCCGGCATCTGGACGCTGGCCGACGCCGCCCGCCTGGTCGCCACCCGGGCCCGGCTGATGCAGAACCTGCCCGCCGACGGCGCGATGGTCGCGGTGGCGGCACCGGCGGCCGAGGTACGCGCCTCGCTGGCGGGGATGGAGCACCTGGTCGGGATCGCCGCGATCAACAGCCCGGGTGACGTGGTGGTCTCCGGCGACGAGCAGTCCTGCCTCGCGGTGCAGGCGCACTGGCGCGCGCTTGGCAAGCGCACCGGACGGCTGCCGGTCAGCCACGCGTTCCACTCGCCGCTGATGGAGCCGATGCTCGACGAGTTCGCCCGCGAGCTGAAAGCGACCAGTTTCGGCGCGGCCCAGCTGCCCTACGAGACCAACCTCGGGCCGGAGCGGTCCTGGACCGACCCCGACTACTGGGTGGACCAGATCCGTCAGACCGTCGGCTTCGCACCGATGATCGAGCTGCTGGAGGCCGCCGGCACCGACGTCTACCTGGAGGTCGGTCCGTTGCCGGTGCTCTCCGGGATGGCCGGCAACTGCCTCACCGACCAGCGGGCGGTCGTGACCGCCACCTACCGCCGCAAGCAGGAGGAGCTGGAGGCGCTCCTGGGTTGCCTCGCCGAGGCGTTCGTGGTCGGCGTGCCCGTCGACTGGACGGCCCTGGCGGCCGGCGGTCGCGCCGTCGACCTGCCGACCTACGCCTTCGAGCGGGAGCGCTACTGGCTGATCCACCGGCGCTCCAGCGCGGACGTCGCCTCGGCCGGGCTGCGCCCGGTCAACCACCCGCTGCTGCGCGCCGCGGTCGATGTCGCCGACGGTACCCGGGTGGTGGTCACCGGCCGGGTGTCACTGACCGAGCTGCCCTGGCTCGCCGACCACGCGGTCGGTGGCGGGGTGGTCGTGCCCGGCGCCGCCCTGCTCGACGTGGTCGGCCAGGTCGGTGCCCAGGCCGGACTGGCCGAGGTGGTGGAGCTGACCTTCGAGGCGCCGCTGGTGCTGCCTGCCGACGGCGGACTCTCGCTACAGGTGGTGGTCGACGGTGGCGACGGCACGGTGGGCGTATACGCCCGTGCCGACGGCGACGACACCTGGGTACGACACGCCAGCGGCGTCCTCGCCCCGCACGGCGGCGGCACCGACGGCCGGTGCGGCTGGGCGACCTCGTGGCCGCCGGCGGGTGCCGTCCCGATCGCCTTCGACGGCGCGTACGACCGGCTGGCCGAACTCGGCTACGAGTACGGTGACGCGTTCCGCGGCGTGCAGGCCGCCTGGCGGGCCGACGACGCGCTCTACGTCGACGTCGCCCTGCCGCAGGCCGCCGAGACCGAGGGCTTCGGACTGCACCCGGTCCTGCTGGACACGGCGTTCCACCCGTACATCTTCGAGGGTGGTTCGGACGAGCTGCGGTTGCCGTTCGTCTTCCGCGGGGTCCGGCTGGCCGGCCACGGCGCCTCGGCGCTGCGGGTCCGGCTCAGCTCCGACGGCGCGGACAAGCTCGCGGTCGAGGCCGCCGACGCGGACGGCCGGCTGGTACTCGCCATCGAGGAGCTGCGGGTCCGGCCGGTCTCCATCGCCTCGATGGTCACCGCGATGGGCCGGGCCACCGGGCCGGCCGGGTTCTTCGGCCTGGGCTGGGTGGACCTGCCGGTTGCCGACGCCGACGAGGCGCCGACCTGGCGGTACCTCGGCGAACCGGTGGCCGGGCTGCCCGGTCACCAGACGGTGGCCGCGCTGGCCGCCGCGGTGGCCGGCGGCGAGCGGTGCGACTTCGCGGTCTTCTCCGGCGCCGGCACCGAGCCGGACGTGCCGACCGCCGCCCGCGAGCTGACGGGGCGGGCGCTGGAGGCCATGCAGCAGTGGGTCGCCGACGAACGGCTGGCCGGATCCCGGCTGGTCTTCCTGGCCGACCCGCGGTCGGTGCGCACCGGCGCGTTGTGGGGACTGGTCCGCGCCGCGCAGGTCGAGCACCCCGGCCGCTTCGTGCTGGCCGACCTGAGGGCCGACGCCCGTGAGGCGCCGTGGGGCCGGCTGGCCGCCGCGATCGGCAAGGGCGAGTCGCAGTGCCTGGTCGAGGCGGAGAAGATCCTGGTGCCGCGGGTCAGCCGTCGCTCGCCCGCCCCGGTGGACGAGCTGGACCTGGCGGACGGGACGGTGCTGGTCACCGGCGGTACCGGCGGTCTCGGCGCACTGGTCGCGACCCGGCTGGTGCAGCGCTTCGGCGTACAACATCTGCTGCTGACCTCCCGGCGCGGTCCGGCGGCCAGCGGCGCGGCCGAACTCGTCGCCCAGCTGGAAGGCCTCGGCGCCTCGGTCCGGGTCGTCGCCTGCGACGTCGCGGACGCCCCGGCGCTGGCCGAAATGCTGGCCTCGGTGCCGGCCGACCGGCCGCTGACCGCCGTGGTGCACGCCGCCGGGGTGCTCGACGACGCGCTGCTGGAGGGGCTCACGCCACAGCGGCTGGAGTCGGTCTTCCGGCCCAAGGCCCAGGCCGCCTGGCTGCTGCACGAGCTGACCGCCGACCTGCCCCTGCGGGCCTTCGTGCTGTTCTCCTCGATCGCCGGGGTGCTCGGTAACGCGGGGCAGGGCAACTACGCGGCGGCGAACAGCTTCCTCGACGCGCTCGCCGCCCACCGGCGGGCGTCCGGGCTGCCGGCGCTCTCCATCTCCTGGGGCATGTGGTCGATGTCGACCGGGATGGCCGCGGAGCTGACCGCGGCCGACGAGGCCCGGCTGTCCCGGGCCGGCGTGGCGGCCATCTCGGCCGAGCAGGGCCTGGACCTGTTCGACACGGCGCTGCGCGAAGCCACGACCGGTGACCCGCTGGTGGTGGCCTCCCGCTGGGACCTGGCGGCGCTGCGCTCGCGGGCCGAGAGCGGCGACGACATCCCGGTGGTGCTGCGCGGCCTGGTCCAGCCCGCCCTGCGACCGCAGGGCGGCAGCGCGGCGAGCGCCTTCGGCCCGGTCGCCCGGCTCGCCGCCCTGCCGACCGACGAGGCCCGGGCGGAGATCGTGGCGGCGCTGCGCTCGCACGTCGCCCGGGTGCTGGCCCACGGCTCGGCCGGCGCGGTGGAGATGGACCGGACCTTCAGCGAGATGGGCTTCGACTCGCTGACCGCAGTCGAACTGCGCAACCGGCTCAACTCGGAGCTGGGCATGCAGTTGCCGGCGGCGTTGGTCTTCGACCACCCCACCGTCGACGCGCTGGCCGACTACCTGCTCGGCGAGCTCGCGCCGGCGGCGCCGGCGGTCAACGACGTGCTGACCGAGACCCTCGACCGGATCACCGCGCAACTCGCCGACGACGACACCGGGGAGCGGGACCGGGTGGTGGCGACGTTGCAGGCGGCCCTGCTCCGGCTCGGCCTGGGGACCAGCGCGGAGGCGTCGAAGGCGCAGCTGGATGCCGCCTCGGACGAGGAGATCTTCCAGTACATCGACACCCAGCTCTGACGATCCAGCTTCCCACCACCCACGCGCTAGGACAGGGGATTTGACAGATGGCAGCCGAGAACAAGCTCCGCGAATACCTCAAGCGGGTCACCGTCGACCTGACTGAGGCGCGCCGGCAGCTCGCCGAGGCCGATGCCGGCCGGCACGAGCCGATCGCCATCGTGGGCCTGTCCTGCCGGTTGCCCGGCGCGCAGAACGTGGACGCCTACTGGGAACTGCTCCGCGACGGGCGTAGCGCGGTGCTCGACGACGCACCGGACGGCCGGTACGACCTCGACCCGTACGTCGCCGACCACGGCGTCTACACCCGTCGCGGAGCATTCCTCTCCGACATCACCCGCTGGGACTCCGAGTTCTTCGGCTCGCCACCCCGCGAGGCGCTGCGGATGGACCCGCAGCAGCGGCTGCTGATGGAGCTGACCTGGGAGGCACTGGAGGACGCCGGCACCCCTCCGGCCCGGGTGGCGGGCAGCCGCACCTCGGTGATGATCGGCTTCTCGGACACCACCCAGTACGGCCGGTTGCAGTCCGACCTACAGGGCGCCGCCGCCTTCACCGACCCGTACGCCGGGCAGGGCAGCTCGGCGAGCGTGGTCGCCGGCCGCCTCGCGTACCACTTCGACCTGCGCGGCCCGACCGTCACCCTGGACACCGCGTGCTCGTCGTCGCTGGTGGCGGTGCACCTCTCCAGTGCGGCGCTGCGCCGCGGCGAGTGCGACCTGGCGGTGGCCGCGGGCGGCTTCCTGCTCATCCAACCCGACCTGTACGTCAACGCCTGCGCCACCTCGATGCTCTCCCGGGACGGGCTGAACAAGACCTTCGACGCCGATGCCGACGGCTACGTGATGGGCGAGGGCGCCGGGGTGGTGGTGCTGGAGCGGCTCTCCGACGCGCTGCGCAACGGCCGCCGGATCCACGCGGTGATCCGCGGCTCGGCGGTCAACCAGGACGGTCACAGCAACGGGATGACCGCGCCGAACCGGGGCGCCCAGGTGGACGTCATCCGCCGGGCGCTGGCCGCCGCGCGGACCAGCCCGGACGAGATCTGCTACGTGGAGGCGCACGGCTCCGGCACCCGGCTCGGCGACTCGATCGAGCTCGGCGCGCTGGGCGACGTCTTCGGCGGCCGGTCCCCGGCGACGCCGCTGCACGTCGGGGCGGTGAAGACCAACATCGGGCACACCCAGGCGGCGGCCGGCATCGCCGGGCTGATCAAGACGGTGCTGGTGCTCAAGCAGGGCGTGGTCCCACCGAACCTCAACCTGGTCAACCCCTCCGAGGCGGTCCTGGCCAGCGACACCGTGCGGCCGGCGACGACGACGCTGGACCTGCCCGAGCAGGACCGGCCCCGGCTGGCCGGGGTCAGCTCGTTCGGCTGGTCGGGCACGAACGCGCACCTGGTGCTGGAGGCCGCCCCGCAGGCCGAGCCGGTCGCCGAGGCACCCGGCCCGTACCTGCTGCCGGTCTCCGCGCACGACCCGGCGGCGTTGCGTGAGCGGCTCGTGGCGCTGGGCGGCGCGCTGGACCGCTGCACCGTCGCCGACCTGGCGTACACCCTGCAGAGCGGGCGGGCCGAGCACCGCTTCCGCCGGGCGGTCCTCGCCACGGACAGCGCCGACGCCACCGGGCGGCTCACCGCCGCGGCCGGCGCGGCCGGTGTGCGCAGCCTGCGTGACCGGCCGCGGGTGGCCTTCCTGCTGCCCGGCTCCGGTGCCAATCACCGCGGGCTCGGGGTCGGGCTCTACCGGCGTGAGCCGGCCTACGCGACCGCGGTGGACAGCTGCGTCGAGATCGCCGCCGAGCACTGCGGGCTGGACCTGCGGCCGTTCCTCCACGCCGGACCCGGTGCCGAGGCCGACCGGCCGGAACTGGCCGCGTCGTTCCACTTCGTCGTCCAGTACGCGCTCGCCCGACTGCTGCTGCACCGCGGTGTCCGGCCGGACGTGCTGGTCGGCCAGGGGATCGGCGAGCAGGTCGCGAACTGCCTGGCCGGGGTGCTCACCCTCACCGACGCGCTTCGGCTGACCAGCCTGCGGGCCCGGCCGACCGACGACACGGCGGGCGGCACCGAGGCGGCCGAGGGGCCCGACCCGGTGACCCGGCAGGCGCCGGCGATCCCCGTGGTCACGGTCGCGGCCGACGGTACCGACCTGGCCCGGCAGTTGCCGCGGGACGTCGACGTCCTGGTGGAGTTGGGCGCGGGTACCGTCCTCGGCGACCTGCTGGCCAGCCAGCTCCCCGATCAGCCGGACACCGTCCTGCTCGGCACCCTGCCCGCCGGGGCGACCGGCGGGGACTCGGCCGAGGTGGCGAGCCTGCTGGACACCTGCGGGCGGCTGTGGGAGATCGGGGTGACCCTCGACTGGTCCGCGCTGCGCGGTGGCCCGGCCCGGCTGGCGGACCTGCCGACCTACCCGTTCCAGCGGCAGCGGCACTGGTTCGACCGACCGGCCGGCCCGGCTGTGACCCGGCCGCGCACCGAGGCGGTCGAGGCCGAGCCCGCCCCGGGCGACGAGCACGTGCGGTTGCTGACCCAGCGATGGCGAGCGGCGCCCACCGGTGCCGCCACCGTCCCGGCCGCCGGGCGGTACGTGCTGCTCGCGCCGGCCGTTGCCGGTACCGCCACCGAGGTGGCCGACGAACTCGCCACCCGGCTGCGCCGCTCCGGCGGCGACGTGGTGCTGGCGACCTGCCCTGGCGACCTCGTCGCGCTGCTCGGTGCCGGCCCCAACACGGTGGTCGACCTGTCGATGACGCAGCCGGTGCCGGCCGACGCGGCCACCGCCGCGGTGCACGGCGCCTCGGGGGTGCTCGCCGCCTGCGGCGGTAGCGGCCACAGCGGTACCCGCGTGATGGTGGTCACCCAGGGCGGCCAGGCGGTGGCGGACAGTGCCGGGGTGACCGTCGGTGGCACCGCGCCGGCCCAGGCCGCGGTCGCGGTGCTGCCGGTGGTCGCCAATCAGGAGTACCTGGACCTGGAGAGCGTCAACGTCGACCTCGACCCGGAGTACGGCCCCGGCGCGATGGCCGACGCCCTCGCCGCCGAGCTGGGCCGCCGCTCCGGCGAGGTGCTCGTCGCCCACCGGGGCGGCACCCGGTACCTGCCGACGTACGAGGCACCGGCGACGCCGCTGGAGACCCACCCGGTGGCCAGCGGCGGCACCTACCTGATCACCGGCGGTCTCGGCGACATCGGTCTCACGATCGCCGGGCACCTGGTGCGCAACGGCGCGGCCGGGCTGGTGCTGACCAGCCGGCGTGGGCTACCCGACGACCCGGACGACCCCCGGCACGCCGCCGTGGCGGCCCTGCGCGCGCTCGGCGCGACGGTGCGCACCCCGCGCGTCGACGTCACCGACGAGGCGGCCATGCGGGCGCTCTTCACCGACGTCCGGATCGACGGCGTGGTGCACGCGGCGGCTGACGCCGGCACCGACACCTTCGTGGCACTGCGGGACCTCGACGGGGCCGCGGTGGCCCGGCAGTTCGGGGCCAAGGTGGACGGTGCCCGGGTGATCGCCCGGATCGTCGCCGGACTGGACGACCGGCTGGTACCGGACTGGTGCCTGCTCTTCTCCTCGACCTCGGCCCTGCTCGGCGGGGTGACCTTCGGTGGCTACGCCGCGGCGAACGCGGCGCTGACCGCGCTCGCCCACGCCGGCACCGACGGACGCAGCCGGTGGATCTCCGCCGGCTGGGAC
Organism: Micromonospora sp. CNZ303; assembly: GCF_004345505.1. Taxonomy (NCBI): domain Bacteria; kingdom Bacillati; phylum Actinomycetota; class Actinomycetes; order Micromonosporales; family Micromonosporaceae; genus Micromonospora; species Micromonospora sp. CNZ303. The sequence goes on along the minus strand of NZ_SLVT01000005.1, from coordinate 229,028 downwards.
ACCTGGGCCTGCACCCTGCAGCGGCTGCGCGACGGGATCGGCGCGAGCATGGCCAGCCACTCGATGAGCGACGCCGAGGCCCTGGCCGCCTTCGACCGGCTGGTCGGCACCGCGCTGCCCGCCGTGGTGGTCGCCGCCGGCGGCCTGGACGACCGGCTGCCCCGCCTCGGCGGCGCGACCGTCGAGCCGGTCGGCGGAGACGCGATCCGCCACCCGCGCCCGGATCTGCCGCAGCCCTACACCCCGCCGCTGACCGGCACGGAGCGGGCGCTGGCCGAACTCTGGTCCGACGTGCTCGGCATCGAGCCGGTCGGCATCCACGACAACTACTTCGACCTCGGCGGCACCTCGCTGCTGGTGCCCCGGCTGCTGGGGCTGGTCAAGAACCGGTTCGCGGTGGCGGTACCGACCGTGTCGCTGTTCGAGGCGCCGACCGTCCGGTCCTTCAGCGCGCTGCTCGATCAGCAGCGTGGCCCGGCCCCGGCGGCGCCGGCCCGGACCGGGGAGCCGGCCGTCGCGCCGGCCGCCGTCGCCGCGCCGGTGGCACCCGTGCCGGTCGCCGCACCGGCCGCGCCCAGCGGCACCGAACTCGTCGTGGCGGCATCGACCGCGCCGGTGCTCGGCGGGGAGCAGCTGGACCGGCGGATCGCCATCGTCGGGATGGCCGGACGGTTCCCGGGCGCCAAGGACGTGGCCGCCTTCTGGCGCAGCCTCTGCGCCGGTGAGGAGCTGATCAGCTTCTTCACCCCGGAGGAGCTGGTCGAGGCGGGCGTGCCGGCCGAGCTGGCGCACGACCCGGCCTACGTACCGGCCCGCCCGATCCTCGACGACATCGCCGGCTTCGACGCCGGGTTCTTCGGCATCAGCCCGCGGATGGCCGCGCTGACCGACCCGCAGCAGCGGCTCTTCCTCGAGGTCTGCTGGGAGGCGCTCGAACAGTCCGGCTACTGCCGGCCGGAGCACCGGGGGCGGGTGGGGGTCTTCGGTGGCACCAACATCAGCACCTACCTGCTCGGCGCGCTCGGCCAGCTGAGCATGCACGAGGACCTGAGCGAGTACGAGCTCATCATGGGCAACGACAAGGACGCCCTGACCACCACCGTGTCGTACCTGTTCGACCTGCACGGCCCGAGCGTCGCGGTGCAGACCTTCTGCTCCACCTCACTGGTCGCGGTGCACCTGGCGGTCCGCAGCCTGCGCAGCGGCGACTGCGAGATGGCGCTGGCCGGCGGCGTGTCGATCCGGGTGCCGGACAAGCAGGGCCACCTGTCCACCCCGGGCGGCATGGAGTCGCGCGACGGGCACGTGCACACCTTCGACGCGCAGGCCAGCGGGACGATGTTCGGCGACGGCGCCACCGTCGTGGTGCTCAAGCGGCTGGACGCCGCGCTGCGCGACGGCGACCACGTCTACGGAGTCATCCGCGGCTCGGCGATGAACAACGACGGCGCGCTGAAGGTCGGTTACACCGCGCCGAGCGTCGCCGGACAGGCCCGGGTGATCGCCGACGCGATGGCCGACGCCGGGGTGAGCCCCGAGGAGATCAGCTACGTCGAGGCGCACGGCACCGCGACCGAACTGGGCGACCCGATCGAGGTCGCCGCGCTGACCCGGGCGTTCGGCAGCACCGAGCAGCGGCAGTACTGCCCGATCGGCGCGGTCAAGACCAACGTCGGGCACATGAACCACGCGGCCGGTACCGCCGGCCTGATCAAGACCGCGCTGTCCCTGCAGTCCCGGGTGATCCCGCCGACCCTGCACTACACGCAGGCCAACCCGGCGATCGACTTCGAGAACAGCCCGTTCTACGTCAACGTCGACCTCGCCGAGTGGCCAGCCATCGAGGGCCGGCCCCGCATCGCCGGGCTCAACTCCATCGGGATGGGAGGCACCAACGTGCACGTCGTCGTGCAGGAGCCACCGGTACGCCCGGAGGTGCCGGAGACCGACGAGCTCACCGGCCCGGCGCACACCCGCCGGTACCAGGTGGTGCCGGTGTCGGCCCGGACCGCGAGCGCGGCGGACCGCGCGGTGCGGCGCCTCGGCGAGCACCTGGATCGCCAGCCGCACGCCAGGCTGGCCGACGTGGCGTTCTCGTTGCAGGTCGGACGCAAGACCTTCGAGCACCGGCGGGTGGCGGTGACCGCCACCTGCGAAGAGACGGTCGGCACCCTGACCGGACGCGACGGTGCCCAGCCCCCGATGAGCCGGGTGGAGGCGGTACAGGGTCGACCGGTGGCGTTCCTGCTCGCCGGCGTCGGCGAGCAGTACCCGGGACTGGTCGGTGAGCTGTACCGGCGCGAACCGGTGTTCCGCGCCGCGCTGGACGAGTGCCTGGCCCCGATCGCCGCGGCACTGCCCGAACTGGACCTCACCGACCTGCTGACCGGGCCCCGCGGCGGCGGCTCCAACCTGGCGGCGCTGCTCGGCCGGGGCGGCGGCACCGACCCGCGTACCGCCGCCCTGCGCCGCACCGAGGTGGCCCAGCCGCTGCTCTTCGCCGTGGACTACGCGCTGGCCAGCACGTTGCTGGCCTGGGGGCTGCGGCCGACCGCGATGCTTGGCTACAGCCTCGGCGAGTACGTCGCGGCCTGCCTGGCCGGGGTGCTGTCGCTACCCGACGCGATCGCCCTGGTGGTGCACCGGGCCAAGCTGATCGGGGCGCTGGATACCGGCTCGATGGCCGCGGTACCGCTGGCCGCCGACGAGCTGCGCCGCCGGTTCCGGCTGGAGCAGCGCGGGCTGGACATCGCCGCGATCAACGGGCCGGAGACGGTGGTGGTCGCCGGTCCGACCGCCGCGCTCGACCAGCTCGCCGCCGACCTGCGTCAGGCCGAGATCCCGTGCCGGCCACTGGAGACCAGCCACGCGTTCCACTCCCGGATGCTGGCCGGGATCAGCGACGAGCTGACCGCCTGGGTGGCCGCCAACATCCGGCTCAACCCGCCCCGGCTGCCCTACATCTCCAACGTCACGGGCGCGCTGGCCGACGCCGCGCTGGTGCGCGACCCGGCCTACTGGGCCCGGCACATGTGCCAGCCGGTGCAGTTCGAGGCGGGTGTGCAGGTGCTGCTCGCCGACCCGGAACTGGCCCTGGTCGAGATCGGCCCCGGCCAGTCGCTCGGCGCGCTGGTGCGCTCCGCCGGCTGCCCGCCGCAGCGCTGGCCGTTAATCACCGCGACGCTGCCGGCCGGCAGCGACCCGCGCCCCGCCGACCTGGTGCTCACCGACGCGCTGGCCCGGCTCTGGCTGGCCGGGGTCGAGATCGACTGGGCGGCACACCACGGCCGCGGCGACGGGGCCACCCCGGTCTACCGGGCCGCCCCCGGCCGGATTCCGTTGCCCACCTACCCGTTCGAGCGGCAGCGGTACTGGATCGAGCAGACGCCGATGGCCGCCGGGCGGGAGGGCGGCGCCGAGTTGCCGGCCGAACCGACCAGCCTGGCCGAGATCGGCCGGCTCCCGCGGCTGCCCGAGGAGCAGTGGCTGCACCTGCCGGTGTGGCGGCAGACCGCAGCCCCGGCCGCCGACGATCGGCAGCCCGACTCGTGGCTGGTCTACGCCGGTACCGGCGCCACCGCCGACGGGGTGCTCGCCGAGCTGGAGCGGACCGCGGCGGCCACCGGCGCGCGGCTGACCGTGGTGCGGGCCGGCGCGGAGTACCACGCGGCCGCCGACGGCTACACCGTCCGGCCGGGAGACCCGACGGACGCGCTCACCATGCTGCGCGCCCTGCGGGCGGCCGGGGTCGGACTGGACCGGGTGGTGCACCTGTGGACCCTCGGCGAGCTGCCGGACGAGGACCGGACGGTGTCGCTGGGCCTGCACACCCTGGTCGCACTGGCCCGTGCGGCGGCCGAACTCGGCCTGGACCGGTGGGCTCTGGACATCGTCAGCACCGGCTCACAGCAGGTGCTCGACGGCGCCGAGGCCCGGCCGGCCAGCGCCACCGTGCTCGGCCCGGCCCTGGTCATCCCGCTGGAGTACCCGTCGGTCAGCACCCGGCTGGTCGACGTGGAGCCGGCCACCCCGGCCGGCGCGGTCGTCGCCGAGCTGCGTCGCCCGCGGACCGAGCCGACGGTGGCGATCCGCGCCGGTCGGCGCTGGGTGTGCGGCTACGAGTCGATCCCGCCGGCCGATCTGGACACCGCCCGTCAGGTGCTCCGCGACGGCGGGGTGTACCTGATCACCGGTGGTCTGGGCGGCATCGGGCTCGGCCTGGCCGCGCAGCTGACGCAGGACTGCCGGGCCCGGCTGGTGCTGTTCGGGCGCACCGGTCTGCCGGCGGCCGAGCGGTGGGCCGGCATCCTGGCCGGCTCCGACAAGGTGGACGAGAGCACCCGCAGCCGGGTGGAACGGGTCCAGGCGCTCGTCGAGGCCGGGGCCGAGGTCGAGATGGTGGTCGGTGACGTCGCCGACCCGACCGACGTCCGGCGGGCGGTCGACACCGCCCGGGAGCGCTTCGGCGCGCTGCACGGCATCCTGCACACCGCGGGCGTACCCGGCACCGGGTTGATGCAGTTCAAGCTGCCCACCGACTCCGACCTGGTGCTCGCGCCCAAGGTCGCCGGCACCCGGGCGATCGTCGAGGCGCTGCGGGTCGGTGCCGACGACGAGATCCGGCTCGACTTCCTGGTGCTCTTCTCGTCGATCACCTCCGCCACGGGTGGTGGCCCCGGCCAGGTCGACTACTGTGCCGCGAACGCCTATCTGGACCGCTACGCCAACATGCTCACCGCCGCCGGACGCCCCACCCTCTCGGTGGACTGGGGCGAGTGGGCCTGGAACGCCTGGGACGGCGGGCTGAGCGGGTTCGACAGCGAGGTGCAGGCGTTCTTCTCGGCGAACCGGGCCCGCTTCGGCATCACCTTCGAGGAGGGCTGGCGCACCCTGCTGCGGGCGCTCGCCTCGGGGGAGTCGCAGCTGGTCGCGGCGACCCAGGACCTGGCCACGATGGTCCGGTTCAGCCGGTGGTTCAACGTCGAGGCGGTGACCGCGCCGAACGGGGCGGCCAGCTCCGAGGCACGCCACCCGCGGCCGGAACTGGTGACCCGCTACCAGGAGCCGACCGGGCCGACCGAGCTGGGCGTGGCCGAGGTCTGGTGCGACTCGCTCAAGCTGGAGCGGGTCGGCGTCGCCGACAACTACTTCGAACTCGGCGGCAACTCGCTGCTCGGCATCGCGCTGCTCAACACGCTGCGCCGCCGGTTCACCGAGGCGGAACTGCCGCCACACATCCTCTACGAGGCACCGACGGTGGCCGCGCTCGCGCGAGTCATCGACGGCACCGCCGCCCGGGCCGCCGCCGCGGCCGCGGACGACGGTCAGCTGCGGGCACAGCTGCGCCGGTCCGGTCTGAAGACCGCGGCGGCCCGCCGCCGCGCGTCGTGACGACGGTGTCCGTCTCCGCCAACCAGCGCACGCGACCCGTCGGCGGGCGGGTGCTCGGCAAGTTCAGCCAACCAGGGTACGGAAAGGGAGAAGTCATGACCGTCATCGGCGTAGTCGGCGCCGGCGTCATGGGCGTCGGAGTGGCACAGAATCTGGCCCAGTACGGGTACGAGGTCGTCCTGGTCGACCGGACCGAGGAGATCCTCGCCGGGGCCCGGGCCGTGATCGCCCGCAACTGCCGGATGAGCCGGCTGATGGGCGGACCGGCGCTGGACCCGGACGCCATCCTGGCGAGGATCACCACCGCGGTGGGGGTCGAGGCGTTGGACAAGGCTTCGGCCGTGATCGAGAACGTCACCGAGAACTGGGACATCAAGCGCGAGGTCCACCAGCGCCTCGACGAGGTGTGCCCGGCGGAGACGGTGATCATCGTGAACACCTCGGCGATCCCGATCACCCGGGTCGCCGCGGTCGGCAAGCACCCGGAGCGGGTCATCGGGGTGCACTTCATGAACCCGGTACCGGCCAAGCCGGTGGTGGAGATGATCCCCGGCTTCCACACCTCGGCGTCGACCGTCGAGCGCACCCGGGAGCTGCTGAGCGGGATGGGGAAGAAGGCGGTCGACGTCAAGGACGCCTCCGGCTTCGTCTCCAACCGGGTGCTGATGCTGACCGTGAACGAGGCGGCGTTCCTGGTCCACGAGGGCGTCGCCACCGCCGAGTCGGTCGACGAGGTGTTCCGGGGCTGCTTCGGGCACCCGATGGGTCCGCTGGAGACCGCCGACCTGATCGGCGTCGACACGATCCTCTACAGCGTCGAGGTCCTCTACGAGCACTACGCGGACAGCAAGTACCGCCCGTGCCCGCTGCTCAAGCAGATGACCGACGCCGGACTGCACGGCCGGAAGACCGGCCGTGGCTTCTACAACTACGAGAGCTGAGGACGACACCATGTCGGAGACGGTCAACATCCAGATCCTGTCCTTCATCCAGGGTCGCTTCCCGCAGGCGCAGATCGGCGAGACCGACGACATCTTCGCCTGCGGCTACATCAACTCGCTCTTCGCCATGGAGCTGGTGATGTTCCTCGAGAAGACCTTCGAGTTCACGATCCCGAACGACGAGCTGAGCATCGACAACTTCCGTACCGTCAGCGCGATGACCGCGCTGGTGGACCGGCAGCGTCGCGGCGTGACGGTCGGGTAGTGCGGCGATGACGAGTCTCATGCAGGCGCCGCTGCTGCTGACCGGACCGGTGACCCGGGCCAGCACCCGTGCCTTCGTCGACGAGCACATCTCTCCGTACGCCGACGCCTACGACCGGGCTGGCGCCATTCCCGAGGAACTGCTGGAGCGGATCGGCGACGCCGGGCTCTGGGCGCCGTTCCTGCCCCCGGCGGTCGGCGGCGCCGGGCTGGACCTGGTGACCCTCGGCGAGGTGCACGAGGAGGTGGGCCGGGGCTGCTCCTCGGTACGCAGCCTGCTCACCGTGCACACCATGGCCTCCTGGGCGGTGCAGCGCTGGGGCAACGCCGAGCAGTTGGCGCGTTGGGGGCCGGAGTTGGCCAGCGGGCGTACCCTCGGGGCGTTCTGCCTCTCCGAGCCGGGCGCCGGCAGCGACACCTCCAACCTGGCCACCACCGCGGTCGCCCGGGGCGGCGACTGGCTGCTCAACGGGGTGAAGACCTGGACCACCGGTGGCCAGCGGGCGGACCTGTTCCTGGTCTTCGCCCGGACCGCGTCGAGCATCGTGGCGCTGCTGGTGCCGCGGGACACCCCCGGGGTGTCGGTGCGGCCGATCCACGACATGCTCGGCACCCGGGCGTCGATGCTGGCCGAGATCACCTTCACCGACGTGCTGCTCGGCCGGGAAGCCCAGCTCGGCCCGAGCGCCTTCGCCTCCGGGATGGTGCTCACCGGCACGCTGGACCTCGGCCGGTACAGCGTCGCCACCGGCAGCGTCGGCATCCTCCAGGCATGCCTGGACGCCTGCGTCGGCTACACCTCCCGCCGCAGGGTCGGCGGCTCGCCGCTGCGCGACCTGCCGCTGATCCAGGCGAAGATCTCCGACATGGTGACCGACGTCCGGGCGGCCCGGATGCTGGTCGCCGAGGCCGGCCGGCTCAAGGACGCCGGTGACGCCTCGACCATCATGGCGACCTGGGTGGCGAAGTACTTCGCCTCCACCGCCGCCGCGCGGCACGCCGCCGAGGCGGTCCAGGTGCACGGCGCCAACGGGTGCAGCCCGGAGTACCCGGTCGCCCGCTACTACCGGGATGCGAAGGTCATGGAGATCATCGAAGGCAGCAACGAGATCCAACGGATGACCATCGCCGGCGAGGCCTACCGGGGGTGGGCGGCATGAGCGTGCTGGCGCAGGCCCCGCCGACCAAGCCCAAGCAGGGCCGCATCAAGTGCGTGGTCTGGGACCTGGACCACACCGTCTGGGACGGGGTGCTCCTGGAGGACGGCGAGGTGACCGTCCGGCCGGCCGCGGTCGAGCAGATCCGCGCGCTGGACGCGATGGGCGTGCTCAACTCGGTGGCCAGCAAGAACGACCACGAAGCGGCCATGGCCAAGCTGCGCGAACTCGGCCTGGACGAGATGTTCGTGTTCCCCCGGATCGGCTGGGACGCCAAGTCCGAGTCGATCCGGCAGATCGCCGCGAAGCTCAACCTGGGCCTGGACGCGTTCGCCTTCGTCGACGACCAGGAGTTCGAACTGGCCGAGGTGGCGTACGCGCTGCCCGAGGTGACCTGTGTGGACGCCGCCGACATCGAGCAGGTGCTGACCGGGGTGGAGTTCCGGCCGCGGTTCATCACTGACGAGTCGGCCCAGCGCCGGGGCATGTACCAGAGCCAGCTGACCCGCGACGAGGTGGCCGCCGACTTCGTGGGGACCAGCGAGGAGTTCCTCGCCACCCTGGACATGACCTTCACCATCGAGCCGGCCCGGCGGGAGGACCTGCAGCGCGCCGAGGAGTTGACCGTCCGCACCAACCAGCTCAACTCGACCGGCAAGACGTACTCCTACGACGAGCTCGACGCGCTGCGCGAGTCAGCGGACCACCTGCTGCTGGTCGCGACGCTGACCGACCGGTTCGGCTCGTACGGCAAGATCGGCGTCGCCCTGGTGGAGAAGAGTGAGCCGGACTGGCGGCTGCACATGATCCTGATGTCCTGCCGGGTGATGTCCCGGGGCGTCGGCTCGGTGCTGCTCGGCCACATCATGAGCCAGGCGAAGGCGGCCGGGGCCGGCCTGCGGGCCGACTTCGTGGAGACCGGCCGTAACCGGATGATGCAGATCACCTACGCGTTCAGCGGTTTCCGGGAGATCAGCCGGGACGGTTCGCACCTGGTGCTGGCGGCGAACCTGGACAACCTGCAGGAGCCGCCGGACTACGTCCGGATCGAGGTGCCGCGGTGACCGGGACGGTCGACGACACCCGGCTGCGCCGTTGGCTGCCGTTCGGCATGTCCGACGGCGACGTGCGGCTCTACTGCCTGCCGCACGCCGGCGGGTCGGCGTCGGCGTACCGGCCCTGGTTCGGCCGGTTGGGGCCGGTGGCGGTCTGCCCGGTGCAGCCGCCCGGCCGGGAGACCCGGCTGCGGGAGGAGCCGTTCACCGGGGTGGAGGCGCTGGTCGGCGAGCTGGCCGAGGTGGTGCTCACCGAGGACGACCGGCCCTGGGCGGTCTACGGACACAGCCTGGGCGCGGTCGTCGGGTTCGAGCTGGTGCGCGAGATCCGCCGGCGCGGCGGCCCGGACCCGGTGCACCTCTTCGTCTCCGCCAGCCCGGCACCCGGCACGCCGGACACCGACCCGCAGGTGACCGGGCTGGACGACGAGCAGGTGGTGGCGATGCTGCGCCGGCTCGGCGGTACACCGGACTGGATGCTGGCCGACCCGAGCGTACGGCGGATGATCCTGCCGCCGTTCCGCGGCGACTTCGCGCTCAAGGAGAACTACCGGTACCGGACCGAGCCGCCGCTGCGGGTGCCGATCACCGCGATCGCGGCCAGCCACGACCCACGCGCCAGCGCGGTGTCGATGCACGGCTGGCGCGAGGAGACCACCGGGCGGTTCCGGGCGCACAGCATCGGTGGTGGACACTTCGCCGTCCTCGAACAACCCTCGGTGACCCACCGGTACATCGGCGCGGCGCTCGGTGTGCTCGCCGGCGCCGGGCCGGTGGGAGGGACCCCGTGAGCACGGCGCAGACCGCGACGCGGTCGCCGCTGCCCGAGCGGTCGGTCGACGATCCGCCCCGGCCGGCCCCGGTGCCGGCCGGGGCGTCGCCCCGGGTGCTCGCCGAGTGGTTCGACCGGGGGCTGCGGATCGACCCGACGGCCGAGGCGCTGCGGGTCGACGGGCACAGCTACAGCTACCGGTGGCTGCACGAGCGGGCGTTGGCGCTGGCCGGCGACCTGGTCACCACGGCCGGCGCGGCGCCGCGCCGGGTCGGACTGCTGGCCAGCCGCACCCCGCAGGCGTACGCCGGTCTGCTCGCCGCGGTCTACTCCGGTGCGGCGGTGGTGCCGCTGCACCCCGACTTCCCGGCCGAGCGGACCCGGCAGATGATGGCGGCGGCCCGGCTGGACACGCTGATCGTGGACGAGTACGGCGAGCGGGTGCTGCCCGAGTTGGCCGCCGAACTCACCGACGTGGTGGTGGTCCGCGAGCCGGGTGGCACCCCGCTGACCGCGCCCCGGCAGGTCGGTGCCGACGAGATCGCCTACATCCTGTTCACCTCGGGCTCCACCGGCCGGCCCAAGGGCGTACCGGTGCTGCACCGCAACGTCGACGCGTACCTGCGGTTCGTGCACGACCGGTACGGCTTCACCGCCGCGGACGTCTTCTCCCAGACCTTCGACCTGACCTTCGACCTGGCGATGTTCGACCTCTTCGCGGGGTGGGGCAGCGGCGGCACGGTGGTCACCGTCCCGCCCACCTGCTACGCCAACCTCGCGGAGTTCCTGACCGAGCACCGGATCACCGTCTGGTTCTCCTCGCCCAGCGTGGTCGCGCTGGCCCGCCGGCTGCGCCGGCTGGCGCCCGACGCCTTTCCCGGCCTGCGCTGGAGCCTGTTCTGCGGGGAGCCGTTGCTCGCGCACGACGCCGCCGACTGGCAGGCCGCCGCACCTGGCAGCCTGGTGGAGAACCTGTACGGCCCGACCGAGCTGACCATCTCGTGCAGCGTGCACCGGTGGGACCCCGACTCGTCGCCGGCCCGCTGTGTCAACGACGTGGTGTCGATCGGCACCATGCATCCGGGCATGCGCCACCTGATCCGACCGGTCGCCCGGGAGGCGGCCGACGACGCCGGGATCGAGCTGCCCGGCGCCACCGCCGGTACCATCGGTGAGCTGTGCGTGACCGGGGACCAGATGTTCCCCGGTTACCTCGACCCGGCCGACGACGAAGGCCGGTTCCTGCGCCACGGCGGCGAGCGCTGGTACCGCACCGGTGACCTGGTCCGGCCGATCGGCGGCGGCGAGCTGGCCTACCTCGGCCGGGTCGACCACCAGGTCAAGATCCGTGGGGTACGGGTCGAACTGGCCGAGATCGAGTGCCGGCTGCGCGCGCTGGACGGCGTCCAGGACGCGGTCGCGGTGGTGGTCGACGACGTGCTGGTGGCGTTCTGCGTGGGGGTACGCCGTCCGGCCGCCGTGCTGGCCGGCGAACTGGCCGCCACCCTGCCGCGCGCACTGCTGCCCCGGCGGTTCGTCTTCCTGGCCGAGTTTCCGCTCAACACCAACCGCAAGACCGACCGTCGGGCGCTGGCCGCGACCGCCGCCGAGCTGGTCGGCAGCTGACCCGGCGAGCGAGGGGGGCACCGGCAGACCGCCGGTGCCCCCTCCCTTGGTTCAGCCTGACTGTTACTGATCCTGCCCGACCAGGGCGGCCAGCTGGCGGACCGTCGGGTACTCCACCAGCGCGGTGACCGGCAGCTGCGCCGAGACGTTGCTGCGCAGCTTGGTGGCGAGCGAGATGGCGATGAGCGAGTGTCCGCCCAGCTCGAAGAAGTTGTCGGTGGCGCCGACAGTCTCCAGGCCGAGGGTGGCCGCCCAGATGTCGGCGATCGTGCGCTCCACCCCGGCCTCCGGTTCGACGTACGGGGTGGCCAGCGTGGGCCGGGGATGGCGCTCGCGTTCGACCTCCTCGGCACCGCCGGCCGCCGGGTCGTTGGTGACCCACTGCGCGATCCGGGCCTCGATCGGACCCGTGGAGATCACCAGGTGGCCGACGTGCCCGACGGCGGCGAGGGCCCGACCGAAGACGTCGACCCCCTCGGCCGGCGACATCTCGTACTCGCGGACCGTCTGCCCGCTCATCCCGTCCGGTCGGCTCGGATCGATCGCCCAGGTGTCCCAGTCGACGGTGATCCAGCGCCCCTCGCCACGCAGCCGGGCCACCCGGGCGTACGCGTCGAGGCCGGCGTTCGCCGCCGAGTACGGTCCCAGCGCGATCCCGCCAAGCACGGCGGAGACCGAGGACAGCGTGATGCGCCGGTCCGGGGCGTGCTCACCGAGCACCGCCTGGAGCACGTGGAAGCCGTGGATCTTGGCGTTCAGGTGCGCGTCGCAGGACGCCCGGTCGGAGAGGTGGGCCAGCCCGAAGTGCTCCGGGCTCTGGATGCCGGCCGCGTGCACCACCACGTCGATCCCGCCGAACTCGGACACCGCGGCGTCGACCACCTCGCGCATCCGCGCCTCGTCCCCGACGTCGGCGGCTGTCGCGAGCACCGCGGCGCCCTGCCGCTCCAGGTCGAGGATGTTGCGGATGTGCCGGGCGACCCGGTCATCGCCGTCCTTCCGCGCCGGCCACTGCTCGCGTGGCGGCAGCGCGGTCCGGGCGGTGAGCACCAGTCGGCAGCCGTAGCGCTCCGCCAGGTGCCGGGCCAGCACCAGTCCCACGTCGCCGAGCCCGCCGGTGATCAGCACGGTGTCACCGGCGCTGACGATCGGCCGGTCCGCCGTCGGGGCGGGCAGCGGGTGCGGTCGGTAGTGCCGGGACCAGGCGTCGCCGTCCCGGACCGCGACGGGCCCCTGGTGCGGGTGCACGCTGGCGGCGAGCGCCTGCTCGACGTCGACGGTGCCGGCCACGTCGACGTGCCGGCAGGCCAGGAACGGGTTCTCCTGGGCCAGGCTCGGCGCCAGCGCGGCCAGCGTGGCGTGCTCGGGGTGGCGCAGATCGGCACCGAGCACCCCGAGCGCCCCGGAGGTCAGCAGCACCAGCTCGGTCGGCGGGGTGTCCGGGTCGTCGGCCAGCGCCCGCACCAGGGCGAGCGCGGAGCGGAATCCCCGGTCCTGCTCCCGCTCGAAGTGCTCGCCGCCGGTGCTCTCGGGGGAGCCCAGGCTGAACCCGTGCACGATGGTGCGCGGGGCGACGAAGAGGGCACGGACCAGCTCGGCCAGGTCGTCCGGCGCGTCCGCGCGGACGGTGAAGTCGCCGGCCTCGTCCTGCTCGAACGCCTCGCCCGGCCGGGCCGCGCAGACCTCGGCGCCGGCCTCGGCCAGTCGGGCGAGCAGCGCCTCGCCGCGCACGTCGGCGGTGAGCACCAGCCACGGGCCGGCGGCGCGCAGCCGCTCGTCCAGGTCGGCGGTGTCCAGCGGGCGCGGTGTCCAGGTCGGCAGGTAGGTCCACTCCGCCGGGTCGTCGACGCGGCCCTCGACCGGCCGGGCAGCAGTGGCCTGCGCCGGGCGGGGCTTGACCCAGTAGCGGCTGCGCTGGAACGGGTAGGTCGGCAGCTCGACGCGCCGGCCGGCACCCAGGTGCAGCGCCGCCCAGTCCACCGTCGCCCCGGCCAGCCAGAGCTGGGCCAGGGTGGTCAGGACCCACTCGGCGGCGACCTGCTCCCCGGGGGCGACGAGCACCTCGACCGGGCTGGCGGAGCCGGCCGGCTCGCCGGTCAGCACCACCCTGAGCCGGGCCAGCCCGGTGCCGAGGTCGGCCAGCACGCTGTTCCGGTCGGTGCCACGCGTTGCGCCGTCGGCCGGCAGCAGCGGGCCGACCGCCGCGGACAGCTCGGCCCACCAGGCGTCCGGTACGCCGTCACCGGCGCGTAGCAGCACCGCCGGATCGCGCCGACGGGTCTCGCCGTCGATCCACCGGCCGGCGTCGGCCAGGGCCGCGATCGCGTCGTCGCGGTCCCGGCAGACCACCGCCCGGCGCAGCGCGAAGCGCCCACGGGACACCTGGAGGGTGTAAGCGACGTCGGCGAGGTCGGCCTCCGGGTGCTGGACCAGGTGCTGGCGCAGCCGGTCGGTCAGCGCTTGCAGCGCGGTCGGGTCAGCGGCGGAGAAGGTCAGCAGCTGCGGACCGGCCGCCGCCCGGGGGGTACGCGTCGGCGCCTGCTCCAACACCACGTGCGCGTTGGTGCCGCCGAGCCCGAACGAGCTGACCCCGGCACGGCGCGGATCGGGCCCGGCCGGCCAGGGGCGGGGCTCGGTGAGCACGGTGAACCGGTCGGCCGCCGCGGCGAGCGTCGGGTTCGGTGCGGTGTAGCCGGCGACCGCCGGCAGGATCTCGTGCCGCAGGCTCAGCGCGGCGCGCATCAGGCCGGTCACCCCGGCCGCGCGGTCCAGGTGCCCCACCGACGGTTTGACCGAGCTCAGCACGCACGGGGTCGGCGGGGTCGCCTGGAACACCCGGCTCATCGCCGCCAGCTCGATCGAGTCGCCCAGCGGCGTGCCGGTGGCGTGGCACTCGACGTAGCCGATGGTCTCCGGCTTCACGCCGGCGACGGTCAGCGCCGTCTCGATCACCTCGGCCTGGCCCTCGACGCCGGGCGCGGTGTAACCCACCCGCTCCGGGCCGTCGTTGTTGACCGCCGAGCCGAGGATGACCGCGTGGATGACGTCGCCGTCGGCGAGCGCGTCGGTCATCCGCTTGAGCGCCACCACCCCGACGCCCGAGCCCATCACGCTGCCGTTGGCCGCCGCGTCGAAGCTGCGCACCCGGCCGTCCGGGGAGAGGATCCCGCCCTGCTCGTAGCGGTAGCCGGCGGGCTGGGGCAGCGGCAGGAAGGCGCCACCGGCGAGGGCCACGTCACAGTCGTAGGTCAGCAGGCTCTGGCAGGCCAGGTGCACCGCGACCAGCGAGGTGGAGCAGAACGTCTGCACGGTCACGCTCGGCCCGCGCAGGCCGAGCTTGTACGAGACCAGCGAGGTGAGCGAGTCCCGCTCGTTGCCGACCGCGAAGAGCAGGCCCTCACCGGGCTCGTCGACCATGTGCGCGACGTTGTTGATCATGTAGTCCGGGAACGCGCAGCCGGCGAAGACACCGACCCGGGCGCCCGGGTCGACCGGCTGGTAGCCGGCGGCCTCCAGCGCCTGCCAGGAGCACTCCAGGAAGAGCCGGTGCTGCGGCTCCATCGTCTCGGCCTCGCGCGGGCTGAAGCCGAAGGCGCCCGCGTCGAACAGGTCGAGGTCGTCGACCGGGCCACCGACGCGTATGTAGTCCGGGTCGGCGGCCCGGGCCGGGTCGACGCCGGCGCGGGTCAGCTCCTCGTCGGTGATCGGCCGCAGCCCGGGCACCCCGTCGCGCAGATTGCGCCAGAGTTCGCCGACGTCGGCCGCCCCCGGAAAGCGCCCGGCCATACCGATGAGCGCGACCGCGGAGTCGTAGTCAGTTTCAGTCACGATGACCTCCAGGTACACCGGATCGGGGGTTCGGACGGATTGCTCGGGTGCCGCTCACATCAGCCGGCTGCGGCCCCAGCCCCGAGCGAGCCGCCAGCAGGCCAGCCCTCCGGCGACGAGGGCGATGCCCAGGCAGACCAGTGCCGGGCGGAGCATGCCGGCGGGGTCGCTGTCGACCGCGGCACGCAGCATCGACATGGCCCAGTAACCGGGGGAGACCGGCGCGACGTGCTGCGCCCAACCGGGCATCAGCGACACCGGTACCAGCGCGCCGCCCAGCGCGCTGACCATGATCGCCCCCAGGTCGGAGGCGACGCTCAGTTCGCCGCGGCTGCGTACCACGGTGGCCAGGGCGGCGCCCACCGCGAGCAGGGTCAGTCCCCAGATGCCGACCGCGAGGGCCAGGTAGCCGACCGCGGACGGCCGGGGCAGCGGCAGCCCGACGACCAGGCAGCCGAACGCGAACAGCACGGCCTGCTGCAACAGCAGCAGGACGAGCACCGGACCGGTCTTGCCGAGCAGCAGCTCGACGCGGCCGGCCCGGCTGGCCCGCAGCCGGTCCCAGGTGCGCCACTCCCGCTCGACGAGGATCGAGTTGCCGACGATCGACAGCGCGAAGACCGAGAACATCACCAGCGGCCCGGTCACCGCCTGCAGCGTGCCGCTGTCCAGCGCCTCCTCGTAGAGCGGCTTGAGCACCAGCATCAGCACCATCGGCAGGGCGATGTAGCTGATTAGCTGGGCGGGGTCGCGCAGCCGGAGCACGGCGTTGTGCCGGACCAGCAGGCCGGTACGGCGAAGGGCGTCAGTCGACATCGGTTACCGCCAGCGAGTGGTAGAGGTCGTCAAGATCGGGACGGCGCAGCTCGACGGACTCGACCTGACGGTCCGTGCCCTTCAGCAGCTCCACCAGGGCGGTGGTGGGGTCGGTGGTGGAGACCTGCACCACCTCGTCGGCGAAGGTCACCCGGACCTCGCCAGGCAACCCCTCAAGCAGCTCCACGCTGCTGCCGCGGGCGATGATCCGGCCGCGTCGGGCAACCGCGATACTGGCCTGCAGGTCGGTGAGTTCGTTGAGGTAGTGAGTGGTGTAGATGACCGCCGCCCCCTCGCCGGCCCGCTGCTTGACCACGTTGAGCAGCGCCTGCCGGGTCTCCGGGTCGGCACCCGCGGTCGGCTCGTCGAGCAGCAGCAGCGACGGTCGGTGGATCAGGGCCACCGCGGCCTGGGTCCGGCGTTGCTGCCCGCCGGAGAGCACCCCGACCGGCCGGTCCAGGAACCCGGTCAGGTGCAGGCCGGTGGCGAGGTCGTCGATCTCGGTACGCAGCGCCTGGCGTCGCAGGCCGGCGATGCCGCCGAAGAGCCGCAGGTGCTCCCGGACGGTGATCGGCGGGTACAGCGCGATGTGCTGCGGCGAGATGCCGATCTGCCCGCGCGCCTGGGTGGGGGTCCGGCCGTCGACCAGCACCACCCCGCTGTCCGGCCGGATCAGGCCGGAGACCACCTCGACGAAGGTGGTCTTGCCGGCACCGTTGTGTCCGACCAGTCCCACGATCTCGCCCCGGGCGACAGTCAGGCTGAAGCCGGCCAGCGCGGCCACGTCGCCGTAGCGCTTGGTGACCTCGATCGCCTCCAGCGACGTCCACTCCTGATCCTGGTGCCGGGCCGGCGATCCGACCGGCTGCGCCTTGATCGTGCTCACATCAGCGTCCCTTCCCTGAGTCATTGGTCCTCCGCCATGCCGCTGGCCAGCCCGAACTGGTGCTGCCGGAACGGGATGCGGCCGACCGCGACCCGGTGCTCGGGATGCCGGTCGTCCCGACGCGGCGCCCGGGTGTCGGGCACCAGCTGCGCAGGCCGGCTGCTCATCCGGTGCACCGCACTCAACGAGCGCAGCGTGATCGCCCGCCAGTCCAGGGCGCCGAGCTGGTCGAACGCCTCCAGGGCCACCTCGTGCCGGGCCGCGGCACGGTCCAGCCGCTGCTCGCAGAGGTCGAGCCGGCCGAGCCCGTACAGCATCACCGCCTCACCGAGTCGGTCCTCGGCCCGCACCGCGGCCTCCAGGGCGCAGAGGTTGCTCTCCCGCCACTCGCCGAAGCGGGACTGCGTCTCGGCGAGCGCGGCGACGGCGGCGGCGAGGTTCCAGCAGTAGGCCACCTCGCCGGCGCGGGCGGCCTGCCGGACCGCGGCCAGCAGCGCGGTGCGTTCCCGCTCGTACCAGGCCAGTGGATCGGTCAGCGCGGCGTCGACGAGCGGCTCGGCCAGCGGCCAGACGGCCGCGGCCGAATGGCGGGCGATGCGGTGGCCGCCCTGCCGTACCCGGGCCTCGTCGGCCAGGAGGAGCCACCCGCCGAGCATCCGTCGGATCACGGCGGCCCGGTCGGCCGCGCTGCTCTCGGCCAGCGACAGGTCGCGGGCGTGCAGCCGGACCAGGTCACGCAGTCGGTAGCGGGTGGCCCCGCCGGTGCCGCTGAGCACGTCGACCAGCCGGGCGTCGATGAGGGTCTCCAGTACCTCGGCGGCGGAGTCCGCGTCGAGCTGTAGCAGCGGGGCGGCCACCCAGGCCGCGAAGGTGTCGGTCTCCAGCTCGCCGAGGTGCCTGAACAGCAGCTGTGCCGCCGGCGGCAGGGCGTCGTAGGTCCCCCTCAGCCCGGCCCGTACGTCGAGGCCCTGGTGGACCAGCCCACCCAGCCGCTGCCCGGGCTCGACGAGCCGGGCGGTGAGCTGTCCCAGGCTCCAGTGCGGCCGGGCGGCGAGCCGGTTCGCGGCGATCCGCAGCGCCAGCGGCAGACCACCGCAGAGCTCGACCAGCTCGAGGGCCTTGCTCGGCTCGGCGGCGACCCGGTCCCGGCCGACCATGGCGGCCAGCAACTCGATGCCGTCGTGGGCGTCGAGTCGGTCGATCTCGAAGACGTGCGCGCCGGGCAGCCACGCCCGGCGGGCCCGGGTGGTCACGATCAGCCGACAGGCCGGCGTACCGGGCAGGAGCGGGCGGGCCTGCGTCGGGTCGGTGACGTCCTCGATCACCACCAGCATCCGCCGGTCGGCGAGGGCGCTGCGGTAGAGCGCCTCCCGGCCGTCGAGGGTCTCCGGAATGGTCGACATGGGGAAGCCGAGCGACCGGAGGAACCGCTCCAGCACCTCGGCGGCGCCGTCCGGGCCGGGCGGCATCCGGGCGTAGAGCTGGCCGTCGGGAAACTCGCCGGCCAGCGCGTGTGCGGTCTCGATGGCCACAGTCGACTTGCCGACCCCGACGAAGCCGGTGATCACCGCCACGTCGAACGAGTGGCGGTTGCGCCCTGTGCCGGTTGCGTCGCCGAGCCGGTGCCGCAACAGGTGCAGCATCTCCGCGCGGCCGGTGAAGTCCGGCGTCCGGGCCGGCAGCATCCGGGGCACCGGCATCCGTAACTGCGGCCCGGGCCCGGCCGCCACCGGCGTCGCCAGCTGGTCGGCGCCGGTCAGGATGGCCAACTCCAGCCGGTGCAGCGCCGGGCTCGGTTCGAGCCCCAGCTCGTCCACGAAGGTCTTGCGCACCGCCTGGAACGTGGCCAACGCCTCGGCCTGCCGACCGGACCGGTGCAGCGCCCTCATCAACTGGCCGGCCGGTCGCTCGCGCAGCGGGTACTCGGCGACCAGGGCCCGGATCTCGCCTATCACCTCGTGGTGCAGGCCCAGGTCGAGTTCGGCCTCGATGCACTCCTCGAGCACCTCGACCCGCCGTTCGGCGATCCGGACCAGCTTCGCCCTGACCGCGTCGCTGTCCACGTCGCAGAGCGGCTCACCGCGCCACAGGGCCAGCGCGGCGCGGAACGCCGTCCGCGCCGCCTGCGGATCCCGGGCCACGCCGGCGGCCCGCCCCCGGGCGACCAGGTCGGCGAAGACGTGCAGGTCGAGTTCGCCCGGCGTCAGGTCGATGAGGTAGCCGGTGCCCTGCATCCGGATGCGCTCGCCGAGCCCGGCCCGGGCCAGCGACCGGCGCAGTACCGACACGGCGGTCTGCACCTGGGCCCGGGCGGTGGTGGGCGGCGTCTCGCCCCACACCGCGTCGATCATCGACTTCAGCGCCACCACCTGGTTGGGGCTGAGCAGCAGCAGCGACAGCACGACGCTCTGCCGGCGCGCGGTCACGGTGACCGGCTCATCGCCCTGCACCTGCAACGGTCCGAGGACCCGGAAGCAGAGCGGGCCGCGCTCGTCGTCTTCCTGCCTGACCAATTGATCCACCTGCCTCATTCAGCGGTACTGCGACGACGACGGTTCGGAGTGTCGGGCTGCGGCGGCGTGCGGGCGCGCGTTCAGAGCAGGACCTCGGTCGGCGGTGGATGGCCGAGGAACGCGGTCGGGCTCGCGGTCAGGCCGTACGCGCCGGCCTGGAAGATCGCGATCAGGTCGCCGGGCTCCGCCCGGGGCAGGGACACGTCGTTGCCGAGCAGGTCCAGCGGGGTGCAGAGGCAGCCGACCACGGTGACCGTCTCCTCCGGCGCGGCGTCGAACCGGTTGGCCACCGCGAGCGGATAGTTGCGCCGGATCACCTGGCCGAAGTTGCCGGACGCGGCGAGCTGGTGGTGCAGCCCGCCGTCGACCACCAGGAAGGTCTTGCCGCGGGAGGTCTTCCGGTCGACGACCCTGGTGAGGTAGACACCGGCCTCACCGACCAGGTAGCGGCCCAGCTCCACGGCCACCCGGGCGTGCGGCAGGTTCGGGCGGATCCGGGTGTCGAGCAGGTCGGCCAGGTTCTCGCCGATCGGGGCCAGCTCCAGCGGCTGGTCCCTGGCCGAGTACGGGATACCGAAGCCGCCGCCGAGGTTCAGGTAGCGGACCGGTGCCGGGGTCAGCTCGGCCAACGTGAGGATCATGTCGACGGTGCGACGCTGCGCCTCGCAGATGTTCTCGGCGTGCAGGTTCTGCGAGCCGGCGAAGACGTGGAAGCCGTGGAAGTCGATCTCGTCGACGGCCAGCTCGGGCAGCAGGTCGGGGACGGACTCGACGTCGACGCCGAACTGCTGCGGACCGCCGCCGAGGCGCATGCCGGAGGCGCGTACCGCGAAGTCGGGGTTCACCCGCAGCGCCACCCGGGCCTGGATGCCGAGGGTCTTGCCGACCTCGCGGAGCCGGGCGAGTTCGCCCGCCGACTCCAGCTCGATCAGGACACCGGCGGCGACCGCCCGGGTGAGTTCGTCGGTCGTCTTGCCCGGCCCGGCGAAGCTGACCTGCTCGGCCGGCATCGGCGTGTCCAGCGCGTGCCGCAGCTCGCCGGCGGAGGCCACGTCGAAGCCGTCGACCAGGCCGCTCAGGTGGTGCAGCAGCGCGGGCATCGGGTTGGCCTTGACCGCGTAGCTCAACCGGATGCCCGGCGGCAGCGCGGCGCGGACCGCCGCGACCCGCTCGGAGACCAGGCGGCGGTCGTAGGCGAAGAACGGCGTGCCGCCGACCCGGGCGGCCAGCCGCTCCACCGGTACCGTGCCCACGGTGAGCTGGCCGCCGGTGGCGGTGAACCCGACCGGCGCGCTCACGAGCCGGCCTCCACCAGGCGGCGCAGCTCGACCCGGTCGAACTTCCCGTTGACCGAGCGGGGCAGCTGCGGCAGTACGACGGTCCGCTGCGGCAACATGTACGTCGGCAGGTCGTGCGCCAGCGACTTGCGTAGCACCTCGGTGTCGCAGTCGCCGCCGACGACCAGCACCACCTCGTGCCCGAGCCGTTCGTCGCCGACGCCCAGCGCCACCGCCTCGCTCACCAGCCCGGTCGCGTAGGCGGCCTCTTCGATCTCGGTGGGGCTGACCCGGTAGCCGGAGGTCTTGATCATGTCGTCGGTACGCCCGACGAAGTACAGGAAGCCCTCGGCGTCGCGGTAGACGGTGTCACCGGACCAGACCGCCATCTCCGGCTGGATCGCCGGGTCGGCGCCGGGGGTCGGCCGAAACCGCAGCGCGGTGCGTGCCGGGTCGTTCCAGTAGCCCCGGGCCACCAGGGCGCCCCGGTGCACCAGCTCGCCGTGCTCGCCGGGCGCGCAGTTCGTGCCGTCCGGCCGCACCACCAGGATCTCGGCGTTGCCGATCGCCTTGCCGATCGAGTCCGGTCGACGGTCCACCTCGTCGGGGTCGAGGTAGGTGGAGCGGAAGGCCTCGGTCAGCCCGTACATCAGGTAGGGCCGCGCGTTCGGCAGCAGCGCGCGCAGCCGGGTCAGGGTGGCCAGCGGCATCCGGCCACCGGTGTTGGCGAAGTAGCGCAGCCCGGCACCGGCCTCCGCCGGCCAGTCCAGCGCCGCCAGCTGCATCCACAGCGGAGGTACGCAGGTCAGCGCGGTCACCCGGTGCCGGGCGCAGAGCCGCACCACGTCCCGCGGTACCAGGTAGTTGGTCAGCACCACGTGCGCGCCGACGATGAACGAGGTGGTCAGCTGGCTGAAGCCGGCGTCGAAGCTGAGCGGCAGTACCGCCAGCACCGTGTCGTCGGCGGTGTGCCCGAGGTAGCCGGCGACGCTCGCCGCGCCGGCCAGCACGTTACGGTGCGACAGCACCACCCCCTTCGGGCCGCCGGTGCTGCCCGAGGTGTAGAAGATGGCCGCGATGTCGGTGTCGATCACCACCGCGCCGTCCGGTACCCGGTCGGCGGCGGTCGCCGCCAGCCGTTGCCAGTCGGTGATCCGCCAGCGCCCGGCGGGCCCGGTGACGGCGTCGGCGCCGACGAGCACGATGTCGGTGACCGAGGTGCTCTCGCTCAGCGCGGCGCGTACGGTCTCGAACCGCTCGGCCGTCGTGATCACCATGCGGGCCGTGCAATCGGCCGTGACGTGCGCCAGGTGCCGTGCCTTGAACAGCGGGTTGACCGGGACGAACACCGCGCCGGCCGCCGAGATCGCCAGCATCGCGACGACGGTCTCGATCCGCTTCTCGGCGTACACGGCGATCCGGTCACCGCGGCGTACTCCCAGCTCGTGCAGTCCGCGGGCGACCCGGGTGACCCGGTCGGTCAGCTCGCGGTAGTCGATCGTCTCCGACCTGAAGGTGACTGCGGGCCGGTCCGCCGCGCCGTACCGGGTCAGCTGGTCGACGCGGACCAGTGGAGTGCCGGGAGCGGCGGTGACCAGCTCACTCACCGGTGACCGTCTCGACGGTGACGAACTCGGCGACCGTCGTCCACAGCGACCCGACCGTCGCGAACGTCTCCTCGGTCAGCCGCTCGTCGGGCATCTCCAGGCCGTACCGGTCCTCCAGGTCGGCCAGCAGCTGCACCACGCCCATCGAGTCGAGGCCGAGGGCCGTGAGGTCGTCGGTCGGGGCCAGCTCGCCGCCCTCGGCGTACGGAAGGTGGGGGAGCAGCGTCTCCTGGAATGAGCGAGGCATGTCCGCGTTCGTCACCGTGGTCCCTCTCGATCGCTAAGCGTCGTCGCGACGCGTCGGCCGGCCACCTGCCTGGACCGGATGGCGGGCCCGGCCCGCCGACGGAGGAACCTCATCACGGCGCTCTCTCAACCTGCCATCGTCCGGCTCTTGGTCCGGCTGTCGTCGTGGGTCGTCCGGTCGCCCCGGTGGTGCCGGTGATAGCGGGATGAGAGCGACGGTGCCGCACGGCCGGGTGGCGCGGTGCGCGAGTGAGGTTGGCGTGATTGCCGCTGCTGTCACCGTGGAGCCCGCGGCGGTGAACCGCCAGCGGAACTCGGGAAACATGACCGGGAGGCAGCGGATGTCGACAGAGGCTCTGTCGCGGATCAGTTGGACGCCCCGCTTCGGCGGACGCCTCGTCGAGGACGACGGCATCGACGCCCAGGATCGCGTGAACGCGCAGTGCATCGAAGTGTATCACTATATAGTGCGACACGGCGCGATCGTGCCGTCCGGATTCGACCGGGTGGCGGTGGAACTCGGCTGGACCGGACACGAAGTGGTCTCGACGATCATGCAGCTCGTCGAGCTGCGCCTGTTACGTACCGACGGCGCGGTCGGCGGCCGGTTGGTCCCGGTCGACCCGCAGTATGCCGCCACCCTGCTGGTCTCACCGATCGAACGCGCGATCTACCAGCAGCGGGAGCTGGCCGACCAGCTGCGCGAGCGGATCGACTCGATCGCCGGCGCAGGGGACTCCGCCGTGGTGCCCGGCGGCTCGATCGACCGGCTCGAAGGCGTGGCGGAGCTGCGCGGCCTGCTCAAGCAGGCCGCTGACGTGTGCCGCGACGAACTCGTCGTGCTGCGGCCGAGCCACGACGACGACGAGGTGCTCGACCGGCTCCTCGAAGCCTGTCACGGCGTGTTCGACCGGGGCGTCTCCGTCCGGATCATCTCGCCGCACCGCAGCCGGGCCGGTTTCGCCTCCCGGGCCAAGTCCCGGCGGTTGATCGACGGCGGCGCGGCGATCCGGACCATCAGCCAGGTCCCGCAGGCCTCGGTGGTCTTCGACCGCTCGCTCGCGGTGGTGTTCGGGACGTCCGCCGACGGACTGCTGCCCACGGGGCACCGGGTCCGCGACGAGAACGTGGTGCGGTACCTCATCGAGATGTTCGACCAGCTCTGGGAGGGCGCGGCACCGCTGGCCGCGGACGAGGCCGGCTACGCCGACGAGGTCGCCGACGACCTGCAACGCTCGATCGCGCTGCTGATGGCCCAGGGCCTCACCGACGAGGCGGTGGCCCGCCGGCTCGGGATGTCGGTGCGCACCTGCCGCCGACACATCGCCGCGCTGCTGCGCAGTCTCGGCTCGGTCAGCCGCTTCCAGGCCGGCGTGCAGGTGGCCACCCGCTTCGCCACCGGGTCCCCGCTCGGCACCTGATGCCCGCCGCACCGGCGCGGGGACCGGCTCAGCCCACCCGGGTCAGCCGGGCTGCCAGCGTCCGCAACGGCCGGGCGCTGGCCAGCTGATCCGGCGTGATCCCGGCCCAGCCCCGCTCGCGTAGCGCGGACAGGGTGCGGGGCACCCGCAGAGCCCGGCCGCCGGCGGCCGTGTAGCTGTCCGAGCCGTCCACGGCGGCCAGCTCGTTGACCAGGGCGACCACCTCGGTGAGCAGTTCCTCGGCGGGCCCGGGCGACCGGCCGCCGGCCGTCGTCGCCGGGCGATCGAGGTCGGCGTGCGCGTCGGTGTCGACGTCCCCGGCGTCGACGAGCTCCCACCGGTCCGGGCAACGCACCGCCGGCCGGTCGTACATCGTGCCGAGGACATGCGTGCGCAGTTCGGCCGGGGTGAGCGGAGCCCGGGTCCGTACCCGGGCGACCAGCTCGCCCGCGCGCACCCGCACCCGCGCGTCGACCACCGCGGGATGCGAGCGCAGCGCGGCCCGGGTCGCCTCGACGCACACCGCGTCCGACCCGACCCGGACCAGTTCGCGGTGGGCCGGCGGGGCGAATCCCAGCTCCTGGGCCGCCTCGCTGGCCCGCAGGTCCACCGAGGGGTCGCGGTGCGCCTCGATCAGCCGGACATGACCGCGCAGGAACCGCTCCACCGCCTCGGCGGGCAGCACCGCCGACTGGGCGTGCAGGGCCACCGTCACCCCGTCGCGCCACTCGTAGATCCCGAGGTAGCTGTCCGAACCGGCCTGCGCCCAGGCCGCCGGCGGGGTGTTCCAGGCGAACCGGTCCCGGCGGGCTCCGCAGGAGCGCGGGGCGTAACTGAGGAAGTTCACCTCCGAGGCGATCCGCACCGGCTGGCCGCGCCGGAAGCTCTCGGCCGCGATCAGCTCGGCGATCTCGTCGTACGGCACGTAGGCGTGCCGCTGCGCCTGCTCCACCCGCTCCGCCGTGCGGCGCAGCAACTCGCTGAACGGCGGATCGTCGGCCAGCTGCACGGAGACCAGCGTAGGGGAGAACATGCACGTCATCACGGACATGTGCTGGCTGGCCGCGCGGTGGCTGGTGAGCCAGCTGAACGGGACCGACGCCTCGCCGGTGTAGCCGGCGGTGAGCAACGCGTAGCCGGCCAGGTGGACGGCCGACGGCCAGCAGCCGTGCCGTGCCGCGATCTCCCGGCTCGCCGCCAGCAGCCCCGGTGAGGTGATCGACGCGCTGAACGCGGTGCCCGGCCCGGGGGCGGCGGACCGCCGGGAGGCGAAGACGTCCGCCGGCAGCCGCTCGATCTCCCGGCGCCAGTGCGCCAGCTCGACGGCGTTCGCCGCGGCGTCGCGGTTCGACTCCTGCCGGGCGAGGTCCACCGGCTGGTGCGCCACCGGCGGCAACACCGCCCGGCGGCGGGCGGTGATCGCGGCGAGCATCGCCTCGAACTCGCGACGGAAGGTGTTCAGGCTCCAGTCGTCGAAGGCGATGTGGTTGAGCACCACCACGAGGCGCCGGGGCCGGCCACCGGTGGTGACCACGCAGGCCCGGATCGGCCAGTCCCGGGCCAGGTCGAAGTCGGCGACGGTCAGCTCCGCGACCACCGCGGCCGGGGCCGGGGTGCCGTCCGACTCGGTCGACACCAGCCGTACCGGCAGTGGTGCGGGCGGTTGGACCCGCTGCTGCGGCCAACCGGCCGGATCGGCGAGGATGACGGTACGCAGCGCCTCGTGCCGGCGGACCAGGTGGTTGATCGCGGCGCGCAGATCGGCGACCGAGATGCCCTCCGGCAGCGGGCAGTTGGCGACGATGTGTGCGTCGTGCCGGCTCCCGGCGGGTACGTGCTGGTACCGGAGCCAGTGGTAGCGCTGGCCCCAGCAGAGATTCGCGCTCTTCTCCACAGAAACTGACTCCTCTTCCCGCGTTCGTCCGCCCATATGATCGGCCGCCGGAAACGTTTCGGCTAGTCAGTGCCGGTGACAATAATTGACGGCAAAGAGCTGCCATCGGGTGGCGGCGGGCATTTTCCCCGGCACTATTGACACCGGGTGACCCGGTCGGCAAATCTCTGCGTACCGATCCAACAGGCTCGGGAAACTGGTTCAGCAAACCCGGAGAAGGAGTGATTACCATGGCGAAGATCGCTGCCAAGGCCGCTGCGAAGGCCGCTGCCAAGGCCGCTGCGAAGGCCGCTGCGAAGGCTGCCGCGAAGGCCGCTGCGAAGGCTGCCGCGAAGGCCGCTGCGAAGAACTCCCTCTAAGTCTCAGAGGGTTCGGTGGCATGGTCGGTGAGCTGCCTGAAGGTGGCTTCGCCGGCCATGCACCATCAATCCGCACAAGGGAAGGATCGGGTCAATGGAACGTTCGGAGATTATCGAGCACCTGCGGATCTCGCTGTCGGTGGTGCTCAACCGGGAACTGCCCGAGCTCTCCGCCGAGACGCAGATCCTTGAGGACCTGGAAATCGACTCGATTCGTTTCATTGAGCTGATAATGAGCCTTGAGGACACCCTCCAGCTCGACGTCGATCCCGAATCGCTGGAGCCGGAGGTGTTCCAGTCGGTCGGGTCCTTCGCCGACTACATCCAGACCCGCCTGCAACAGGTGGACGTCGCCCGTTAGCCGTTCGCGGCAGGCACAGGAGGACCGCATGCGGGACATGATCGACGAGTGCGAGCAGACGGCGTACTCCGCCGGGCTGGCCGCCGGGCTGGCCGTGGCGCTCGCCGAGGCGCCGGGCATCACGCCGCCGGGCCGGGTCGCCGCCGTTCCCACCGCCGCCCTGCCCGCCGGTTGGGCGACCACGCCCGCCTCGACGGTCGGGCATCGGATGGCCGGTCAGGAGGGCATCAGCTTCGCCACCACCGACGGCCACCCCGGCCCCGCCGACGGGCAGCTCACCCAGTTCTGCGCGCACCTGGGCGCGGTCCGGCTGGGCGTCACCCGACGGTTGCTGGAGTGGGCCGTGGAGTACCTCTCCGGCCGGACGGTCGGCGGGGAGCCCACCATCCGCAAACAGCTGGTGCTGGGCGTACTGGCGGACGTGCAGACCGCCGTCGAGGCGGCCCGCCGGTCCTTGCGGGTCTCCGGCACGGTCCCGGCCGCGGTGCTCGACGTGCACGACCGGGCGACCACCCTGGACTGGGAGGCCGCCAAGCTGCTGGGCGCCAGCGGATACGTCGCCGGCACCCCCACCCGCGGCGCGTACGTGGCCCAACTGACCGCGAACTGCTGGCTCCCCCGGGAAGGTGTCTGATGATCGAGCTGGATCCGCCACTGCGCGCCCTACGGGACCAGTGCCGGGACGCGGCGACGGACCTGCGCTCGCGGGCCCTGTCGGTCGACGTCGACCCGGAGGACATGACCGGGCACCTGGACTCGCCGGCGCTGGCGATGGTCCGGGCGGCCAGCACCCCCAAACGCTTCCAGGACCCGTCCGGCTGGCAGGGCGAGTACACCGACAGCTGCCTGTCCCGCGCGGTGGCCAGCCTCGAGCTGGCCTGCGGTGACGCCGGCCTGCTGACCGCCAACACCGGCCCGGCGCTCGCCGGCATCGCCGTGGACGCGCTCGGCAGCGAGGCCCAGCAGGAGTTCTTCTACGAGTCCATCGCCGACGGCCGGACCTGGACCTTCTTCGCGATGACCGAGGACGCCCGCGGCAGCGACGCGACCGCGATGGAGACCCGCCTCGACGCGGATCCCGACGGTGACTACCGCCTCTTCGGCGCCAAGCGATACGTCGGCAACGGCTCCCGGGGTGCGACCGGGGTGGTGTTCGCCCGGACCGGCCGCTCCCCGCTGTCGATCAGGGCGGCCATCCTGAGCTGCCCGACCCCCGGCTTCGCCGGCCACGCGCTGGAGATGACCGGGCTGCGCGGCGCGCGGATCAGCGAGCTTTCCTTCGACGGGGTGCACGTACCGCGCGAGATGCTGCTCGGCGCCCATCTGCCGGCGTCCCGTCGTGGGATCTGGGGCGCGAGCCGGACCTTCAACGTGATGCGGATCCAGATCGCCGCGATGGCGCTCGGGGTGGCCTTCGCCGCCCGCGACTACGTCTGCGAACAGCGCCCGGGCTGGTCCGGGCACGAGCTGATCACCGCCCGGCTGGCGGCGGCGCGGTCCCTGCTCTACGACGCCGCGAACGAGGTCGACCTTTCGCCCGACGACCGTCGGACGCCGTCGATCGCCAAGCTGCACGCCACCGACCTGGCCGTGCACGTCACCGGCTGGGCGGCGAACGCGCTCGGCCCGGGCTCCCTGCTGCTGCACCCGCTGCTCGAGAAGTGGTGCCGCGACGTGCGCGCCTTCGAGTTCATGGACGGCACCAGCAACATCCTGCGCCTGCACATCACGCACGGCATCGCCACCCGGAGGCCGACGTCATGACGTTGACCGCGACGCCGCCGGACGGGGTACGCCCACCGCGCTGGTCCGTCCGGGCCTACGCGGAGGCGGACCGCGACCAGGTGCTGGCGATGTTCACCGAGCCGGACTTCTACTTCCGCACGGCCCAACCGGACACCCGCGGTGAGTGGGAACTGCTCGATCTGCTCGGCACCGAGACCGAGGTGCTGCTCGCCGACGGTGAGCCGGTGGGCCTGTTCGCCACCGAAGCGGTCGGCGCCGAGCACGGCTGCCACTACCAACTGCACCTGCGGCTGCGTTCCGGCGCCCCGCTGAGCTGGTGGTGCCAGGCGTACGACGAGGCGGTGCGGGCGCTGCGCTGGCGGCGCGAGGTGGTCCGGATCTCCGTCCTGGTGGGCGAGTACGACCAGGCCGGACTCGATGCGGCCCGGGCGGCCGGGCTGACCGAGGAGGGCACCCTCGCCGACGTGGTCGTGCACGAGGGACGCCGGTACGGGTATGTCTTCTTCTCGCAGATCTGGGTGCCGACATCATGACACTGCGCGGGTACCGCAGTACCGACCTACCGCTGCTGACCGGGCCGTGGCTCGCCGGCGAACTGCTCGGCATGCCGCTGGAGCAGGCACCGGCGATGGTGGTGCCTGCGGAGGTCGAGGCGCCGAAGGACAACACCGTGGAGCTGTGCGTGCTGCCGGGAGCGGCCTTCGTCCGCTTCGCCGAGCTGGACTGGGTGCACCGCCGGGCCCGGTTGGAGATCGGCGTGCAGCCGGGCGCCGAGGACCTGGCCCCGGCGCTGCTCAAGACCGCCGTCTCGCACGGCTTCCGGGTGCTCAACCTGCACCGGCTGTACGGCTGGGTGACCCCGGCGGCGGCTGCGCCGGTGGACCTGTTGCAGGACGCCGGGTTCGTCGGCGAGGCGACGGTTCCGGCCGGCCGGTGGTTCGCCGGCCGTCCCGTCGACCGGCAGATCTGGGGAGCGGTACGCCATGACTGAGATTCAGCGACTCGACACCGCAGCCGCCGCCTCGGCGCTGGCGGCGGTACCCGGGGCGGCCCGGGGTTTCCTCGGCGTCGACCCGGTCACGCAGAACCACGCCCTGCTGGTCCGCGAACTGACCCGGCTGGGCGCGCAGGTGTTCCGGACCGGTGACACGCTGCTGGGCTACCTGCCCAACGAGGAACAGCCACGCCAGGCGTACGTGGCGAGCACCTCGCCCGATCCCGAGCCGCTACGCGATTTTCTCGGCTTCCTCGGCAACTTCCAGCGGTGCACCTCGTTCGTGGCCCTGGTGCCGGCGGACAGCCCCCCGGTGCTGGCGTTGCACGACTGTGGGTTCACCCGGGTCGGCACCTTGCGCGAGCACCGCTACCAGTCCGGCGCCTACCAGGATGTGTCGGTGTACTTCGTCCGTGGGGAGGACACGTGCCGTTCGTGACGGTCAGGCATCTCACCGAGGCCGACATCCCCATCCGGACCGCGCTGATGCGCGAGTCGCGGTTCCAGGCGAACCTCACCGACTACGCGGTCGTCACCGGTGACGACGCGCTGGAGCACCGCCAGCGGGTGGGTATCACCGAGGAACACGACATCAAGCGGCACTTCACCCTCTGCGGCCCGCGCGAGCAGGTGGTGGGGTTCGCCTGGATCACCACCATCGACTGGCGCAGCCAGTGCTGCGAGCTGTCGTTCGGGATCCTGCCCCGGTTCCGGGGGGCCTTCGGCGCCGCGGCGGTGGCCGCCGCGCACACCTTCCTGCGTACCGAGCTGAACATGCGGGTCGTGGTGAACCAGGTGCTCGAACACAACACCATGCTGCTGTCCTCGGAGAACCTGGCCGCGCAGCGCCGGGTGCGCTGCGCCTACGACTCGTACACGGTGGGGCAGTGGCGCACCGCCTGCTACTGGTCGGAGAACCAGCAGGACGCGCAGGCGCAGCGGTCCCAGGTCGAGGACCGCCGCGCCGCGGTCGCCGAGCGGATCCGCGCGATGACCCAGCGCGCCCGGTGAACACCGATGGCGCGACCGGAGGCTATCTGCGGTTCCCCACCGTCGCCGGCGACACCGTGGTGTTCACCGCCGAGGACGACCTGTGGCGGGTGCCGTCCGAGGGTGGACCGGCGAGCCGGCTGACCGCCGGCGGCACCGAGTACGCCCACCCCCGGTTGTCCCCGGACGGCAAGCTGGTGGCGTTCGTCGGCTCGGACGACGGACCGAGCGAGGTCTACCTGCTGCCGCTGGCCGGCGGCCCGGCCCGCCGGCTCACCTTCCAGGCGGCCCGGTGCGTGGTGGTCGGCTGGCACCCGCACCACGACGAGATCATTTACGCCAGCACCGCCGAGCAGCCGACCGGCTTCGGCTACCGGCTCTTCGCCGTCGGGGTCGACGGCGGGCCGACCCGGCTGCTCGACCACGGCGGGGCCAGCACCCTCTCGTACGGCCCCGGCGGCGCGCTGGTGATCGGGCGCAACCTCGCCGACCCGGCCCGCCGCAAGCGGTACACCGGGGGCGCCGCCGGTGAACTCTGGGTCGACCACGACGGCAGCGGCTCCTTCACCCGGCTGGCGCTGCCCGGCAACGTGGCCAACCCGTGCTGGGTCGGTGACCGGATCTTCCTGATCAGCGACCACGAGGGCACCGGCAACGTCTACTCGTGCCGGCCGGACGGCAGCGCGCTGACCCGGCACACCGGACACCGCGACTTCTACGCCCGTGGTCTGAGCACCGACGGACAGCGGCTCGTCTACCACGCCGGTGCCCGGCTGTACGCGTTGGACACCCCTGGTGACGCGCCCCGGCGGCTCGACGTCTCACTTGTGAGCTCGCGCCGCCAGCAGGCCCGGCGGACCGTCTCGGCCGCCGAGTTCCTCGACAGCGCCCGCCTCAGCCCGGACGGCACCAACCTGGCCCTCGTCGCGCGGGGCAAGGCGTTCACCATGGCGCACTGGTCCGGCCCGGTGCGCCGACACGGCACCGCCGAGGGGACGCGGCACCGGTTGCTGAGCTGGTTGGCCGACGGCCGCCGGCTGGTCGCGGTCGCCGCCGACGACCGACCGGACGAGCGGTTGGTGCTCCTCCCGGCCGAGGGCGGGACCGCCTCGGTGGAGATCCCGCTCACCGACATCGGCTGCGTCACCGAGCTGGTCGCCTCGTCGGCGTCCGGCCAGGTGGCCTTCGCCACCAACCGCCAGCAGCTGTGGCTGCTGGACACCGACAGCGTGCTGCCGACACCGCGGTTGCTGGACAGCAGTGCGTTCGAGCGGATCGAGGACCTGGCCTGGTCTCCGGATGGCCGGTGGCTCGCCTACACGTTTCCGGACACGCCGCGCACCTCGGCGATCAAGCTGGCGGAGGTGGCGCTGCGGCGCTCGTTCCAGGTCACCCGACCGGTGCTGCGCGACAGCCGGCCGGCGTTCGACCCGGCCGGGCGCTACCTCTACTTCCTTGGCCAGCGCGACCTCACCCCGGAGCACGACCAGGTGCGCTTCGACGTCGGCTTCCCCTTCGGCAACCGGCCGTACCTGGTGACCTTGCGGGCCACCGAGGCGTCGCCGTTCGTGCCGCGGCCCGTCGACGGTGCGCGGCGGGGCACCGAGGCCGGAGCCGGACCGCCGTTCGTCGAAATAGACCTCACCGACATCGATCGCCGGATCGTCGGTTTCCCGGTGCCGGAGGGGCGGTACGCCAGCATCGTCGGACTGCCCGACCGGGTGCTCCTGCACACCGTGCCGGTCACCGCGCCGGACCCGGTCAAGCCGGACGCTGCCCCGGTCGGCATGGTCACCGTGGTCGACCTGCAGACCGCGGAGGTCACCGAGGAGCAGTTGCTCGGGGTCGACGACATCAGCGCCAGCCCGGACGGCGGCACACTGCTCTGCCAGGTGCGTGACCGGCTGCGGGTGCTCGCCGCCGAGGAGGCGGAGGACGCCGACGACGACCCGTACGCCCGGTGCGCCCCGCCGACCCGGAAGAACGGCTGGATCGACCTGACCCGGCTGCGGGTGTCGATCCGGCCGGCCGCGGAGTGGCGGCAGATGTATCGCGAGACCTGGCGGCTGCAGCGGGAGAGCTTCTGGCACGCCGAGATGTCCGGGCTGGACTGGGACGGGCTGTACCAGCGCTACCTGCCCCTGGTGGATCTGGTCGGGTGCCGCTCGGAGCTCTCCGACCTGCTCTGGGAACTGCAGGGCGAGCTGGCCACCTCGCACGCCTACGAACACGGTGGTGACTACCGCCGGCCTGTCGAGCAGGCGCAGGGGTTTCTCGGAGTGGACTGGAGCGCCACCACCAGCGGGGTCGGCGATCCGCCGGCACAGTGGCGCATCGAGCGCATCCTGCGCGGTGACCCGTGGAACCCCGATGCCACCTCGCCGTGCAACCGGCCCGGTGTCGACCTGCGCCCGGGTGACGCGGTGGCGGCCATCGACGGGCAACCCGTCGGCCCGGCCGGGCCGGGGGAACTGCTGGTCGGCCAGGCCGACCGAGAGGTCGAGCTGACGGTGCTGCGCGACGGCGCCGCCCCGCGCCGGGTGTGCGTGCGGGCGATCCGGGCCGAGGGCCGGGCCCGCTACCGCGACTGGGTGGAGGGCAACCGCGCCCTGGTCGCATCCACCTCGCGGGGCCGGCTCGGCTACCTGCACGTGCCGGACATGTTCCGGACCGGCTACGCCGACTTCATCCGGGGCTTCCTCTCCGAGCTCGACCGGGACGGGCTGGTGGTGGACGTGCGCTTCAACGGCGGCGGACAGGTCTCGCCGTTGCTGCTCGACCGGCTCGCCCGGCGCCGTGGTGGCGCCGAACACGGGCGCTGGAGCGGCGCCACCCCGTACCCGGTCGAGTCGCCGCGCGGCCCGATGGCGGTGCTCATCAACGAGCACACCGGATCGGACGGGGAGATCTTCAGCCACATGTTCCGGCAGCTCGGCCTGGGGCCGCTGATCGGGAACCGGACCTGGGGCGGCACCATCGCCACCTGGCCACGCCACGAGTTGGTCGACGGCACGGTCACCACGCAACCGGAGTTCTGTTACGTCTTCGACGGCATCGGTGCCGGCCTGGAGAACCACGGCGTCGAGCCGGACGTCGTCGTGCCGGACCCGCCGCAGGGCGTGCTGGCCGGGGCCGACCCCCAGCTCGCCGCCGCCGTCGCGCATCTGCTGGCCGGCCTCGGGCAGCCGGCGCCGGCCCGGCCGACAGCGCGACCGCTGGCCGCGCTGTCGACCCGCTCCAGGTCGGTCGGGTGACCCAGTGACGGTTGGAGACCTGGGAGCACCGCCGGCGACCGCCGTGCTGCCCGCCGCGCCGGACGGCCCGCCGCCCGCTACCGTCCCGGGCCCGCCGAACGTGCCCGCGGCCGGACAGCCGCACACCTGGTGGGTGCCGGTCCGGCCGGGTGGCGGTCGCGTCGACCTGCTCGACCCGGCCGAGCGCCTCCGGGCCGAGGGCCTGCTCGGCTCGCCGGCGCGGGACGTCTTCGTGACCTCCCGCGCGGCCCAGCGCCGGTTGGGCTCCCGCTATCTCGGCGTACCGCCGGCCCAGGTGCGCATCGACCGCGACTGCCAGTACTGCGCGGGGACGCACGGCCGGCCCAGGTTCGCTGATCCCCAGGTCGACTACTCCGTCTCGCACACCGAGGACTGGGTGCTGCTGGCGGTGGCCGGAGTGGGCCTGATCGGGGTGGACGTCGAGCGGTCGAGCACGGACCGGGACACCGACGGTCTCGCCGCGGTCGCGCTGACCGCCAATGAACGGGCGCTGTTCGCCCGGGTGCCCCCCGCCGATCGGCCCGGCTGGTTCCTGACCGCCTGGACGCGCAAGGAAGCGGCGATGAAGTTGACGGGATTCGGGCTGCGGGCACCGCCCGGCCAGCTGGACGTGAGCGGGCCGACGGTCACCGTGGGCAGCGTTCCCGGCTGGCCGCGCATCCCTGTCCACCTGCACGACCTGCCTGCTCCGGCCGGTCACGCGGCCGCGCTTGCCAGCACCGTTCCGGTCCGCGCGGTGCGGTCCTTCCCGGTGGCCGGCGAGCGTGCTTTCCGGGCCACCGAATGACGACGGCCACGGTGGAGGGCGATCAGGGCGGCGGGGCGGGGCAGGCGACCCCCGACGCCCGGCTGCCGTCCGGAAGGTCGGCGGCGCTTCCCCACGACGCCGAGGTGGCGTGATCCGCAGGTGGTCCCGCGTCAGGACGTAGCCTAGGCCGTGGGCGCGGCGCTGGCCTGACGACGGGTGCCGGTCAGCCCCACCAGGTGAGCATGAGTCGCATCGGCTGTTGCCGGGACCAGTAGAAGACGTAGGGGTACCGGGTGCCGGTGAATCTGTTCGGCAGGGCGACGGCATCCCCGCAGCTGGGGTCGAGTCCGGCGGCGTCGGTGCCGGCCAGCACCGACCACACCCATTGCGCCCCGGTCCACCAGTTGGTGCGCAGCGGGCCGCCCTCCAGGTCGCAGGAGAAGACGTAGGGTCGCTGCTGGGTGTCCCAGCCGTCCTGCACGGCGATTGTGCCGGCGTGCCGGACATAGGTGGTGCCCGAGCTGGAATGGGTGGACCACGTCCATGCGTCGTTGTACCAGGTGAGCTCCAGCACCTGGCCGTTGACGCCGATGAATGCTTCGGGTCGGGATGCGGCGTTGGGGCCGTTCTGCACGGCGACCAGACCCACACCGTGGGCGTTGTAGCTGGGCTGCGGTGAACCGTGGCCATACCAGCGCCAGGTCAGGCCGTCGAAGCCGTGGCGCCAGAGGTTGCCCTGCACGTCCAGCACGAACACCTGGGGCAGGTCGGGCTGGGTGGGCGACAGCCGCAGGTTGACCGCACCGACCGGGTCGGCGAAGCGGTGCAGGGTCACCCCCGCCGGGACACCCTGATCCGTCCAGGTCCATTGTCCGGTGTTGTTCTTCCGGCTCCACCAGAGATGCCCGTCGGCGCCGATCACGTAGATGTACGGGACCGCCTGACTGCCGGGAGCAGTCTGTACTGCCACCGCACCGACCGGTGCGCTGACCGTGGTGCCGCCGGGCGTGCCGATGTCGGTCCAGGCCCAGCGGCTGCCGTCCCACCAGTTACCCCACAGGTGACCATCGTCGGTGTAGACGAAGACGTAGGCACGCTCGATGGACGTGGCCTGGTCCAGGAACTTGATGACACCAACCGAGCCCCTGATCCGGCTCACCGGGGGTGCGCCGCGCGCGGTCCATCTCCAACTGCCCGCGACCGGCGACACCACCCACAGCGCATCATTGATCACGTTGAACATGTACGGTCGGGGGTCGCTCGCCGGGCCGTCCTGGAGGCTCACCGCCCCGACCACCCTGGCATATCCCAGGTTCGGAACCGGAGCGCCGAGGTCCTCGACGTGCCACGCCGAAGCGGTTGACACCGGACCCGCCGTGGTCGACGCGAGCGCGGGCCGCGCCACCCCGGGATGGGCGGCGGCGACGGCCAGTACCGCATTCACCAGAACGGCGGCGAGTACCCGCGCTCGTCTTCTTGATCTCAGCATGGATGGGACTCCTGTTCGCGACGGGACCGCACGCCCGCCGGCGCTGTCTGTCGACAGCGCCGGCGGGCGATGATCCAGAGCGTGACAGGAACCTCTCCGCAACGTTGTCCGTATATCGACATCGATCGGGTTACCGTCATTCGGCCGACGCAGCGGGACCCCACCGTGGTGGCGAGCGGCTTCTTCTGCTTCAGCGGCTTGCGGCGATTTCACCCCGGCGGGGAAGCGCGGCTTTGGGCCCGGTTTCACGCCGAGCCCAAAGCCGCGTTTCGGAGGTCAGCCCTTACGGCCCTGGGTAGCGACGCCTTCGATGAAGTACCGCTGGCCGAAGCTGAACAGCAGCAGCATGGGTAGCGTGACGAGCAGCGAGGCGACCATGACGTACTGGTAGTCGCCCTGTCCGCCAGCCGTGGGGCTGTACTTCGTCATGGCGTACGCGATGCCGAGGGGAGCGGTGAAGTCCTCCATCGACTCCCCGTTGAGATAGATCAGCGCGCCCTGGAAGTTGTTCCACGCCGCCTGGAACTCGAACAGCAGGACGATGACGAACGACGGGATGGACAGCGGCATGGCGATCTTCCAGAACAGCTGCCAGTAGCTGGCTCCGTCGATCCGGGCCGCCTCGAACAGTTCCCGGGGCAGGCTCAGGTAGAACTGCCGTTGCAGGAAGATGTAGAACGCCGAGCCGAACAGGTTGGCCCCGAACAGCGGCACCCAGGTGCCGAGGAGACCCGTCTCCTTCCAGATCAGGTACATCGGGATCATCGTGACCGCGCCGGGCAGCATCATCGTGCCCAGGACCAGCCCGAACAGGATGTTGCGGCCGGGGAAGCGGAAGTAGGCGAACCCGAAGGCCACCATCGAGCTGGAGATGGCGACCGTTACCGCGGCGAGCAGTGCGATCGCCACGCTGTTGAACACCCAGTGCAGCAGCGGCAGCTCGCTCCAGACCTGGACGTAGTTGTCCCACCGCCAGGTCTTGGGGATCAACGAGTTGTCGAACACCTGGCTGGCCGGCTTGAGGCTGGCCGCGACCAGCCAGACGAGGGGATACAGGAACAACGCGGCGAACCCGACGAGCAGGAGGGTGAGCAGTACCCGCCCGATCGTCCATCTCGTGGGTCGGCGCCCCGGCTCCCGTTGGCCTCCGGGGGGCGCGGCGTCCACGGCCTGGGCCAGGGCGGGGGCCGCGGTGGGTGCGGTGCTGGGGCCGATTGTCGTCACGACCGCTCTCCCTCGTAGTACACGAAGCGGTTGCCGACCTTGACCTGGATGAAGGTCAGGATCATCAGGATGACGAAGAGCAGCCAGGCCATCGCCGCCGCGAACCCGAAGTTGAACTGCCGGAACGCCTCCTGGAACAGGTAGACCGCGTAGAACAGCGACGCCTCCGGCGCTGGATTGTTCTGGTCCCGCCAGAACAGCAGGTACGCCTGGTCGAAGATCTGGAACGCCGCGATGGTCAGGATGATGACGTTGAAGAACAGCGCCCCGGAGATCATCGGCAGGGTGATGGAGAAGAACTGGCGGACGGGGCTTGCCCCGTCGAGCGAGGCGACCTCGTACAGGTCACGCGGCACGTTCTTCAGCGCGGCCAGGAAGATGACCATCGTGCCGCTGACCGTCCAGAGGGCCATGAGCACGATCGACGGCTTGACCCACGTCGGGTCGACCAGCCACTGCGGGCCCTCGATGCCGATCAGGCGCAGGCCCTGGTTGATGGCGCCGGTGTTGCCGTTGAGTAGCAGGAAGAAGATCGATGCCGTGGCCACCGCAGGGGTCATCTTCGGCAGGTAGTAGACCGTGCGGAAGAAGCCGGCGCCGCGGCCGACCCGGTTGAGCAGCACCGCCAGCAGCAGCGCGAAGCAGATCTCCAGGGGTACGGCCAGTACGGCGTAGAACAGGGTGTTCGCCAGCGACTTGGCGACCTTCGGGTTCTCCAGCAGCGCCTCGTAGTTGCTGGTCCCGGTCGGCCGGATGACGTTCGTCGCCAGGTTGTACTTGCTGAACGAGATGACCAGGCTGTAGATCATCGATCCGGCGGTGAAGACGAGGAAGCCGATGATCCACGGTGAGATGAAGAGGTACCCGGCCAGCGCCTCCCGGCGGTTGTACTTCCTTCCCCGGCCCGGCCGTTTCCTGCTGCTGTCGCGAGTGCCGTCGCCGGAGGGTGCGACGGTGGTACTTGTCATCCAACGCCTCCATGGTGTGCCGGGTGCCGGAGATTCCCGGGGGGTGGATCGCAAGATCTCCACAATGCGGCGTGGCGGGCTCCCGCGCCATGCGAGGCCCGCCACGCCCACGAGGAACGTTGCTGGCGGTCAGCCGCCGGTAACGGTCTTGTACGCGTTCATCGATGCCGTCTGGGCGTCGGCGAGCGCCTGCTGGGCGGGCTTGCTGCCGAGCAGGGTCGCGGTGACGGCGTTCAGCAGTTCCTGCTTGATCTGCTGGCCGGCCGGCGACGCTCCCACGCTCTTGCCGGCGTCCGCGACCTCGTAGTAGGTGCTGATCACCTGGTCGAAGCCGGCGTCACCGCTGGGCTTGACGTACTTCTCCCGAATGGCCTTGTCGGACACCGGCGACCCGGTGAACAGGCCGGTGTTGATGGACTTCTTCTCCTCCACCGTCTTGGCCCGCGCCTCGGCGGCGGCGTTCCAGGAGCCCTCCTCGGTCAGCGCGAGCGCCCACTTGCAGGCGGCCGAGGGGTTCTTGGCCTGGGCGGGGATCACGAACGAGGTGCCGCCGGCCTGGGTGACCGGGTTGCCGTCCTTGCCCTTGAACGGCACGGCGCCCAGCTTGATCTTGTCCTTGTACGGCGAGAGGACGTTGGGGTACCACTGGGCGTCCACCTCCGCCCCGACCTGGTTCTGGACGAACTGGTTCTTCTCGCCGAACATGTCGAACGAGTCGGTGAAGCTCTTGTACTTGGCGAACCCGCCCTGCGCGTCCACGATCTTCTTGAGCAGTTCGAGCGCGGCCACGTTGTTCGGGTCGTCCAGGGTGGGCTTGCCGTCCGCGTCGGCGAGCTTGCCGCCCATGCCGACGAGCCAGAGGTTGATCTGGCCGGTCGCCTGCGGGTTGAACCCGAGGGTCGTCGGCACGCCACCGTTGGCCTTGTACATCTTCGCGACGGCGGTCAGCAGCTTGTCGGGGTTCGACGTGTCGATGTCGGCGTCCTGCACGCCCGCCGCGTCCATGGCCTTCTTGTTCAGGATGATCGCCGCCGGCTGGTAGAACTGCGGCACCGCCCACATCTGGCCCTTGTACGTGACGTCGTTGGCCACCGCCGGGTACCAGCGGTCCTTGGTGACCTTGTTGACCTCCAGGCACTTGTCGAGCGGCTGGATGAGGCCCTGGGCGGCGTAGGTGAGGACCAGCTCACGGTCCATCTGCACCACGTCGGGAACGTTGCCGCTGGCCTGGCGGGTGGTGAACTTCTGCGCGTCGAAGCCCGTCTGGTCCATCTCGATCTTGACGCCGTCGAGCTGCTTGGCCGCGTACTCGATCCGGGCCTTGCCGACGTCGTCGGCGTTGTTGAAGCCCCAGGCGCTCAAGGTCCCGGTGGGCTTGGCGTCGAAGTTCGCGGCCTCGCCGCCGCTGTCGCCTTCGGACGATCCACAGGCGGCGGTCGCGACAAGTGCGGCGGCGACGCCTGCGGCCATGAAGGCAGCTCGCCTTTTCCTCATCTGGGTCCCTTCGACGGCGTGCGGGGCCGGCGGGACCGGCCCTAAAGAGGCTGAAGTCAGCATGGAATCCGTACCAGGCGGGACCGTAGCCGAACGTGAGACCGGACACAAGTGGGGAATGTTTCCATTTGGTGTCGGCCCAGGTCAGAGGCGAAGCTGGGGTTGCCAGAAGGGCCAAAGTGGAGTTGGATCCGGTGTGACAACGATGCCACAATCGGGGGCCAGAGTGCCGACCATCAGCCAGATCCTCCTTGTCGGACATACCCACCACGACGTGGGCTACACCAACAGCCCGCGGCTGCTGGACGAGCAACACCGACGCGTCGTCGCCGAGGTGCTGCGGCTCTGCGAGGTGGACCCGGAACCCGGCCCGGCCCAGTTCCGCTGGACGTTCGAGGTGGCCCGGCCGGTGCTGCGCCACCTTGCCGAGACCGGCGAAGCCGGGGCGGCGCGACTACGGCGTCTCGTGCGCGAGGGCCGGATCGCCGTGACGGGTGGCTACCTCAACATGACCCAGTTGCCGTCCGATGCGGAGTTCGGGGCGGCGTACGACGCGGTCCAGGTGCTCCGGGCCGCCGGGCTGCCGGTGCGCACCGAACAGCACGGCGACGTCAACGGCATCGCCTGGGGCACCGTCGAGGCGATGCGCCGGGCGGGAATCTCCCGGCTCGTGATGGCGCTCAACCCCGACCACGGCCGGGCACCGTACGAGCAGCCGACCGGGTTCTGGTGGGAGGGGCCCAGCGGCCAGCGGGTGTTCGTGTGGCTGTCCACGCACTACGGCATCGGCGAGGAGTGGGGGATCGTCGACGGCGACGTGGTCGCCGCGCAACGCCACATCGCGGCCTTCGTCGAGCGGCTGGCGGCGCGCCCGGACTACCCGTACGACGTCGCGGTGGTCCACGCGGCGAACGACAACCGCTGGCCGACGCCGTTGTTCCTCGACGTGGTGCGGCACTGGAACGCCGTGCCGGGCAACCCGCCGATGCGCACCGCGACCATCGACGAGGCCCTCGACCTGCTGGAGCCACAGGCCGGCCGGGCGGACGTGCCGGTCGTACGCGGCGAGTGGTCGGACTGGTGGTCGCACGGCCACGGCTCCACGGCCCGGGAGGTGGCCGTCTACCGGGAGGCCCGGTCGTTCGCCCGGGCGGCCCAGACGAGTCTCGGGCTGACCCTGCTCAGGGGGGACGGCGAACCGGCGCTCGCCCACGTGCTCGGCTACCGGCGCGGGCCGACCCGGCTGCGCGACGAACCCGAGGTGGTCGCCGATCTGGCCAGGGTGGACGAGGACCTGCTGCTGTTCGGCGAGCACACCTGGGGCTCCTGGGAGACGTACTCCAAGCCGCACTCCACCTTCAGCCACTCGCACTGGAACGCCAAGGCCGGATTCGCCTACCAGGCGTACGACCTCGCGCGTGACCTGGCCGTCGAGGGGATGTTCCGGCTCGCGGCGAGCGGCGTGGACCCGGCCGGCGCGGCGCCCGTGCCGGCCGCTGGCGACGGGATCCTCGTGGTCAACCCGACCGAGCGGGACCGGACCGAGCCCGTCGAGGTCGAGCTGGACACCACCCGCCGGGCGCGGCTGGTCGCCCGGGCGCCGGCCTTCGGTGTGGCACTGCTGCCGACGCCCGGAGCGCCGACGGCGCGGACCGGCCGGGAGATCGCCAAGGGGCCGTACCGGGTGGTGGTCGATCCGGCGCGCGGCGGCGTGGTGTCCCTGGTCGACCGGCGCGACGGCCGGGAGCTGGTGGACCCCGCCGTGCCGCACGGGCTCGGCGCCGTGGTGATCGAGAGGATCCCCACCGGCTGCGACCATCCGATGGTGGTGCGCTCGCCCAAGGACTTCCATCCGGACTTCCCGGGACCGGACTTCGAGCGGCTGGTCGCCCGGGGCGAGGACGAACCGGCGATCGCCGAGTCGGCCGAGCTGGCCACCATCACGTGGCGGGTCACCCCGGTGAATCTCCCGGCGGCCACCGTGACGCTCACGCTCTACC
The DNA here is from genome assembly GCF_004345505.1 of Micromonospora sp. CNZ303. NCBI lineage: Bacteria > Bacillati > Actinomycetota > Actinomycetes > Micromonosporales > Micromonosporaceae > Micromonospora > Micromonospora sp. CNZ303. The sequence continues at coordinate 187,686 of NZ_SLVT01000005.1, read as the reverse complement.
GCGACGCCGACGTCGTGGACCTCGACGTGCACCTGGTCAAGCCCGCGCGGCTGGAACCGGAGAGCATCTTCGTGGCGTTCCCGTTCGCGGTGCCCGACCCGGAGTTCCTGCTGGAGACCGCCGGCGCGGTGTACACGGCCGGGACGGAACAGCTCCCGGACACCAGCAGGGACTGGCACTCGGTCCAGCACGCGGTCGGCGTGACCAACCGTGACCACGGCATCCTGTGGGGCAGCTTCGACGCGCCGCTCGTGCAGGTGGGCGGCTTCCACACCGGGCGGTGGGCGCGGACCCTCGCGGTGGCCGGTGGGCAGGTGAACAGCTGGCTGATGAACAACCTGCACTTCACCAACTTCCAGGCGAGCCAGGACGGCACCCGGCGGTACCGCTACCGGTTCGCCGCGCGCTCCGGCCCGGTGACCCGCGAGCAGGTCCGGGTGTACGGCCGGAACCTGCTGGAGCCGTTGCAGGCGCGGCGGTACGCGGGGCCGGTCGGTGTGGCGGGCGGCAGCGGGCTCCGGGTGGAACCGGCGGACCGCCTGCTCGCCGAGGTCCGGCCGGCCGGCGATCAGACGGTGCGGGTACGGCTGCGCAACATCGGCGCCGAACCGGTGGCGGCCACCGTCGAGTGGGCCGGCCCGGGGGTGACCGGCGGTGGTCCGGTGACCGTCGCCGGCCACGGGATCGCCGACGTGACGCTGCGCCGCGCCGAACCGCCGTCCTGACCCCGGAGACCGGGCGTGATCCTCGCTGACGGACTCAGCGAAGATCACGCCCGGGTGTGACCACGCTCTCTCAGGCCCGCGCCGGCGTCAGCCGGAGCGTCACCACCTGGAACGGCGTCAGGGCGAGGTCGACGGCCTCGCCCCCGACCGTGACCGGGGCCAGCGCGGCGACCGATTCGTCCGCCCGCTCCAGCAGGTCGACCACCCGGGCCCCGGCGAGGGCGAACGAGGCGCTCAGGCGGACACGGGCGCGTCCGCCGAGCGACTCGTACAGCCGGACGATCACGTCGCCGGAGCGGTCGTCGGCCAGCTTCACCGCCTCCACCACGACGGCCGGGTCGCTGACCTCGATCAGCGGATCCACCGGGTGCCCGCCGGTACGGCGGCGGACCGGCAGGTTGGCCCGGTAGCCCTCGCGTACCGCGTCCTCGATCTCCGCCCCGCAGACCAGCGCATAGCCGAAGCGGTGCGCGCCCCGGTCGGTGTCCGGGTCGGGGTAGCGGGGGCCGCGCAGCAGGGACAGCCGTACGGTGGTCGGCTGCGCGCCCTGCGCGTCACCGGGCGGCCGGCGCGTCACGTCGTGGCCGTACGTGCCGTCGTTGACCAGCGCCACGCCGTATCCCGGTTCGCCGACGTGCAGCCACCGGTGCGCGCAGATCTCGAAGCGCGCAGCGTCCCACGAGGTGTTGGTGTGGGTGGGCCGCTGGAGGTGCCCGAACTGGATCTCCGAGCTGGAGTGCGGGGCCTGGACGTCGACGGGGAAGGCCACCTTGAGGAAGGTCTCCCGCTCGTGCCAGTCCACCTCGGTCTCGAACCGCAGCACCCGCTCCCCGGCGGCGAGGGAGACCGTCTGCACGTACGCGGAGTTCCGGTCGTTGCGGCTGATCCGCACGCGCACGCACCGGGGATCGTCGGCCTGGACGGTCAGCTCGGTGACCTCGGTGAGGTCGTGGCGCCGGTTGCGGTAGAACTCGTCGACGTCCCAGGCGTCGAACTTGTTCGGCAGGTCCGGGTGCAGTTGCAGCACGTTGGCAGAGGCACCGGCCGGCAGCACCTCCCGGTCGGCCACCAGGTCGCGGATGGCCGCGACGGTCCCGTCGGCGGCGATGCGCACCCGGAGCAGACCGTTGTCCAGCACCGTGCCGTCCGGGCCCGTCCGCACCGACACCTGCCGGGCGCCGCCGTCGGGCCCGGCACCGTCCACGCGGGTCGTCGCGACCCCGAGCGCCGGCACGCCGGGCCGCGCGTGCGGCGCGGCGTTGGCGACCAGCGGCACCGACCCCGGGCCGGTGAGCGCCGCGAGCGCCGCGTCGATCAGCGTCTCCAGCCGGTCGGCCAGTCTCGCGTACGTCTGCCGGGCCTCGCGGTGCACCCAGGCGATCGAGCTGCCCGGCAGGATGTCGTGGAACTGGAGCAGCAGGGTCTCCTGCCAGACGGCGTCCAGCTCGTCGTACGGGTACTCGTGGCCGGTCCGCGACGCCGCGGTGGCGCACCACAGCTCGGCCTCGCGCAGCAGGTGCTCGGTGTGCCGGTTGCCGCGCTTCATCGCCGACTGGCTGGTGTACGTGCCCCGGTGGTACTCGAGGTACATCTCGCCGTTCCACACGGGCGCGTCCGGGTACTCGTGCTCCGCCTCGGCGAAGAACTCGGCCGGGGTGCGGATGGCCAGCCGGGGCGAGCCTTCGAGGTCGGCGACCCGGCGGGCGATCTCCAACATCTCCCGGGTGGGCCCACCGCCGCCGTTGCCGTAGCCGAACGGCAGCAGCGACACGGTGGAGCGCCCGTGCTCGGTGAAGTTGGCCACCCCGAACGCCAGCTCGCGCCCGCTCAGCTCCGAGCTGTACGTCTCGGCCGGCGGGAAGTGGGTGAAGACCCGGCTCCCGTCGATGCCCTCCCACCAGAAGGTGTGGTGCGGGAAGCGGTTGGTCTGGTTCCAGGACATCTTCTGGCTGAGGAACCAGCGGAAGCCGGCGAGGCGGGCGAGCTGCGGCAGGGATCCGGAGTAGCCGAACGAGTCCGGCAGCCAGACCTCGCGTGGTTCGATGCCGAACTCGGCGGCGAAGAACCGCTTGCCCTGGGTGAACTGGCGCACCAGGGCCTCGCCGCCCGGCATGTTGGTGTCGGACTCCACCCACATGCCGCCGACCGGCAGGAACTGCCCGCTGGTCACCTTCTCCGCCACGCGGCGGTACACCTGCGGGTGGTGCTCGCGCAGCCAGGCGTACTGCTGGGCGGAGGAGCAGGCGAAGACGAGTTCGGGATATTCGTCGGCGAGCGCCACGACGTTCGAGAAGGTGCGCGAGCACTTGCGGATCGTCTCGCGTACCGGCCAGAGCCAGGCCGAGTCGATGTGGGCGTGGCCGACGGCGGTGACCCGGTGGGCGCTCGACGCCGCCGGGGAGGCGAGGACGCCGGCCAGCCGTTTGCGGGCGGCGGGCGCGCTGCCGGTGAGGTCGCCGAGGTCCAGCTCGTCGAGCATCAGCTCCAGGGCGCGACGGATCTCGTGGTGCCGCGGGTCGGTCACGGCCAGCTCCAGGGCGAGCTGGTGCAGCACCTGTACGTCCAGGACGAGCGCGTACACCTCCTCGTCCCGCAGCGCCAGTTCCGCCCGGTCGAGCCGGTAGAGCGGCGTGTCGGGGGCGGCCTCCCGGTCACCGAGCTGCGTGACGGTGCCGTCGAAGCGTGGGTTCGCCGCGGCCTCGACGTACACCTCGACCTGCTCGCCGCCGGTCGCCTCCCGCGCCACCGGCACGTACGCCGTGCGTGGCTCGATGCCCTTGATCGGCGTGCCGTCCGGCGTGTACGCGAGGCCCTCCGAGCGGAAGCCGGGCCCGGCCCGCTCGAAGCCGAGATCGACGATCAGTTCGACCCGCCCGCCGCGTATCCGCTCGGGCACCTCGCCGGTGAACCGGAACCAGGTGGTGCTCCAGGCGGGGCCCCAGAACTGGCCCACGGCGAACGGCGCGTAGGGCAGCGCCAGCCCGACGTCGGCGGGCACCGGCTCGCCGGGCAGGTGGGCTGCCTCGACGGTCACGGGTTCGACGTCGCGGTAGATCGCGGGGATCAACCGTTCGCGCAGAACCCGGTCGATCCGTTGGGTCAGGCTGGACAGAGAGCGATGCATCGGGAAGCTCCCGGGGGAGTGAGCGGCGGGCCGCTTGTGGGAACGAATCCAGAGACGCAACCACACGGTTTTTGCTTGTGTCAATGCGTTCCGTCCGTTCGATCCCTGGCCCAGTAGGGGTACTTCCGCTATCTTGGCGGGTCAATAGTGGTATCGATCCCATAGCCGAAGGATGTGCACGTCACGGTGACCGGTCCCCTGCCAGCTGCGGTCGCAGCCCCCACGCCACTGTGCAACGTGGCCGGTGAGACGGTCGGCTCGGCGCCCGGGACGGTCGACGTCGTCTGGGCCGACGGCCGTGCCGAGCCGGCCGCCGACGGGCCGTTCACGGCCACCCTCGACTGGGCGCCGCCGTCGGCCACCGGGCGACGCAACGTCCGGCTGACCGTCGAGTACCGGGGCGACGCGGTGGTGGACGCGGGGATCCGGTACCGGGTCGACCTCGTCGCCGACCCCGACGCGCCGTGGTGGTTGCTGCCCGGCGCGTTCTACGGCGAGAACCGGCCGGCGGAGTGCCTGCGGGCGTATCCCCGGTTCGCGGTCGGCGGTGCCGAGCACGCCCGCATGGTGAGCGACCACTGGGAGTTTCGGGCCGACCGGGCGGCCACCCCGGCGGTCTTCGGCTGGGCCGGCGGGGGCGGCGTCGCCCTGGTCGCCGACGAGACCACCGCCCTCGGCATGACCGGGCTGGGGTTCGGGCACGACGCCGAGCGGGGCCGCGGGCACCTGCACCTGACGTTTCCGTTCCGGGAGGCGCCGGTCAGCTACGACGGTTCCGCGACACCGAGGCCCGCCGAGGTCAGCACGTACACCTGGCGTCCGGGCGAGCGGGTGGAACTGGACCTCGCCGTCTACGCGCTGGACCGGGACCGGCACGGCTACGCGGCCGTGCTGCGCGAGGAACACGCCCGCCTGGCCCCGGCCGCGCCGCTGCGCCCCTGGGTCGACGTCACGCAGGCCGGCGCGCTGGCCGCCGAGGGGTTGCGCCGGTGGCACTACGCCGAGCCCGGCGTCCTGCTGGAGACGGTCGCGTTCGACCGGGGCATCAGCGGCCAGGACGGGCTGCCCGTGGACCGGCAGGCCATGCACGTGGGCTGGGTCAGCGGCATCCCGTGGGCGTACGCCCTGCTGGCCCACGGCCGGCGGGTCGGCGCGACGGCCGACGTCGCGGCCGCGGAACGGGTCATCGACTTCTGCTGCGCCGAGCTGTCCCCGTCCGGCACCTTCTGGGGCGTCTGGTACCGCCACCGGGGCTGGTCGCAGAGCTGGTCACCGGTGCCGCACACGCTGCACTCGCGGACCCTCGCCGAGGCGACACAGTTCCTCGTCCGGGCCCTGGAGCTCGACGGCGCCCCGGGCGGCTCGCGGCCGGCGTGGGTCCACGCGGTCCGCTCCAACCTCGACGCGGTCGTCGCCCGGCAACGGCCGGACGGCAACCTCGGCTCGACCCATCACGCGCTGACCGGCGAGGTGCTCTCCTGGACCGGCTGCGCGGGACTGGCCTGGGTGGGCGCGCTGGCCGAGGCCACCCGCTGGGACGGGCCGGACGGTGCCGGGGGCGGGTACCTGGCCGCCGCCGTCCGGGCCGGGGAGTACTACGCGCCGTTCGTGGAGAGCGAGTTCCTGCACGGTGCGCCGGAGGACGTGGACCTGGCCCCCACCTCGGAGGACGGCTACGTCGCCGTGATGGCGTACCTGGCGCTGTACCGCCGCACCGCCGAGCGGCGCTGGCTGGACCTCGCCCGCCGCGCCGCCGACTGGACGCTGACCTTCCGGTACACGTACAACACCACGTTTCCGGCCGGCACCCTGCTGCACACCTACCGCTTCGCGACCCGGGGGGCCGACAACGCCTCGCCCTCCAACCAGCACCTGCACGCGTACGGGCTGATCTGCACGGCCGAGTTCGCGGAACTCTCCGCCGCCTGCGGCGACCCGCACTACGTCGAGCGCGCGCGCGAGGCGCTGGCCTGTTTCCGCCAGTTCGTCGCGCGCTTCGACGGCGACTTCAACGCCTACCGGGGGATGGTGAGCGAGCGGTACTACCAGACCGCCTGCTTCCAGCCGAAGGGCATGCTGCTGACGCTGTCGCACGCGTGGAGCGTGGGGGTGCTGCTGCTCGGCTGCGAGCAGGCGCTGGCCGACCCCACCCTCCTGGCCCCGCCCCGCTGAGCCGCCCCGGACGCGCAGCGGGGGGCGGGTCAGCGGCGGAACGGTCCCGCGCCGGGGCTCAGCCGCCCTCGCGGCGGCGTTGGTTCGGGGCCAGCCGCTCGGCCGGCATCGTCGCGTCGGAGGACTCGTGGTCGGGCTCGGTGCTGCGCCGCCCGCCCGGTGCCGCCGGGACCGCCGACTCCGCGACCGACCCGGGCGACGCCTCGGCGAGGTCCCACTCGATGAGGTCGACCTCCCGGACGGCGCCCCCGTCGACCGGCACCCGGAAGGTGCGGAGCTGGCTGGGGCCGAAGTCGGCCTCGATGACCCGTCCGAGCACCGGCAGCTCGATCCGGGCCCGGGCGGGCCGGCCGGTGGTCTCCACCGCCCGGACGATCAGGTCCGGGGTGTCGCCGCCGTCCTCGTGGCCCTTCACGGCGGTCACCATCACCTGGTCACCGCCGTCGGACAGGTAGCTCTGCCGGGCGGGCAGCGGGCCCCGGTGGAAGCTCTCCAGCATGGCCCGGACCGGCCCGCCCAGCTCGGCCGCCCGCCGGAACAGGCCGGCCTGCCGCCAGTCGCCCCCGTGCGGCACGAGCAGGTAGCGGAAGGACTGGATCCCCTGGTCCTGGTACGAGTAGAAGCCGTCCGGATCGAGCTGGCGCGGATCGTGCCAGGAGTAGACGGGACTGCGGACGGCCGTGATGCCGATGCTCGGGGTGTCCCCGTCGGGATCGCCGGGCGAGACGTCGTACCCGTGCTTGGCGTTGTTGACCACCGCGAGCCCGGCGGGCCGGCCGCCCACGGTGCCGCTGACGTCCACCCACGACTGTGCGGGGTTCTCCCCGCCGTCGACCGGCTGCCCGATGGACCCGAACGGGATCTCGTAGGTGGCGACCGGGTCGCTCACGGCCGTCGGGAAGCAGAGCTTGAGCAGGTGGGCCTGCTCCCGCCAGTCGAGGGTCACCCGGACCTCGACGTGGTCGTCGCGGTGCCCGAGGACGAACTCCTCCACCATCGTGGAACGGTTCCATGCCCGCTCCACCCGCAGCCGGGCGCGCAGCGGCCCCGCCTCGCGCAGGGTGACGCGGCTGGTCCGCATGGGCGCCCCGGGCCACCGGTACGAGACGACCCGGTGGCCCCACGTGTCCGTCGGGTCCTGGCAGATCTGGGTGTGCTCGCCCCGGGCGCCGGACAGCAGGTCCACCCCGGTCCGCTTGTCGAGCAGCCCGCGCAGCCATCCGGTCTCCGGGTCGACCTCCACCCGGAGCAGGTCGTTCTCCAGGACCGTGTCGGTGGCCCGCAGGTTGCCCGCGGGCCGCTCACCCATCGGCGTGTCCGTCGGCGCGGCGCCGGACCGCAGCCGGTAGAGCCGGTAGCCCAGTGGCGGCAGCACCGCCTCGAACACCGTCGCCCCGCGTCCCTTGTCGTCGGTGGTGGCCACCGACTGGGTCCGCTGGGCGAGCGTCACGCGGTCGTCGGCGTCGACCACGTGCACCCCCGTGGGCTGGGCGCCGTACTGGAGTTCCACCTGCGCCGTCACCGGCCACGGATGGGGATTGAAGACCAGGACGGGCTGGGTGCCCTCGACCAGTGGGATGTCGACGTGCCGGGCGATCACGTTGTGCGTACGCGTGATGATCCGCTTGGCGACCGCCACCGCCTCGCCGAGCTGGTCGCGGGCGTCGTCGTACGCGCTCTCGATCGCGGAGCCGGGCAGGACGTCGTGGAACTGGTTGAACAGGATCTGCCGCCAGGCCCGGCCGAGGTCGTCGGTGGGGTAGTGCAGCCCGAACAGCGTCGAGCCGAGCACCGCCCACCGCTCCGCGGACAGGATCGCGGCCTGCGCGCGGCGCTGCCAGAGCTTGATCCCGGAATGCGCCGAGTAGCAGCCCGGGGCGTGCATCTGCAGGTCGTCCCGCCAGACCGGCAGCTTCGCCAGCCCTTCGTCGCCCTGGTTCCTGGTGAACTCGTCGAAGTAGCGGGCCGGCGAGGAGATGACCATCCGGCCGAACGAGCCCATCCGGTCGTAGCGGTGGATGGACTCGATGTTGGCCCGGGTGGGCCCGCCGCCGTGGTTCCCGACACCGAAGTAGATCATCATGTCGCCCAGGCCGTGGTCGAGCACGCCGAGCGACTTGTCGGTCTGCCCCGCCACGTCACCGGGTGGGCTGCAGTACTCGAACGGGATCCGGTAGGCGAGCACGCGGGAACCGTCGGGCGACTCCCACCAGAAGGCGGTGCCGGTGAGACTGGACTCGTGCGGGCCGGGCCGCAGGAAGCAGTACGCGTGCATGCCCTGCCCGCGCAGGATCTGCGGCAGCATGCCGTGGTGCCCGAACGGGTCGACGTTCATGCCGACCGTGGCGGTGACCCCGAACTTCTCCTTGAGGTAGCGCTGGCCGTACAGGCCCTGCCGGACGAACGACTCGCCCGAGGGCATGTTGCAGTCCGGCTCCACCCACCAGCCGCCGACCATCTGCCAGCGGCCCTCGGCGACCCGTTGCCGGATCCGGGCGAACAGTTCGGGGTCGGACTCCTCCACCCAGCTCAGCAGCACCACCTGGTTGCAGGTGAACACGAAGTCCGGATACTCCTCCATCCGGTGGATCGCCGACCAGAAGGTGGCCCGGGTCTCCTGGTAGCCCTCCTGCCACGGCCACAGCCAGACCGGATCGAGGTGGGCGTTGCCGATCATGTGCAGGGTGCGTTGCGGCGTCGCCGCCGGACGGCGCGCGGGATGCAGGCCGGGCGGCTGGTCGCCGGAGGGGGCGTTGGCGACCGGCGCCGCCGGGCGTCCGGTGGTGGCCTCCGCCGCCGTGCGCTGCCGGGGCGGTTCCGTTGGCGGTGGCGGGGTCGCGGTGGTGGTGTCGTCGCGGTGGTCGGGCGCGGTCACGCCGTGGGCTCCTCGCCGGCGGCCCACGCGTCGACCATCTCGCTGATCACGTGCAACATCAGGGTGTGCATCTCCTGGATCCGCTGGGTGCTCTTGCTGGGCACCAGCAGGGCGTGGTCGGCGTGGATCCGGGCCGGACCGCCGTCGCCGCCGGCGAACAGCACGGTCGTGGCGCCGCCGGCCTGCCCGGCGGCGAGGGCCGCCACGACGTTGGGGGACCGCCCCGAGGTGGTGAAGGCGATGACCACGTCGTCCGGGCGGGCGAGCGCGCGCACCTGCCGGGAGAAGACGTCCTCGTACGAGTAGTCGTTGGCGATGCAGGTCATCACGCTGGCGTCGGTGCTCAGGGTCACCGCGGGCAGTGGCCTGCGGTCGCGTTTGTAGTGGCCGATGAGTTCGCCGGCGAGGTGCTGGGCGTCCGCGGCGCTGCCGCCGTTGCCGAGGGTGTAGACGACGCCGCCGCGGGCGAGCCGGTCGCAGACGAGGCTGCCCACCGTACGGATGTCGTCGGCCAGCGTGGTGGTCGCCTCGGCGACGGCCACGTGCTCGTCCAGTTGGGTCGTCAGCCAGTCAGACATGGGCTCGCTCCACTCGCAGGTTCCGGGTCAGCCCGCCGGCCAGAGCGGCCTCGGCGAGCAGGTCGTGGCCGATGGCTCCGGCGCCCACCACGCAGACCAGGTCGCCGAGTTCGGCCAGGGCTATGCGGGCGGCGCGGGCGGCCGGCGCCATGGCCTCCCGCGCCACGAGGGCGCGGACCGGGTCGATCAGCATGGCTCCGGCCCGGGTGACGCCGCCGCCCAGCACCACCATGTCGGGTTCGAACACGTTCACGAGGTCGGTGACCGCCGCGCCGAGCAGGTCGACGGTCTCGGTCCACACCCGCACGGCCAGCGGGTCGCCAGCGGCGGCCGCCGCCGAGACGTCCGCGGCGGTCACCGTGGGCAGCGCCGACATCGACGAGGCCGCGCCACCGGCCAGGGCCTCGTGGGCGCGCTGGGCGATCGACGTGCCGGAGGCGTACGCCTCGACGCAGCCTCGTCGTCCGCAGCCGCATCGCCGTCCGCCCCGGTGCACGGTCAGGTGCCCGAACTCCCCGCCGTTGCCCGCGGCGCCGCGGTACGGGGTGCCGTTGATGACGGCGCCGCCGCCGACTCCGGTCGAGACGGTCAGGTAGAGCATGGTGGTGGTGCCCCGGCCGGCGCCGAACCGGTATTCGGCGATGGCGCCGACGGTCGCGTCGTTCTGCAGCGCGAACGGCACCCCGAAGGCGTCCGCCGCGAGCGGCCCGATGGGCACGTCGGTCCAGCCGGGAAGGTGTGGTGGGGACAGCAGCCTGCCGGATGGCCCGTCCAGCGGCCCGCCGCAGGCGATGCCCACGGCCTGGACGGGACCGACGTCGGCGAGTTCGACGGCGCGGTGGCCCATGTCGAAGAGCCGTCGTGTCACGACGCGCCAGCCGTCCTCCCGGCGGGTGGGCTCCACCACCAGGCCGTGGCTGGAGCCGTCGGCCGTCACGACGCCCACGGCCAGCTTCGTGCCGCCGATGTCGAGGGCCAGAACCGGCCCCGGACTGCCGGCGGGCGCCAAGGCGAACGGGTCAGGGTCGGTCATGGGAGTCCTCTCGGTCCGCCCCGGGGGGTGGCGCAGCGGGATGCCCGCGGGGTCCCCCGGGGCGGCCGTCGGAAGGCCGGCGGTCTATGGGATCGATCCCAGGCAGAGCCTATGAGTGAGCCCGGACATCGTCAAGGGAGGGCAACCGGGTGGTGCTGCGGCGCGTGGCGGGGTGCGGCGGCGCGTCTCCGCCGCCCAGTCCGGGGGGGACCGGAGCGGCCGTGCGCGCCGGTGCGGTCGGGCCAGCGCGTCGCTGCGGTCGGTCAGCGCGTGCGGGGCGGGGCCGTCGAGCCGCGGGAGGTGATCGTGGCCGAGAGCAGCACGGTGCGCACGGGCGCCTGCGGCGACTGGATGCGCTCGAAGAGTTGGGAGACGGCGGCCTCGCCGAGGGCAACCGGATCCTGCGCCACGGCGGTCACGCCGGGTTGGACCAGGCTCATCCAGGAGACGTCGTCGAACGACACAAGGCTGAGCTGGTCGGGGATGGTGAGGTTGAGTTCGGTCGCGGCCCGCCACACGGCCTCGGCCAGGACGTTGTTGGCGGCGAATACGGCGGTCGGCGGCTCCGGCCGGCTGAGCAGCTTGTGCGCCTCGATCCGGGCGGCGTCCACGTCCCATCCGGCACTGACCACCAGCGAGTCGTCGAACGGCACGCCGGCCGCCGCGAACGCCGCCCGGTAGCCGGCGAGGCGGTCCCGGCCGGTGGTCCAGTGCATCTCGTCGATCACCATCGCGATGCGCCGGTGGCCGAGTTCCAGCAGTTGCGAGGTGACCTGCCGGGCGGCGCTGCCGTTGTCGACCATGACGGCGTCGCAGGCGCCCAGCGAGAACTGGCGGTCCACCTCCACCACCGGGATCCGCTGCCGCGCCAGGTAGGTGCTGATCTCTGCCGACACGGGAGTGACGATGACCCCGGCCACCCGCAGGGCCACGAACGCCTCGGCCGCCTCCGCCTCGACCTCCGGGGAGCCGCCGTCGTCGGCCAGCATCATCGTGTACTGCCGCTTGCGGGCCTGCTGGCCGATGCCTGCCGCGAGGCCGGCGTAGAACGGGTTGTTCAGATCCGACACCAGCACACCGATCGACTGGCTGGCCTGCTGCCGCAGGTGCCGGGCGGTCGCGTCGGCCACATAGCCGAGCCTGCCGGCGACCTCCCGGACCCGATCCCGCACGGCCGGTGCGACGTAACCGCGCCCGGTCAACGCGCGGGAGGCGGTCGACCGGGACACCCCCGCCGTCTCGGCGACCTCCCTGATGGTAGGCCGACGTGCCGGAGGAAACCCGTCGGGCACTGTCAGCCCACTCTTCATTCGGCCACCCGTCCCGCTTCCGTCACGTCGACCCAGCTTCTGTCACGTCCACCAGTGCCTCCGCGTGCTGGCCCAGGTGGAGATCGCCGATGCTCACATCGGCGGCCATCCGGGCCCGTCGTCGCGCCGGCCCTGTCATCGTCACCTCGACCTCTATCTCTCCCCGCCCGAGCGGGGGCAACGAGATCGCCGCGACGTCCGGCACAGCGACCCAGCCTACCGGCAGCACAAGACATACCACGGCTTTCTCGACGGAGGGGCGTGGGTTGCTCACGCTGACGACGAAGCGGGCGACCGTGCCAGTCTGCGCCCGCGAGTAGTACGGCGCAATTCGGGCGAGTACGCCGTCCGCGACCACCTCGCCCTGGTCCAGCGGCAGCAGGTCCTGGTGGATCCGGACGAGTTCGTCGCCCGCCTCGGTCAACAGCTCCAGGTAGTCGTCGGTGACCCAGCGCGGCGCCCAGTGCCCGGAGACCATCAGCCCCGGGCCGACCCGACGGAACAGGGCGGCGCTTGCCTGGTAGTCGCCGATGCGGAAGCGGTTGCGGTACTGGTAGTTCAGCACCTCCCGGGGGCCGCCCCGCACTCCCGAGCCGACCTGCTGGTCGCTGGTCACCAGCACGGTCACCCCGTCCACCACGAACTCGTACGCCGCCGCGTAGAGGGTGTGGCCGGGCAGTTCGTGGACCATGATCTCGTACTCGTGCCAGGTGAAGCTCGCACCCAGCGGGAGCCGCCGGTCCACCGGGATCGGGTCGTACCAGACGCACGGCAGGTCCTGGACCATGGGCGCCTCGAGGATCCCGGCCACGTTCTCCGGCGCCCAGATCTCGGTGCCCGCCACGTCCCGCAACAGGTTCATCCCGGCCACGTGGTCGTCGTGGTAGTGGGTCGGCAGGGCCACCTCGATCGACGTGACACCGTGGTTGCGCCGCAGCGCTGGCAGGGAGGCCAGCCAGGGGCGGCGCGACGCCCGGTCGGTGCCCGAGGGCAGGCCGGTGGTCATGTCGTAGCCGTAGTCGATCACGAGTGCCGCGCCCGTCTCCGACAGCAGGACGTAGCTGCACGAGTTGCTGGTCCGGTTCAGCAGCAGGTGCTCGGTGAGCGCGGTGAACGGGTTGTCCAGGCGGTCCCGCAGGTCCCAGGGGTACGGACGGCGCGAGTCGACGTACTGGCCCATCCGGGTGGCGAGCAGGCCCAGGGCCGCCTCGGGATCGTCCATCGGCTCGCCATGCGAGGGCAGCAGCAGGTCGAGGTCGCGCTCCATGAGCTGGTAGCAGCTCAGCACCGTCATCGCAGGGCCCTCGTTGTCGGTGTACGACCACTGCGTGGCGGCCAGCGACCAGACCTTTCCGGGGGCGTAGAGCAGGTCGCCGGTGAACGCGAGGCGACGGCCGTCGCGCTCGACGAGGTAGGTCACCGACCCGGTGGTGTGTCCGGGCGTGGGCACCACCTCGACGGTGGTTCCGGCGTACGTGCGGCGCCGGTACTCGGGCACCACGTCGTGCACCGGTACCGACTCCAACAGCGAGAACCTGTCCTGCCGCAGGTTGTAGTCGTTGTGGAGGGTGCGCGCCTGCCACATCCCCTCCACGTCGGCGAACAGGTCCCGCTCGACCGGCGGCACGTGGATCCGGATGCCCGCGGCCACCGCCAGTGGCAGGCCCTGCCCCTGGTCGCGGTGATGGTGGGTCATCAGGACGTCGGTGATCCGGTCGATCCCCATCTCGGCCAGGTGATCCAGCGCGAGACCGGAGCCGAAGTCGATGGCGAAGGCGGTGCGTGGGGCCGAGGTGCCGTCCCGGCCGGTCACGCCGTCCGGTCCCTCCGACCCTTCCGGCGAGCGCACCACGTAGACGTTGCAGATGTCCCTTACCCGGAAGATGCCGGGCGCAATCTCCGATACGCGCGACGCGGTCATGTGCGGCATGGTATCGATCCCATAGGCCCTGGGGAAGATTCAATATTCGCACCACCAGAAGCGTTGGTTCATAAGGGAAGGACCTACTGATAACGTTCCCAGAATGTCGGCTCCCATCCCCTCCCCGGCTGGTCAACCACCCCCCGTCCTGTCCACCCGCGGCACCGTCGAGGGCTTCTACGGCCCGCCCTGGTCGCACGCCGAGCGCATGGCGCACCTGGAGTTCTCCGCCCGCGTCGGCCTGAACGCGTACGTCTACGCCCCGAAGAACGACCCCTACCACCGGGCCCGCTGGCGGCACCGGTACCCGGCACCCGACCTCGCCCGGCTCGCCGAGCTGGCGGAGACCGCCCGTACGCTGGGCATCCGCTTCACGTACGCGATCAGCCCCGGCCTGTCCATGCGCTTCGCCGAGGAGGTGGACTACCAGGCGCTCGCCGCGAAGGCCGCCCAGTTGCACGACGCCGGGGTGGACTCGTTCGCCCTGTTCTTCGACGACGTGCCGGCCGAACTGACCCGGCCCGAGGAAGTGGACCGGTGGCCCGGCGCCGGGGCGGCCGGCGCCGCGCACGGCGAGACGTGCACCCGGTTCGTGGCGGAGTTCCTCACGCCCCGTGGCATCCGGGAGCCGCTGCTGGTCTGCCCCACGGACTACGCCGGGGTCGAGGAGACCGCGTACCGACGGCGGTTCGCCGCCACCGCCCCGGCGGACGTCGTGGTGGCCTGGACCGGGCACGACATCGTGGTGGGCGAGGTGAGCCGGTCGGACATCGACAGGGCCGCCGCCAGCTACCGCCGCCGCCTGATGCTGTGGGACAACTTCCCGGTCAACGACTTCGAGCCGAGCCGGCTCTTCCTCGGGCCGCTCACCGGGCGCACCACCGAGCTGGCCGGCTCGCCGCTGGCCGGGGTGCTCGCCAACCCGATGATCCAGGCCGTGCCGTCGCGGATCCCGTTGATGTCGGTGGCCGACTGGGCCCGCGACCCGGACCGTTACGACCCGGCGGCGTCGGGTCGGCGGGCGTTGGAGGCGGTGGCCGGGGCCGGAGCGGAGCACCTGGCGCCGCTGGTCGGAGCGTGCGGCTCCTGGCCGCCGAGCGCCGAACCGGACGCCGAACTGGCCCGCGCGGTGGCCGACACCCTCGCCGGGCGGCCGGGCGCCGCCGGGGTGCTGACCGGGCGTCTCACCGTGCTGGCCCGGGCGTGCCGCGCGGCGGCCGAGCCGGAGCTCCTGGTGGCGGCCCTGCGACCGTGGCTCGTCGCGGGCGCCGACATGGCAGCGGCCGGACTGGCGGCCGCCCGCCTGCTGGACACCGCGACCGCCGACGCGGTCGAGGAGACCCGGCGGGCCCTCGCGCGGGCCGAGAGCCACTACGCCGACGTCCTGCGCGCGGTCATCCCGCCGTTCGTGCGGGAGGTGTTGGACCGCACCGGCCAGGAGGATTTGGGACCGGCCGGACCGGCGGAGCGGGACGCGGCCGCTCGCGCCGATGGTCGGCCGGTGGCGCTGCTGGTCACCGGCGAGCGCCGCACCGCCGGGGACGAGGCCGTCGCCGCGCTGCTCGGCGGGCGGGGGTACGCGGTGTGCCGGCAGCACGCGCCGGGCCCCGACGAGGTCGCGGCGGCGGCGCTCGTCGTCGTCACCCGGGGCGCCGACGGACCGGCGATCGAGGCGGTCGCCCACGCCGGCGCACCGCTGCTGGCCTGGCACGGCCTCGTCCCGCTCGGGCTCGCCCGGCACAGCGAGGTGCTGCTCGCCCGCGACCGGGTGCGGATCGTGGACCCGGCCGACCCCGCCGCCGCCGGGCTCGACGACGTGGTGTCGGTCTACCGGGGACCGGCCAAGCTGACGGTCGCCGAGGTCGGGCCGGACGCGCAGGTCGTGGCGCTGGTCCTGGACGAGAACCGCCCGGCCCTGTTCCGCTACCCGCGAGGTGCCCGACTGGCGGACGGGACCGTCGCGCCCGCGCCGCGGGTCGGCGTGTTCCTGGGCGCCGACGGCCTGGCGCCGTGGCTGATGACCGCCGAGGGCAGGACGCTGGTCGTGGCCGCGCTGGACGCCTGCGCGGCCCGGGGCCGTCCCGCGCCCGCCGCGGGGGAGCGGCCGGACGCGGTCACGACGGGCCCGGCAGCCAACCGGCAGCGCGGGACGTCACAGCCCGAGGACCTGCCCCGCGTCCCGGAGGTGTCGCTGTAGCAGCCGGGTGTCCACCGACTGCACGGGTCGGCCGTCGCGCAGCGCGAGCGTTGCGGCCAACCCGGCGACGTGCCCCAGCATCTGGTACTGCACCTCCATCCGGATCGACGAGAACGCCACGTGCGAGGCGGAGACGCAGACCGGGACGATGAGGTTCAGGCAGTCGGCGTAGCGGGGGACCCGCGCGCGGTACGGGATCGGGTACGGCGGCGCGGGCACCGACAGCTAACCCTCGGTGAACACCATGGCCACCGGCCGGGGATGCTCGGGCACCCACCGCCAGGTCCGCTGCACCTCCCGGACGTCCAGGTGGTACGAGCCGAGGGCGACGACGTCGGCGCCCGCGTCCGCGGCCGCGACGGCCGCGCACACGCCGGCCGAGGTGGCGGCGTACACGACCACCTCGGCCGGCGTGCTCATCCGACCTCCAGTGGTCGGCGGGCGGTCGCCGCCGGAGCGCCGCCGGCCGCTTCCCGCCCGGCCCGGTAGTCCCGCCAGGTGCGGGCCACCAGGGCGAGGTCGTCCCCGGTCAGCTCCTCGGCGGAGCGGTCGACGCGTTCGGCGTAGTAGAGGGCCGGCACGCCGAGCCGGCGCTGCGCCTCGACGTACGCGCGCCACTCCGCCCGGTCCGCGATCGGCCACTGGTCGGTGTCGACGAGATGGTCGGGCATCGTCGCCGCGACCACGGCGTGCCGGAAGGCGAGCTGGTCGACGGCCGGGACGACCCCGCCGACGGGGTCGCGTTCGAGGATGTCGTTGAGCCGGATCATGTCGCAGACGTCGCCGAAGCCGGGATGCGGCGTGTGGGTGACGACGAGAGCGTCCGGCTTGACCGCCTTCGCTGCCCGGTACAGCGTCTCCAGCATCCGGTGCAGCGCGGCGATCCCCCACGGGGCGTCGGCCGGGGCTCCCGGTCGCCGCAACCCCCGACCGGTCGGCGCGCGCTGGGTAAAGTCGATCTTGAAGCCGTCCGCGTTCAGGCCGTCCGGACCGAGCAGCCCGGTCACGATCGCGGCCAGCCGGTCGAGGTACGCGGGGCTGCCCGGGTCGACGGCGACCGGCCGCCCGCCCGGGTCGGTCACGCACTCCGCCGCCGGCAGGCCGGTCGGGTCCCACGCCTTCCACCACAGCAGCACCCGCTGGCCGGCGGCGTGCCGCTGGTCGATCCAGGACCGCAGGTCGGGCCAGCGGGCCGGGTCCGGCTCGGCCGTGCCGTACGCCAGCTGCCAGCGGTCGTCGATCACCACCGTGCCCGGGACGACGCCGTGTTCCGCGAGCCGGCCGAGCCAGCCGTCGTAGCGGTCCTGACGGGCCAGGTCGAAGGCGACCGGCAGGCCGTCGGGCACCAGCGCCGGCCCGAGCTCCGACAGGTGGTACGGGTACGACATGGGCTGGCCCGGGATGGGCGCGGCGGCGCACTGCGCGCCCCAGCCGCAGAAGATCGGCTCGGTCCACCAGCCGGCCCGGGGCATGGCCGCGGCGGCGGGCGCGAAGCCGCGCTCCACCAGGTCCGCCCGGTACGTCGCCAGGCCCTGCCACGGGTCGGCCGCCGGCCGGAGCACGACGGTGGGGCTCTCGAACGACCCGTCGACGCACGTGTGCCCGTCGTAGTCGAGCTCCAGCAGGAAACCGCCGTCCAGCGGGACGTACCTCAACTCGGTGAAGCGCAGGTCGGCGACGTGGCCCAGCACTCCCGCGGTGAGCCAGCCACCGTCGGGGACGTGGGTGGCGTGCCGGGCGGTCTCCCTCCCGAACGCCAGCAACAGCGGCGGCGGGGAGAAGACGGCGTGCAGCCGTCCGGCCGAGGCGTCACCGACGACCCCGAGGGCGGCGGCGGTGGAGGCCGGCCGCACCACCTGGACCGGCTCGGTGGGGGTGGGGTTGAACACCGAGGCGAAGTCGGTCGAGGAACGGAAGGTGCCGCACGCCCCGCTCGGCAGGACCGCCCGGCCGCCCAGCAGCCGGACGTCGCCGAGCGTGCCGGAGCCGGTGACGCTGACCGACGCCTCGATCCGGTCGGCGAAGCAGCGGAGCCGGACCGACTTGGCCGTCCACGCGGTGCTCCGGCAGGCCAGTTCCACCTCGACGACGTCCTCGCCGTCGTACCGCCCGGCGGAGACCACCGGCTCGTCGAAGTCGTACGACTCGTCCGCCAGGTCGACCCGGTCCACCGAGGCCAGCAGGCTCAGCCGGGACCAGATCCGGCCGTCCGCGTCGGCCAGGACGGCGAGCCGCTGCGGCGCGCGTACCTGCAACACGTAGCCGGCAGCCGTGACGGTGTGGGTGCCGGGCCCAGAGGTGAGCTTGATGGGAGTTCTCCTTCGATGTCAGCCGAACGGCGGCACGGTGGGGCGGGTGTCGGGAAGCTGGCCGGTGGCGGCGATGCGGGCGTACACCCTGCCGGAGTCCTTCACGGTCAGCCGGCCGGAGGGGTAGTCCACGTGCACCAGGCCGAACCGGGGGCGGTAGCCCAGCGCCCACTCGAAGTTGTCCAGCAGCGACCAGTGCAGGTAGCCCACCACCTCCGCGCCCGCGTCGACGGCCGCACGCACCGCCCGCAGGTGGCCGAGCAGGAAGTCGATGCGCCGCTGGTCGTGCACCAGTCCGTCGTGGGTGGGGGTGTCGCCGTACACCGCTCCGTTCTCCGTGATCATCAGAGGGACCCCGGGGTGGTCGTGGTGCAACCGGATCAGCAGGTTGCGCAGGCTGTCCGGGGCCACCTCCCAGCCCTCGTCGGTGCGGGTCACGTCACCGGAGGGCCCCACCACCCGCCACGGGAAGGGACGCCCGGGGCCCGGCTGCGCCGCGGCCATGACCCGGCGGGTGTAGTAGTTGACGCCCAGGAAGTCACTGCGGCCACCGATCAGCTCGGCGTCGCCTGGCCGGATGATGTCGTCGAGGCCGCCACCCAGGGCCCGTTCGTAGTGCGCCCACATGTCCGCCGGGTAGCCGTCGCCGAGCAGCGGGTCGAGGTACCACCGGTTCACGTAGCCGTCCGAGCCCCGGGCGGCGGCGAGGTCGGCCGGGTCGTCGCTGGCCGGGTCGCACGGGAACAGACTCAGCGCGCAGCCGACCCGCGCCTGTGGCGTGCGGGCGTGGATCACGTCGGCGCCCGCGCCGTGCCCGAGCAGGACGTGGTGACCGGCCGCGACCGACGCGCGCAGGTCCCGGACGCCGGGGGCGTGCAGGCCGAGCTGGTAGCCCAGCAGCGCGATGATCCACGGCTCGTTCTGGGTGATCCACCAGTGCACCCGGTCGCCGAGCCGGTCGGCCACCGCCGCCGCGAACTCGGTGAACGCGTCCACACTGGAGCGGCCCACCCAGCCGCCGTCGGCCATCAGCGCCTCCGGCATGTCCCAGTGGTTGAGCGTGAGGACCGGCGTCACGTCGCGGGCGAGCAGCGCGTCGACGAACCGCTCGTAGTGGTCCAGGCCGCGCGGCTCGACCCGGCCGCGACCCTGCGGCAGGATCCGGGACCAGGAGACCGAGAACCGGTACGCGCCCAGGCCGAGCCCGGCGACCAGCTCCACGTCGCGGTCCCACCGTCGGTACGAGTCGCAGGCCCGCGAGCCGTCGCCGCCGCCCTCGATGGTGCCCGGGCGCGCGGCGAAGGTGTCCCACACCGAGGGCCCCCGCCCGTCGGCGTCGAGGCTGCCCTCGATCTGGTACGCGGAGGTCGCCGCGCCCCAGAGGAAGCCGGGCGGGAAGCGGTGTGTCGTCATCGGCCACTTCCTCGAAGGTGCTGCCGGATCAGTCCGGCCGGTCGGACAGGACACGCAACAGCGCGGCCACGCCGCCGTGCGGCGAGCTGAGCACCGGTACCGCGACGTCGGCCAGCGCGGCGGCGCGGGCCATGGATGCCTGGGCCAGCACGATCACGTCCGCGCCGGCCGCGGCGTGGACGACGGCCGCCGCGACGAGGCTGTCCACGCGTTCCCGGTCGCCGCGATCCTGCGCCTCGGCGGCGTCCGCCACCAGTTCAGCGGTCACCTCCACGGGCCGGCCGGCGCCGCGGGTCGCCCGCTCGACGAGCCGTCCGGTCGGCCCGAGCGTGGACGGAAGGGTGGCGAGCACGCGGACGCGTCCACGTGCCCCGGGGGCGGCGGCGACGGCGACCGCCTCGTCGGCCATCGCCGCGTCCACCCGTACGACCGGAACGCGCACCAGCCCGGCCGCCGCCTCCGCCGCCTCGCCGATGGAGGAGCAGGTGACCAGGACGGCGTCGACCCCGACCGACTCCAGGTGGCGCAGGTGCGCGAGCACGGTGTCCCGGACGGCCGGCGTGACGCCCTCGCGGCGTGCGGTGTCCAGCAGCCAGGCGTCGGCGACGTGGATCCGGCGGGGCGTCGCGGTCGAGGCGCGCAGCAGGTCGTCGAACGTCGCGGCCAGCGCGGGAACGGTGTGCAACAGGCCGACCGTGCCCGGGCCGGCGGTCACGCCTTCCGCCACGGCGTCGCCTCCCGGTCGACCACCTCGACGAGCCGTTCGAGGCGGGGCACAGATATCTCGGCCAGTGCCCGGTCCACGTCGGGGCGGCCCACCACGTCGCTCCACAGCGCCCGGCCGGCGAGGAAGCCGCTGGCACCGCCCTGGCACGCGGCCCGTACCGCGTCAAGGAAGTCGTCGCGGTGAACGCCCTGGGACAGCACCACCCAGGGGCCGGTCACGGCGGAGCCGAGGTCCTCGCATGCCCGCCGGAGCTCGTCCGTCGTGCCCCGGCCCTGCCGCGGCACCTGCGCCTTGTAGAGGCTGGGACGCAGCGGGGAGAGTTCCCGGGCCGCCTCGAGGATCGACGCGTCCTGGTCCCACCGGCCGCCGGACAGTTCCTCGGGGGTGGCCCGGACCACCGGCTCCAGCACCGAGAGCACGTCGCGCTCCGCCGCCAGGCCGATGAACCGCCGGGCCAGTTCGACGCGCTGCTCGCGGTGCGCGTCGCGGCGCCAGAGCAGCAACAGCTTGATCGCCCGTACGCCGGTGAGGTCGAACCCCGGCGCGGCGACCACCTCGTCGAGCCGGGTGTCCTCGACCGGTTGGCCGGGCTCCTGGTCGAGGGCGTCGGCGGCGAGGATCAGCCCGCACCCGGCGGGCAGCAGCCCGTCGCGGCGGATCTCATCGAGGCCGGTCGTCCGGTCGATGAGGAAGCCGGAGGCCAGCGGGCCGAGCGCGCGGGCCACCGCGGTCTTGAAGGCGACCATCCCGTCGTGGTCCGGCCGGCCGGCGCCCGCCTCGGCGAACATCGTGCGCAGGCTCTCCCTCTGGTCCATCGCCACCATCGCGAACCCGCCCGCCGGCCGCGCGATGGCGTCCAGGGTGGGCGCCGCGCTTCCCGATCCCGTCATCTGACCTCTTCTCCTCGCGAATCGTCGTCAGCCGCCTCGGCATCGGTCGCGGCCGTCACGAACCTGGCGAACGGCTCGTCGTAGTCCCGTCCGGCGCCCGTGACCGCCGGTCCTGGCTGCCGGGCCAGCGCGGGGGCCCCCGGCCCGGTCCGGTGCGCCCGGACGGCGGCGACGATCGCCGCGCCCGCGGCCACCGGCTGCGCCGCCGGCACCACCCGCAGCTCGGCGGGGAGGACGTGGGCCTTGACCCGGACCCACGCGGGGTTGGCCGCGCCGGCCCCACCCAAGAGGGTCACCGCTGCGTCGGCGGGCCCGCCGGCGAGCCGGGCCTGCTCGTGCAGCATCCACCGGGTCTGCAGGCACAGCCCTTCGAACATCGCGCGGGCCAGCTCGGCCGGTGTGTGCGTGGGGCGCCGCCCGAGGATCCGCAGCCGGGCCCGCGGGTCGGGCGCCGGGGCCTGCCGCCCGGACAGGTACGGCAGGACGATCACGTCGGTGGGCCGGTCGCCGCGGCCGAGCACCTGGGCGGACAGCTCGGCAGCCGGGACGCCGCCCGACTCGTGGGCCAGCCACCAGGCGATGGTGGCTCCGGCGCTCGACGAGCCGGCGAGGATCGCCCGGTGCCGGCCGGCCACCGGGACGACCGTGCTCATGCCGGCCCGGGCCACGGCCACCGGGTCAGGACAGCCGGCGACGACGGAGAGCACCGCCTCGGCCGTACCGAGCGAGTTCGCCACGTCGCCCGGCTCCCGCACCCCGCAGGCGTACGCGCCGACGGCGTGGTCGTGGCCCGCCACCACCACCGGTGTCCCGGCCCGCAGCCCGGCGTCCACGAAGGCCGATTCCCGGACGGTGGCGGCGGACGTGTCCGGCGGCACGACGGTCGGCAGCTGCTCCGGTCGCAGGCCCACCTCCGCCAGCAGGTCGGTGTCGAAGGCCTCCGGCACCGGCTGACCGGGTCGGGGCAGCCGGTACGCCATGGTCCGCCCGGCCAGCGTGTGGTCGGTCGTCAGGTGGCCGGTGAGCAGCAGGCAGACGAGGTCCGCCGCGCCCGCCCAGGACGCCATGGCCCGCCACTCGTCCGGCCGGTTGGCCCGCAGCCACGCCCAGGTGGCCAGCGGAACCTTGGCGCTGGGTCGTACCCCCGTCGCCGCGACGAGGTGCGCCCAGCCGAGCCGGCGGGACAGCTCGTCGGCCTCGGTCCCGGCCCGGTGGCCGTCCCAGCGCAGCCAGGAACCGATTGGCGTTCCGGTGGCGTCGAGCGGCACGCCGGTCTCGGCCATCGAGGCGATGCCCACGGCGTCCGGCGCCGGCGACCCGTGCAGCACCTGGCGGAGCAGGCCGACCAGCACGCGCCGCAGGGAGTCGGGCGGAGGAGTGGGGGCGGTGGCGACGGCGCGTACCCGGACGGCGGAGCCGTCGATCGCCACGAGGGCCACCTTGGTGTTGGTGGTCCCCACGTCGATGCCCACGCTCAGGCAGGCACCGTCCGAGGGGCCGCCACGCGGCGCCTCCGGCGGGTCGGCCTCGGCCGTGTCGGTAGGACGCGTGGCGCCATTCACGGGGCCATTCTGTTCGGTTCCGAACGAACGGGTCAAGGTCGATGTTCGGCGATTGACAAACGGATGAGGTCGCTCTTGGATGGACCGGTGCGCTACACGCAGGCTCCCGAGCGGCGTCGCGAACTCCTGCGACGGGCTGCCGAGGCCGGCTACGTCTCCTCGACCGACGCCGCGGCCGAGCTGGGCGTGTCGGAGATGACCATCCGACGTGACCTGCGGCAGCTGGCCGCCCAGGGGTTGGTGAACCGGGTCGCCGGTGGCGCGAGCGCCCCCGTGCCGGCGTACGGCGTCCCGTTCGAGCAGCGCAGGGATGCCGCGACGGCGGAGAAGGAAGCGGTCGGCCGGGCCGCCGTGCCGCTCGTACCGGCGGGCGCGGTGGTGGCCCTCGACGCCGGCACCACGGTCGCGGCCCTCGCGGCCCGGCTGCCCGGTGGCCTCACCGTCGTCACCCACTCGATACCGGTGATCCTGGCGTGCACCGGGCGCGAGGACCTCGAGCTGATCTCCCTCGGCGGCGCCTACCACCGCGCGACCCGCTCCTTCACCGGGCCGATCACCCGTGCCGGCCTGGAGGACCTGGCGGTGGACGTGGCCGTGCTCTCCGCGACGGCCGCCGGACCGACGGGGGTCTACTCCGCCAACGCCGCGGACGCCGAGATCAAGCGGGCGATGGCCCGCATCGCCCGCCGGGTGGTCCTGCTGCTCGACCATGGCAAGCTGGCGGCGCACGCCCCGATGCGGTTCCTGGACCTGGCGGCGGTCGACACGGTCGTCGTCGACGCGGGGACGGATGCCGACCAGCTCGCGCTGCTGCGGGCGACCTGCCGGGAGGTGGTGGTCGCGCCGCTGGACGCCGGGACGGCCGTCCCGGCGATCCGGCCAACGGCGAGCGCCACCCGGCTGGCCGGACCGTGACCGGGCCCTGGCTCGGTGCCGTGGCCGACGACCTCACGGGGGCCTGCGACCTCGCGGACGCGGTGAGCGAGGCGGGTGGGTCGGCGGTCGTGGTGGTGGGCCGCCCCACGGCGCCGCCGCCCGCCAGCGACTGCGTGGTCGTGGCGCTGAAGTCCCGGACCGCACCGCGCGACCAGGCCGTCGCGGAGTCACTCGCCGCGGCGCGGTGGCTGCTCGACGCCGGCTGCACCACCCTCTACCAGAAATACTGCTCGACGTTCGACTCCACCGACGCGGGCAACATCGGCCCGGTGGCGGACGCCCTGGTCGACCTCATCGGCGACGCCGTCGCGGTGGGCACGCCGGCCACGCCTCGGGTGGGCCGCACGGTCTACCAGGGGCACCTCTTCGTCGGCCGGCGACTGCTCTCCGAGTCGCCGCTGCGGGATCACCCGCTCACCCCGATGCGCGACCCCGACCTCGTGCGGGTGCTCTCCCGCCAGGCCGAGGGTGGGGTCGCGCTCGTCGACCAGACCACGGTCGCCGCTGGCCCGGCCGCCGTCACCGCGGCGGTTGAGGCCGCGCGCTGGAACGGCGCCCGACACGTGATCGTCGACTCCCTCGCCGACCGGGATCTGGACACGCTGGCCATCGCTCTGCTGGCAATGCCGAACGGGGTGCTGGCGGGCGGTGCCGCCGGGTTGGCGGCTGCGCTGGCACGGACATCCGGCACGGCGACGCGGACTTCGACGGCCGGAGTCTGTCGGAGCGGCGTGATCATCCCCGCGCGGACCGTACCGGTGGTGCCGGAGGGCCGGCAGCTGATCCTCTCTGGCAGCTGTTCCGAGCGGACCCGTGAACAGGTGAATGAGTTCCCTGGGCCCCGGGTGACGCTGTCCCCGGTCGACCTTGACATCGGCTTCGCCGAGACGGTCAACGCCGTGGCCGCCGCGGTGGCCGGGGCATACCGGAACACGAGCGGAGCCGTTCTGGTCACCTCCTCGTCTGGTCCGGAGCACGTCGCGCGGTACGAATCCCGGCTCGGCCCGGGACGAGCCGCCGCACTACTGGAGGCGGCGACCGCACAGATCGCCCGTCACGCGGTGGACACCCTCGGGGTCCGCCGCCTGTTGGTGGCCGGCGGCGAGACGTCGGGAGCGGTGGTCCGGGCACTCAAGCTCGGCACACTGCGGGTGGGACCGACGGCCGGCCCGGGCCTGCCGTGGATGGTCTCCGAGGGCAGCCCCACGCTCGCCTTGTTGCTCAAGTCGGGGAATTTCGGCGAACCGGACCTGTTCACCACCGCCTGGCGGCACTGCCCCTGAGGACCAGCCGCAGTCGTCGCTGTCGCGAGACGGCCATCGGCCCGCAGTGCGATCTCGGCCCAGAGTTCGTCGGAAACGATCCACGGCGTGCTCACCCTCCTCACATTCGGAAAGAACGATCCGCACGTCCCGAGGGCATGCCCGACATTGTCGTCAGGAGTTGTAAGGAGGAACATCCGTACGCCGGTCAGAGCATTGGTGAACCGTAGAGCAGACGGTTCGGCGAACCGCTGCCAGGATTGGTCACCACGCCCGGGGTCGCGCTCTCGACCAGAAACGCGTGCACCTGCGCCGGGGTCCAGGTCGGATTCTTGCTCAGCACCCGGGCGGCCATCCCCGCCGCATGCGCCGACGCTTGGAGGGTGAGGCTGATGGACTTGACTGCGGTGTCCGAGTCAGGCGAGGCCGACACGACGTCCACGCCGGGGGCGAAAAGGTCGACGCAGGGACCGAAGTTGGAGTAGGAAGGTCGGGCGTCGTCGGACTGGATGGACGCGACGGTGATGACGGTGGGCACCGAACCAGGCGAGTCATTGCAGGCGTTCTGGTTTACGTCGCCAGCCGGTGTCGTTATGACGATGCCGTCGTCGACAGCATTGGCGACCGCCGTGTTCAGCGCGGTGCTCATACCGCCGGCCAGCACGAAGTCCCCGACGGCGGGCGGATCCCAGGGGCTGTTGTCGGCGACCACCCAGTCGACGGCGCCGATCAACGCGCTGAGCGTGCCGTTGCAACTGGGTAGGCCGACCGAGACCAACTCGACGTTCTTGGCGACCCCGTACGTCGTTCCACCGATGATGCCGGCCACATGCGTGCCGAGGGTCTTGAAGCAGCTGGCGGCATAGCCGTGGCGGGCCCGACCGCCGAACTCCTGGTGGGTGGTGCGGATTCCGGGACCGATGACGTAGACCCGGACCCCGGTGCCCTGGTGCACGAAGTTGTAGGTGGTGTCGAGCCCGACCGGAGCATCGATCCGGTCCAGGTTCCAGGGTGCGTTCGGCTGGGCGGTGGTCGGCTGTACCGCAGCCACCTCGGGCACCTTGACGGCCTGGTCCTGCTCCACGTAGGCCACCGCCGGATCGGCGGCGAGCCGCCGGGCGACCGCCTCGGAGGTCCGCACCGAGAAGCCGTTGAGGGCGTCGCTCCACACCTGGTTCGGCATGGTGCCGAATCGACTGGCCAGTGCCTGGGCTGCGCCGGACACGGTGGACTTCCGGCTACCCGCCGAGCCCGCGACCGCGCCGTCCTTGAACACCACAATGTATTCGCCCGGCACCGCGGTCGCCCGGCCGGCACCGAGGATCTCGCCGACGGCACCCGCAGTCCGTCCTGGATCGGCGGCCGAGGCCGCTGGTTGAGTGAATATGGCGGCAGCCAGCGTGGCGGCGACGAGCGACACGGCGGCACGCCCGGGTCGACGGGTGGCAACGGGTGTCACTCTGCGCGGATATTCCATTGACCAAGCTCCTCTTCTCCTTGGGGCAATGCGTCGCCAATGCCGGTCCATTGCCTGGTTGGTTTGCCGGACTCTACAGCGAATGGCAGCCACAGAGGGACCCTTCCGATTGATGCATGCATAGGCGTGTGTCATTTTGACGGTTACTGAAAAAATCTGATTCAGATGTATCAAACAAGCCGCTGCCGCATCATGCGGAGATCGGCGCACGTCCTGGCCGCCATACGCGGCGACCGCAGAGGTCCCGCGGGATCGCGCGCGGCGGATTTCGGGGTCGTCGTCGAAGTGCCTGCACCTCGACGGCCTGCCGTTGCGGGCCAGCGCCGGACTTCCCCCGCCACGCACACGCGTACGGACCTGTCGCGACAGTCTTGTACGGCGCGACGGCCGGTGTCGATCCGGCCGCTGTGGACGGTGGGTAATCCAGACCAGTTACAGGATGCGTTCAGTCATCGATTGCTACCGTTCTCCCGCCGACGCCTGAAGGGGGAGATCGGTGATGACCCTTTCGTCGGCACCAGTCCCCGGCCCTCGGCCGCGACGTCACCCCGGCCCGGCGCTTCCGGCCACCGCCCTGCTGCTGCTCCCGGTGCTGGTGGCCGCCGCCGCGGTCGTCGTGTATCGGGCAACCGGCCGGTTCTGGGGCGACCTCGCGGCCTACCGGACGGGCGCGCTGGCCGCCGGCGGCGACGGGCAGCTCTACGACGTCGCCCACCGGGGCGCGGACGGCATCGCGCTGGGCTTCACGTACCCGCCCTTCGCCGCGCTGCTGCTGCAACCGCTGGCGTACGTCGACACCGTCGTCGGCGTCGGGCTCTGGACGATGGCCTCGGTCGTCGCGTTGTCCGCGGTGGTGCGCGTGGCGCTGCGCGCCGCCGGCGCGGGCCCGCCGGTACGCCCCGGCGCGGTGCTGGCGGGCACCGTCGCGGCGCTGCCGATGTTCCCGGTGGCCGGTCACCTCCAGGTCGGCCAGGTGGGCCTGTTCCTCATGCTCATCGTGCTGCTGGACCTCACCTCCGGCCCCGCGAACCGTTGGCGGGGCCTGGGCGTCGGCATCGCCGCAGGGATCAAGCTCACTCCGCTGATCTTCGTGGCGTACCTGCTCTGCACCGGCCGGTGGCGCGCGGCGGGGGTGGCACTGGCCGGGTTCGCCGCCACCGTCGGGCTGGGGTTCGCCTGGCGGCCGAGCGACTCGGCGCGGTTCTGGGGCGGCGGCCTGCTCGACACCGCGCGGGTCACCGACGATCCCCGCACCGTCCTGAACCAGTCGCTGCACGGCGCGCTGGCGCGCCTCGGCGACGTCGCCGACGTGCGTGCCGTCTGGCTGCCGGTGGCGGCGCTGACGGCGGTGGCGGGGATCGTCGTCGCGGCCCGCTGCGCCCGCGCCGGAGACGAGCTGCGCGGGGTGCTCGCCTGCGCGACGACGGGTGTGCTCGTCTCGCCGGTCTCCTGGCACCACCACTGGGTCTGGTGCGTACCGGCGCTGGTGCTGCTGGCGGCGCGGGCCCGGACGCGGGCCGACCGGGCCGCCGCGCTGGCCGCCGCGCTGCTCTGGACGCTCTGCGTGGCCAGCACCGCCTGGATCCTCGTCGGCCTGCGCGGCGAGGACCTGCACTTCCGGGGCTGGGAGCTGCTGCACAGCAACACGTACGTGCTGGCCGGGCTCGTGGCGTTGGGCGTGCTGGCCCGGCGTCCCGGTGGGCCGCGGGCGGGCGCCGACCCGACCGGGGCCGGCGCCCGCCGCG
This sequence comes from Micromonospora sp. CNZ303, assembly GCF_004345505.1. Lineage (NCBI taxonomy): Bacteria > Bacillati > Actinomycetota > Actinomycetes > Micromonosporales > Micromonosporaceae > Micromonospora > Micromonospora sp. CNZ303. The sequence continues at coordinate 159,430 of NZ_SLVT01000005.1, read as the reverse complement.
CCCCGGCACGACCAACCGCAGGAGAGGGACGGTGAGACCGTGACCCGCGCCGACGCCATCGAGGACCGGATCCGGTGAGGATCTCCGTGGTCGTGCCCAACTTCAACAAGGAGCGGACGCTGCACGAGTGCCTGTCGGCGGTGTACGCCCAGAGCCCGCCGCCGGCCGAGGTGATCGTCGTCGACGACGCGAGCACGGACCGGTCCCGGCGGATCGCAGCCGGGTTCCCCTGCGTGGTGGTGGCGTTCCCGGTCAACCGGGGCGTCTCGGCAGCCCGCAACGCCGGCGCCGCCCGCGCCACCGGCGACGTGTTGTTCTTCGTCGACTCCGACATCGCGCTGGCGCCTGGCGCGCTGGCCGCCGCGGTACGCACTCTCGGGGCGCACCCCGACTGTGGCGTGGTGCAGGGCATCTACGACCTGCGCCCGCTGCACGACGACGGGCCGGTCGAGGCGTACAAGACGCTGTTCGAGCACTTCTGGCGGCGCCGGGCCACCGGGGTGACGGCGACCACCATGTTTGCGCTGACCGCCGTGCCCAGGGCCGTCTTCGAGCTGGTCGGCGGCTTCGACGAGCGGCTGCGCGACGCCGAGGACGTGGAGTTCGGCACCCGCCTGCCGAGCCGCTACGAGATCCGGGTCAGCGACGAGATCGTCGGCCGCCACGACGACGTGGACCGGCTGTGGCCGTACCTGTCGGAGCTGTTCCGCCGTGCGGTGACGTACGCCGACGCCGTGGTCGTGGCCCGCTGGGAGCGGCCGGTGGCCAGCGCGGCCGGCGCGGGCCGGACGCCGCACCGGGTCGACCTCGCCTCCGTGGTGGGCATGGCGGCCAGCGCGCTGACCGTCGGCACCGCGTCGCTGGCCCTGGTGTCGCCGCGGCTGGCGCTGCTGGCGCTGGGCCCGCTCGCCGCCTTCGTCGTCGCCGACCGGGAGCTGCTGGCATTCGCCCTGCGCCACCGCGGTCCGTGGTTCCTGCTCTACGCCCTGGGGCTACGGTGGCTGACGCACCTGACGGAGTTCGTCGGGATGGGGCTGGGGGTGTGCGGCGCGCTGCTGCGGCGGGTCCGTGCCGGCCGCGCCCGTCGGGTGGCCCCGGTGTCGCAGCGGTGAGGGCCCGCTGGTGGCGGCTGGCCAACCATGTCCTCACCGCGGCCTTCGTGGTGGCTCTGACCGTCGGTCTGGTGCTGTTCGTGCGCGCCCAGGACTGGACGCCCGTGGCGACGCTCGCCGCCCGCCTCGACCCCGTCCGGGTGACCGCCGCGCTGGCCGCCGCCCTGCTGATCAACTCGGCAGGGCTGCTGCTCGGGCTGGCCTCGTGGCGGGCGCTCTTCGTCGACCTCGGGGCGGCGGTCGACCGGTGGACGGCGTACCGGATCTTCTTCGTCGGGTTCCTGGCCAAGTTCGTCCCGGGCCGCTTCGTCGCCCTGCCGCTGCTGCTGCGGATGGGCAAGGAGATCGAGGTGGGTCCGGTCCGGCTGGCCGGGGTGTTCCTGCTCAGCTGGGCGGTGGTCGCGATGACCGGGACGACGGTCGCGCTCGCGGCCGGGCCGGCGCTGCTGTCGGGTGCCGCCGGGTGGCTGCTGCTCGCCACGGTCCCCCTGGTCGTGCTCTTCGCCCGTCCGGACCTGCTCAACCGAGGGCTCGGTGCGTCGGCCCGGCTGCTGCGGCGACCACCCCCGCAGGTCGCCGCGTCCCCGGCCGGCCTCCGCCGGGCCATCACCGCGCAGTCGCTGTCCTGGCTCGTCTCCGGGCACCACCTGTGGCTGCTCGCGGTGGCTGCCGGCGCGCCGCCCCTGCGGTCGTACCTGATCTGCGTCGCCGGCTTCGCGGCGGCCACCGTCGCCGGCCTGGTCGTGATGGTCGCCCCGGACGGCCTGGGCGTACGTGAGGCGGTGCTCATGGTCGGGCTGGCCACCGTGCTGCCGGTGACCGTGGCGACGCCGGTGGTGCTGGTCAGCCGGCTGGTCTGCGCGCTGAGCGAGGTGGCGGTCGGCGGCGGCGGACTGCTGGTGGCCCAGTACATGCACCGGCGCCGTGTCGGCCCGGTCGAGCGGGCGGCGCCGGTCGGCTGACCGGCCCGTCACCTGAGTCCGAGGCTGAGTCGGACAGAGAGTTGGTGACACCATGTCGATCGCGCCACTGCGGACGATGGCACGGCTGGTCGGAGTCCCGGTCCGGGCGCTGGTGCGCCGCAGCACGAGGCTGAACGCGGCGCTCTGGGACACCCAGTACGCGCTGGGCTTCTGGGGCTACCTGGACGGCGCGGGCGACGGGGCCATGCCGCTGTCGCTGATCGAGACGTGGGCCCCGCGCCCGACGATCCTCGACCTCGGCTGCGGCACCAGCGCCAACCTTCCCCTGACCCAGGGCCGGTATCGGCACTACCACGGCGTGGACATCAGCCGCCGGGCGATCGAGGCGGCCCGGTCGCTTGACCGGCCGGACGCGTCGTACGAGGTGGCTGACATCCGGGCCTACCGGAGCCTGGAGCGGTACGACGCCATCCTGCTGCGCGAGGTCATCTACTACCTCTCGGTGGCGGAGGCGGAGCACCTGCTGCGTCGGCTGCCGGACATGCTCACCGCGCGGGGCCGGATCATGGTGCAGATCTACGACGTCGACCGGTCCCAGCAGTTCGTCGAGGTGATCCGCGGCTGCGGGCTGGACGTCACGACGCGGCTGCCGACGGACGGCGCGACCGGCGCCTTCTTCGTCCTGACCCCCGCGGCCGCCCCGCCGGGCTGAACCCCGCCGGCGCCCGGCCGCTGCCGGGGCAGGGGAGGGGCCCGTCGGGCGTCCCGCGCGCCCCGGGCCCCGCCCCGCGCTCAGACGGAGACCCGGCGCTCCCACCACGGCCACACCGTCACCGGTTCGCTGCGCAGCAGCCGGCGATGCAGGTCCTGGAGCCGGTGCCCGGGTTCGACCCCGAGCCGGTCGGAGAGGGTGCTGCGGGCGTCCTGGAAGGCGGTGAGCGCCTCCGCCCGCCGGGAACTCTGCCCGAGCGCGACGAGCAGCAGCTCCCAGAGCCGCTCCCGCATCGGGTGCTCGGCCAGCATCCAGCGCAGCTCGGCGACCACGTTCTCGACGTCGCCGAGCAGGAGCCGTACGCCGGTCGCCTCCTCCAGGACGTCCTGGCGCAGCTCGGTCAGCCGGATGCGTTCGGCCTCGGCGAGCGGGCCGGTCGCCTCGTGCAGGGCCCGGCCGGTCCAGTGGGCCAGGCCCCGCTGGAAGAGATAGAGCGATCGGGACAGGTCCGCCTGGGACCGGGCGGCGCGGGCCGCCCGGACGTCCTGTTCGAAGCGGATGATGTCCACGGCGTCCGACGGGATGTCGAGGGTGTAGCCGGGCCGGGTGGACCGGAGCACCCGGGCCAGGGCCGGCCGCCGGCCGGGCGGCTCCAAAACCCGGCGCAGCCGGCCGATGTAGGTGTGCACCATGTTCTCCACCGAGTCGGGCCGGCGGCCGGCCCAGATCCCGTCGACGATCTGCGCCACGGACATCACCATGCCGCTGCGCAGCGCCAGCACCGCCAGGACCTCCCGTTGCCGTGGCGTGCCCAGGTACAGGTGCGTGTCCCCGCGCTGGGTCCGGATCGGCCCCAGGAGCAGTATGGACAGTTCATCGTGCGACATCAGGTGTCTCCCCCACCAGAGGAACCGGGCGCCAGGACCCGGCTCGGCACTTGTCGACGGCACTGTCCGGGCACCGGACAACCACGGCGTCGGGGCGGGTCCGGGACGGCAGGCGAGTCGACGGTTCGACGCGCGTTCGGCGGCTCCCCGCAGCGCGAGGGCCCTCGGGGCATCCGCGCCACCTACCGGTCGTCCGGGACGGTGACGAAGCGCAGCCCGCGATCGGTCAGCCTCGGGAGGACCTCGGCCAGGGCCGCGACCGTCTGCGACCGGTCGCCGCCGCCGTCGTGACAGAGCATGATCTGCCCGGGCCGGGTGCGCGACAGCGTCCGGGCGATCCGGGCGACGCCGGGGCTGCGCCAGTCGCTGGGGTTGACCGTCCAGTCGACCGGGACGAGGCCGAGCTCGGCGGTGGTCCGCAGCACCCCGGGCGACCAGTTGCCGCCGGGGGCGCGGAACAGCCGCGGCGTGTGCCCGGTCGCGTCCTCGATCTCGCGCTGGGTCCGGTCGATCTCGGCGGTGATCTCGTGCCGGGCCAGCGCGGCGAACGGCTGCGGGTGCGTCATGGAGTGGTTGCCGATCAGGTGGCCGGCGGCCAACACGTCCCGGGCCAGCTCCGGGTGTTCCCGCACCCGGTCGCCGACGAGGAAGAACGTGGCCCGCACGCCGTGCCGGTCGAGCAGGTCGAGCATCGGCGCGGTCCACCGCGGGTGCGGGCCGTCGTCGATGGTGAGCGCCACGTCGTCGCCCGGCACGCCGAAGGTCGGTCGCCGGGGACCGCCGAGCGAGGGGCGGCGGCGCAGGAGCTGCCGGCCGCGGTAGGCGAAGAGCAGGTAGTGCAGGGCGTGCGCGCAGAGCTGGGAGCCCAGCCGGGCGGCCGGTTTCCGGGCGCCGCTCATCGGGGCGTTCTCGTGGTGGTCACGCGGGTCGGCCCGAAGTCGCGGTCGGCGAGGTGGCGCAGCCCGCCCACGACGGCGCCCGTGACGACGGCCAGTTGGACCAGCAGGTGCACGGCGAAGAAGAAGACCGCGTACGCGGGCCCGCGCCGGTGCAGGACGAACCGCAGCAGCCCGGGCTCGGCCACCACGAACAGGGCGAGGAGGAGCAGCGACGCGGCCGGCCAGCCGCCGCCGAGCGGGGCCAGCGGCAGGGTCGCCGGCACCAACGTCGCGGCGACCAGGGCCACGGGGCTGTTGGCGCGGATGCCCGCCGGTCCGCGCTCGGCCAGGGCCACCGGGATCAGCAGCTGCGAGCGGTGGAACTGCTTGCGCAGCAGCGCCCCGAGGCGGCTGTCGTCGTCGTGTCGGCAGACGACGGTGTCGGTGAGGACGATGCCGTACCTGTCGCCCATCCGGTCGCCGAGTTCGACGTCCTCTGAGGCGCGCAGGTTCTCGTCGAACAGCCCGACCGAGGTGAAGACCTCGCGGCGGATGAGGCAGACCGCGAAGAGGGTGGTGCGCACCCGCCCGACGTTGCGCAGCCGCCAGTAGTGCCCGTGCAGCAGCCGGTACGCCTCGACCGGCCCGTCGTCGATCAGGGGTTCGAGCGCGTAGATGCCGTGTACGCAGGCGACGTCCGGCTCGTCGCGCAGGATCGCGAGGGCGTTCTCCAGCGCGTCCGGTTCCGGGGCGCAGTCGGAGTCGAGGAAGAAGAGCAGCTCGCCGGTGCTGGCCCGGATGCCGCGGTTGCGGGCTGCCGCCGGCCCGGCGTTGCGGTCGGTGACCAGCAGCCGGCATCCGAAGCGCCGGGCGATCGCCCGGGTGTCGTCGGTGCTCGCGTCGTCGACGACGATGACCTCGGTCACCGGCTGTCGTTGCCGGCGGACCGCCTCCAGACACGCGCCCAGGGTCTTCGCGCTGTTGTGGGCGGGGATGATGACCGACACCGTCGGCGGCATGATCAGCACCTCACCGGGAAGTAGGGTAATTCGTAAGTATATTGACGCTGGGAATTCCGTCGGGCCGCGACCAAGTTATCGACCGGCAACCCCCTCCCGCAAGGGTTGCCTTGCGTAGTCAAGGTTCCATCCAGCCTCGGTCCAGGAAAGATTTCGGGGCGATGGATAGCGTCTCGGCATGCCCAATCTGGTCAGCGTCGAGGAATGCGAGCGCCTCACCGTTCGCGAGGTGCACGACCTCTATCGTCGGTACGTGAACGCAAGCCAGGTCAATCTCATGACCTCGTTCGGGTTCGGCCGGGAATTGGTCGAGCACGCCGAGGGCGCCTACCTGACATTACGCGACGGCCGGCGCGTCCTCGATCTCACCGGCGGGGTGGGGGTGCTCAACCACGGCCACAACCATCCACGCATCGTAGCGGCCCGGCGACGGTTCGCGGAGCGCCAGCGGATGGAGGTGCACAAAACGTACTTCTCGCCATACCTCGCGGCGCTCGGCCACAACCTGGCACAGCTGCTGCCCGGCGACCTCTCGATGTCGTTTCTCCCCAACTCCGGTGCGGAGGCGGTGGAGGGTGCGGTGAAGCTCGCCTTCAAATACCACGGCGGCCGGCGGGGAACCATCCTGCGGGCGGACTGCGGTTTCCACGGAAAGTTGCTCGGCTCCGGCGGATTGACCGGTCAGCCCCACTTCGATTTTCCGACAATCCCCGGAATCGTCCCGTTTACTTACGGCGACCTGGATTCCGTCCGATCGGCTATCGAGGCGCACCCCGGCGACGTCTATGCCCTGATCGTCGAACCGTTCAGCGCCTCCACCATTCAGTGGTGCGACGAAAGTTTCCTTCGCGGGGTGCGGGAACTGTGCGATCGGCACGACATCGTGCTGATCTTCGACGAGATCTACACCGGCTGGGGCAAGACGGGCAGCCTCTTCTACTTCATGCGCTACCCCGACCTGGTGCCGGACGTGCTGACCACGAGCAAGTCGTTCGGCGGCGGCAAGTCGTCCATTTCGGCCTTCGTCGCCCGGGAACCGGTGTTCCGCAAGGCGTACGACAACCTCACCGACGCGCTGCTGCAGAGCACCAGCACGACCTACTACGGCATGGGGGAGGAGTGCGTCACCGCCATCGAGGCGATCAACGTGGCGGTGGAGGACGACTACCCGGCGCGGGCCCGCGAGCTGGAACGCGTCCTGGAACCGGCCCTGACCCGGCTGGCCAAGGAACATCCGGAGGTGGTCGGCCGGGTGGCGGGCGCCGGGGCGCTCTGGGGCGTGCAGATCGACGGCGGGCCGAAGATCCTCGACCTGGTCGCCCGGCTCGCGCCCGGCGGCGTGGCCCGGGACCCCAGGTTCAAGGCCAAGCTGGTGACCTGCGCCGTCGTCAACGCGCTCTACCGGGACCACGACATCTTCACCTACTACACGCTCAACGGCCTGAACCCGCTGGTCATCGGCCCGTCTCTGGTCACCGACCCGGCCGACGCGCAACGCGCCGTCGACGCCCTCGACGAGGTGCTGGCCCAGGGACTGAACCGCCTGGTCACCCGTTTCGTCGCGCAGAAGGTGGGATCGCTGTGGTGATCACGATCACCGGCGCGGCGGGCATGCTCGGCTCCCGGCTGGTCGACCGCCTCGGCGCCGACGGCCACCACGTACGCGGTGTCGACCTGCGGCCGGAGAACGGGGTCACCCACGTCGGGGACGTCCGCGACTCCCGCCTGCTGGACCGCGCCTTCGCCGACGCCACCGTCGTCATCCACTGCGCGGCGGCGCTGCCCAGCTACCCGGCCGACCAGATCCGCTCCGTCACCGTCGAGGGCACGCGCGCCGTGTTCGCCGCCGCGGAGCGGGCCGCGGTGGCCCGGGTCGTGCACGTCTCGTCGACCGCCGTCTACGGGCTTCCGACGCGGGTGCCCACCCCGGAGGAACACCCGCACGCGCCGGTGGACACCTACAGCGCGGCCAAGGCGGCGGCCGAGGAGATCGCCGTCCGGCACCGCGCCAGCCTGCCGGTGGCGGTGCTGCGGCCCAAGACCTTCCTCGGCCCCGGCCGGATGGGACTCTTCTCGATGCTCTTCGAGTGGGCCGAGGAGGGCCGTAACTTCCCGGTCCTCGGCCGCGGCGACGTGCGGATCCAGATGTTCGCCGTCGACGACCTCGTCGACGCGGTGGTGACCGTCCTGCACGCCCCCGACGAGGTCGCCAACGACACGTACAACCTGGCCGCCGAGCGCTTCGGCACCCTCCGGGAGGACTTCCAGGCGGTCCTGGACGCCGCCGGGCACGGCCGGCGGGTGGTCTCGCTGCCCGCCCGGCCCGCGCTCGCCGCGCTCAGCCTGCTGGAACGCAGCCGGCTCTCGCCGGTCTACGGCCGACTGCTGCACAAGCTGATGGCCGACTCGTACGTCAGCATCGACAAGGCCCGACAGCGGCTGGGCTTCCAGCCCAAGCTGTCCAACCAGGACGCCATCCTGCGCACCTTCGAGTGGTGGCGGACCGAGCGGCACCGCGAGCGCCCGGCGCGGGACGGACGGACCAGCCGCGATCCCTGGCGGCAGGGCGCCCTCGCCGCCGCGAAGATCTTCTTCTGACAGGGGCCCTGATGACCGCCGTCGAAAGCGTGGTGGAACCGGTCGCCCCGGTCGCCACCGGACCCGTCGCGCGCGTGCCCACGCTGCTGCGACACCTCGTGGTGCTGGCCCGGCCGGGCCACGCCGTCAAGAACCTGCTCGCCGTCCCGCTGGCCCTGACCGACACGCCGGTCTGGACGGCGACCGCGCTGTGGCGGTGCGTCTGGGCGGTGGCCGCGTTCACGCTCGCCTCATCGGTGATCTACGTCGTCAACGACATCGCCGACCACCGCCTGGACCGGGCGCACCCCGCAAAGCGGCGCCGGCCGATCGCCGCCGGCCACGTCCCGGTGCCGGTGGCCGGGGCGTACGCGGTCGTCCTCGCCGTGCTGCTGGCCGCGCTGACCGTCAACGGGCCGGCGATGACGTGGTGGCCGCTGGTCGCGTACCTCGCGCTGAGCACCGCGTACAGCAGGTGGCTCAAGCACGTGCCGCTGCTGGACGTCTGCGTGGTCTCCGCCGGCTTCGTGCTGCGCGTCATGCAGGGCTACGCCGCGACCGGCGCGACCGCTTCCAGTCTCCTGCTCACCGCGGTGTTCAGCGGCTGCCTGGTGCTCATCCTCGGCAAGCGCCGGCACGAGCTGGCCGCCCTCGGCACGCCGCACCGGCCCGCGCTGGTCGGCTACAACCTGCTGCTCGCCGACCACCTGCTCGGCCTCACCACCACCCTGGCCGGCACCGCCTTCCTGCTCTACCTGCACGTCGACGCGCCGATCGACGCCTACCCGCCCGTCGCGCTGGCGATCGTCGTACCGCTGGGACTGCTCGCCGCGTTCCGCTACCTGCAGGCGGTGCTCGTGCTGCGCGCCGGCGGCGACCCGATCCGGATGCTGCTGCGCGACCGGATGATCGTCGGTTGCGCCGTACTCGCTGGCGCCACGCTGGCCCTGGCACAGATCACCGCCCGCTATCCCCACCTGCTGACCTGGACGGACAGATGAGCCATCCCCTGGTGTCGGTCATCGTGCCGAACTACAACTACGCCCGCGCGCTGCATCTCTGCCTCGACTCACTGCGGGCACAGACGTACCCGCATCTGGAGATCATCGTGGTCGACGACTGCAGCACCGACGACTCGGTCGCGGTCGCCGAGGCCCACGGCGCGCGGGTCGTGCGTACGCCACGCAACGGCGGGCCGGCCGCAGCCCGCAACCTCGGCGCGGCGACCGCGGCGGGCGAGATCCTGTTCTTCATCGACTCCGACGTGGCGGCCAAGCCCGACGCGGTGGCCAACGCGGTGGAGCTGCTGGCCGCCGACCCGACGATCGGGGCGGTCTGCGGCAACTACGACCCGGTGCCGCTGATCCGCGACAGCCTCCTGGAGGAGTACCGCTGCCTCCAGCAGTCCTACTGGCTCATCGCGGACGAGGGACCGATCATGACGCTCTACACCGCGCTGCTGGCCGTGCCGGCGCGGGTGTTCAGCGAGATCGGTCCGTTCAACCCCCGGCTGCGGGAGACTGAGAACGCCGACTACGGGATGCGGCTCGCGCAGCGCTACCGGATCCTGCTCTCCCCGCGGGTGCGCGGCGTGCACGACCACGACCACGAGCTGGGGGTGCTGGTGCGCAAGGTGTTCACCCGCACGGCGCTGCACATCCCGATGTACGCCCGCAAACCGGAGTTCCCCGGCGGGCTGAGCAGCGGCCCCCGGGCCTGGGTCAGCATCGCCGCCCCGCTGGCCCTGCTCACCGCCGTCCTGCCCCTGCTGCTCGGCCCGGCCTACCTGCTGGTGCCGCTGGCCGCGTTCGTCGCCTTCCTCGCCGGGGACCTGCCGATGCACCGGTTCGTACGGGTCGAACGCGGGCCGCTCTTTCTGGTCTACTTCGTCGCGATGCACTTCTTCCTGAACCTGGTCATCGCCGTCGCCGCGGCCTGCGGCGTGGTCGCCTGGCTGACCTCCGGCCGGTTCCGGCGGCTCTACGACCGACCGGAGGTCGCCACCCGATGAACGGACTCCCGCTCGTCTCGGTGATCGTGCCGAACTACAACTACGCCGAGTCCCTGGACCTGTGCCTGCGCTCCATCCTCGACCAGACCTACCCGAACATCGAGCTGCTCATGGTCGACGACTGCAGCACGGACCAGTCCGTCGCGGTGGCCAGCGCCCTCGGCGTCCCCGTGGTCAGCACGGGAGTCAACGGCGGCTGCGGTACCGCCCGCAACGTCGGCGCCGCGGCTACCCGCGGCGACCTGATCTGTTACGTCGACTCCGACCTGGCGCTGGCGCCCGACGCGGTGGCCACCGCGGTCCGGCTGCTCGTCGAGGACCCCGCCGTCGGGGCGGTCTGCGGCATCCAGGACGCCGAGCCGTTGCTCCACGACACGGTGGTCTCCCGGTACCGCGGCCTGCAGTACCACTACTGGTCCATCAGCTCCGAAGGCGACGTGTCGTTCCTCTTCCCGGCCATGTGCGTCATCCGGCGGGCCGTCTACGACGAGGTCGGGCCGTTCAACCCGGCGCTGCGGCAGACCGAGGAGGTCGACTACGGCTACCGGCTGACCCGCCGGCACCGGATGCTGCTCACCTCCGAGGTACGCGGGCGGCACGACCACGACCACGAGCTCTCCGGGCTGCTGCGCAAGCTGTTCCACCGGGGGCGGCTGCGCATCCCGCTCTACGCACGCGCACGCCGCTTCGGCAAGGGCTTCGAGACCGCCTCGCGCGCCTGGGGCAGTCTCGCCGCGTTCGCCGCCCTGCCGGCGTTGGCCGTACCGCTGCTGCTGGGGCCGTGGGGGGCGGTGGTTCCCGCCGCGCTGCTCGCCGCCTCCCTGGCCTGCGACGCCGGGATGTACGGCTTCGTGCTGCGCCGGCGCGGCGTGCCGTCCCTGCTCGGCTTCGCCGGCCTGCACTTCCTGGTCAACGTCACGATCACCGCCGGGGTGGCGACCGGCGCGGCGCAGTGGCTGCTGTCGCGCACGTTCCGGCAGCTCTACGACGCCTCGTTCCCGGTCGAGGGCACCCCCCGGTGGGAATCGGCGTGACGACGGCCGCGCCGGTGACCGCCGCCGGCACCGAGCCGACGCCGCCCGCCACCGCGCGGCCGCGGCGCTGGCCGGCGGCGGTCCTGGCCGGCGCCGGCGCGCTCTGGCTCGCGTTCACCGTCGCGCACCTGGCGCTCAGCGGGCGCTGGTGGCTCTGGCTCGCGGTGGACGCCGTGCCGCCGCTCTTCTTTCTCCTGGCGCCCCTGGCGCTGGGGGCCGGCGCGGCGGCGGTCCGGCGGCGGCGGCGCACGGTGGCGCTGCTCGCCGCCGCCGCATTGCTGCTCGGCGCGGGGCAGAGCGGCGTCAACGTCCGCCGGTGGCAGGGCGGGGACGGCCCGGCCCCGCCCGACGCCCTGCGCGTGTTCGTCTGGAACACCGGCTACTGGGACGAGGGGGGCGAGACCGAGGCGCTGTACCGGTCGCTGCGCGACGCGGACGCCGACGTCTACCTGTTGCAGGAATACTGGTACGAGAAGAGCGCCGGACCGACGCCGGCCACGCTCGACCGGCTGCGCGCCGAGTTCCCCGGCTTCCAGGTCGTGGTCGCCGGCGAACTGGTCACCGTCTCCCGGCTGCCGGTGCTGCGGCAGGTGCCGCTGGAGCCGGCCGGCCTGCCGCCGGCGGTGGCGGGAGCCGGCGACCAGTGGCGCTACAAGACCCTCCGCACCGACCTGGACCTCGGCGGCGGCCGCGTGCTGTCGGCGTACAACCTGCATCTGCCCGTGCAACTCTCGCCCGAGCACGGCCCGTTCGACGGCGACTTCTACCGGGTGCTGCGCGAGCAGCACGCCCAGCGGGAACCGCAGTGGCGGGCGCTGGCCCGTGACGTGGGGTCCAACCCCCATCCGGTGCTGCTCGCCGGGGACCTGAACACCAGCCCGGCGATGGGTGATCTGCGCAAGCTGCCCGACGGCCTGCGCGACGCCGGTCACGCGATGTCGTCGCTCTACCCGGCGAGCTGGGCGGAGTCCGCCGGCTGGCCGCGGTGGTGGCGGCTCGACTGGGCGCTCGCCTCGCCGGCGGTGCGGGTGCACTCCTACCGCTTCGGCGACGCGGGCGGCGTCTCCGACCACCGTCCGCAGGAGCTGCTGGTGTCGCTGGGCGACAACTGACGCGTCGCGTCCGGTCGTACCGGCCCGTGCGCAGGCACCCGCCGGCCGGGATCGCTCGCCGGGCCCGGCCGCCGGTTCCGGTCCTTTCGACGCGGTCAGAGCCCGGCCGCGGCGTCGTACCGGCGACGCAGGTCTGCCATTTCCGGCCCGGTCAGCGCCTCCTCGCGCGCCTGCTCCACGTACTTCTGCGGGAACATCTCGCGCAACCGGTCGACGAACGCGACGTCGGCGCTCGCCTCGACCGCCCGAATGCCGGGGGGCTCGATGGACATGTCCATGATCACCGGGCCGACGAGCTTGACGGCCCAGTCCCACGGACGCTTCTGCTCGGCGATCCCGCAGAGGCGGAAGCCGTAGACCGTTCGCACGTCGGCGAGGGCGGTGGCTTCCGCCGGCTCGTGACCGTAGACGCGCACTCCGCAGATCACCGCCGGTCTCGCCCTGCCCTCGGTGGCGGCGTGCGGTGCGTCATGCCCAGCGTGCTGGTGTTGCCCCGGGTCCACCTGCTCGAGCGTGCTCCGCATTCGGACCATGATCCGTGTCCGCAGATCCGTCGGCTCGGCTTCCGATCCGGCCGAGTTGGTCAGTACGACCGCGCCGGCCGTCAAGGTCAGGATCGCCGCCACCCACACGAATCGATTTCGGTACCATCCCGCGAAACTCTGCCGGGAGAACATGCTCACCTCTTGTCTGGTCGCCGTTTCCGGTGCCCTGGCAGACGGCCCGGATGCCTCCGGCCGGTTGGATCTCCGGCGTCGGCTGTGGTGGGACACGTACGGCGGGGACGGTTGCCCAGGGGTGTGCCCGTCGTACGTGGAGACGGCCCGACGAGGCGGCGCGCGAGGGCCGGTGAGACCGGCGCGCTGCCGGCGCTGCTGCTCCCGTGCTGCCGTTCCCAGCGCGGTTGCCCCCGCGCTGCGGCGATGTGAGCCATTGCAACACGACCCGGACCGCTCCGGCAACATCGACGATGCTCATCGTCGTGCCGGTCCGGTCGGCTATGGTGCGTCGATGACCTCGCGGCCGAGGGGCCAGCGTGCGGCGGGGACGAGTTTGAAGTTGGCGATGCCGAACGGGATGCCGATGACCGTGACGCAGAGGGCGATGCCGGCGAGGATGTGGGACAGCGCCAACCACCACCCGGCCAGCACCACCCAGAGGACGTTGGCCAGCCCTGACGCGATCCCGGCACCGGGCTTGGGCACGACGGTGCGGCCGAACGGCCACAGGGAGTAGAGGGCCAGGCGTAGCGACGCGACGCCGAACGGGATCGTGACGACCAGAGCGAAGCAGATCAGCGCGGCGAGGCCATAGCCAGCGGCGAGCACGAGACCCCCGCCGAAGACGAGCCACAGCACGTTGAGCACAAATCGGATCATGTCTTCGAGCATGACTGCCGGGCGCCACCCGGGGTGGCGCCGCGGAAGGGACCGCTCGTCGGCCTCGACGACGGGTGCGTCGACGGGCTGATGCTGCCGCCGAGGATGGCGGCGACGGCGACAAGCCACCCACCGCCAGCGACAAGGGCCCCGACCACGAGGAATCGGGCCACAGCCAGACGGGCCGGTTCAGCGGGTAGTTGACATGACACGCTCGAAACCGGCGACCACACCACCGTGGCGGGCCTGCTCCTGGCTCACCTCGGCCGCATTCCCGAGGCGACCCACGGCGGTTTCGGCACTCGCAGGGCAGGGCAATGATCGGAGCCGACGACAACAGCTCTGGAGGGATGGCGTCGACTGGATCGAACTGGCCATCCAGGTCGTCTTCGCCGTGATCGGCGTGGCCGCCGCCGGCGCCTACGGCCGCCGCCGCGTCCACTGACCGTCACACCGCCCGTACCGCCGGCACCTGCGGCACCACCCCGCCGCACCGCTGGCACAAGGACCACCCACACAAATGACGTACGACGAGAGGGAACAACTGATGGCGGCGGAGGGCAGCACCAAGGCCGTGGTGACGGCGCTGGTCGCGAACCTGGGCATCGCGGTGAGCAAGTTCGTCGCCGCAGCGATAACCGGGTCGGCGTCGATGCTCGCCGAGGGCGTGCACTCGGTGGCGGACTCCACGAACCAGGCGTTGCTGCTGGTCGGAGGGAGACGCGCCCGCCGCGCCCCGTCGGCGCTGCACCCGTTCGGGTACGCCCGCGAACGCTACGTCTACGCCTTCATCGTCGCGATCATCCTGTTCACCCTCGGTGGCCTGTATGCGCTCTACGAGGGCTACCACAAGATCAGTGATCCGCACGAGCTGACCGCACCGCTGATCGCCGTCGCCGTACTGGTCATCGCGATCGCGCTGGAGAGCTACGCCATGTACACCGCCGTCAAGGAGGCCAACAAGGTCCGCGGCGACCGAGGCTGGGTCTCCTTCGTACGCCACGCCCGCGCCCCCGAACTGCCAGTGATCCTGCTCGAGGACGCCGGAGCCCTGCTCGGCCTGATCTTCGCGCTGTGCGGGGTCGGTCTCAGCGTGCTCACCGGCAACGCCATCTTCGACGGCATCGCCACCCTGTGCATCGGTGTCCTGCTCGTCGCCATCGCCGTCGTCCTCGCCGTCGAGACCAAGAGCCTGCTCATCGGAGAGGCCGCCCTGCCCGAAGAAGTCGCCGCGATCCACACCGAACTGGTGTCCACCCCCGGCATCGATCGGGTCATCCACCTGCGCACCCTGCACCTCGGGCCGGAAGAGCTCCTCGTCGTGGCGAAGATCGCCGTCGGCACCGCCGAGCAGGGCGCTGACGTCGCCGCCACGATCGACGACGCCGAGGCGCGGATCCGGCTGGCCCTGCCCACCGCCACCACGATCTACCTCGAACCCGACATCGACCGACAGCCCACACGCACCGATGCCCACCTGACCCCTTGAGCGTCGCCCGCCCTGAGGGCTCGAAGTTGTCCACTCGGCCCCTCTCATCCACCAGCGGCCGATCGACATCGCGGTGCACATCACTCGCCCGCCCACACCCATCTGCACCCGCCCCATCCCGGAAAGGATCAGGAAGAGGGACCAGGGATCAGTCAGCAGCGGAATTGTCAGGTTGCTGCCAGGCAGCCATGCCACACTCCGATCACTGCTGATACAAGGAGGAGCACGACCTGATGGGCGACGGCCAACGTCCGAGACCACTGGTCCGCCGCTGCGGGCCTGATTCACCCGGCGCCACCCGCATTAGGAGCGTAGCCCCGTGTGGGTGCTGAGTCTCCTCCTGGGGCTGTTGGTGGTATTGGCGATCACCGCGGCCACCGGCTACTTCGTGGCGCAGGAATTCGCGTACATGGCCGTTGACCGGTCGCGGCTCAAGGCCCGCGCCGCGGCGGGTGACACCGCCGCCAGGCGAGCGCTGGACGTGACCCGCCGGACCTCGTTCATGCTGTCCGGCGCCCAGCTCGGGATCACGGTGACCGCCCTGTTGGTCGGCTACGTCGCCGAACCGTTGATCGGTGAGTCGGTCGGCGCCGCCCTCGGCGGGGTTGGCGTCCCTACCGGTGTCGGCGTCGCCGTCGGCACGGTGGCCGCGCTGCTGCTCTCGACCTTCGTGCAGATGCTGTTCGGCGAGTTGTTCGCCAAGAACCTCGCCATTTCGCGGCCCGAGGCGGTGGCCCTCTGGCTGGCCAGATCCACCCAGATCTACCTACGGGTGTTCGGGTGGCTGATTGCCTTTTTCGACAAGTCCTCCAATGCCCTGCTGCGCCTGTTCGGCATGGAACCGGTGCACGACGTGGAACACGCCGCCAGCCGCCGCGACCTCGAACACATCGTCAGCGATTCCCGCGACTCCGGGGACCTGCCCGCCGAGCTGTGGATGCTGCTCGACCGGGTGCTCGACTTCCCTGACCGCGACGCCGCCCACGCGATGGTCCCGCGGGCCCGGGTGGATGTCGTGGAGCCCGGCCTTTCCACCAAGGAACTCTGGACCAAGATCGCCGGCGGCCACTCGCGTTACCCGGTGCTCGACGACCGCGACGGCGTGATCGGGGTGGTGCACCTCGCCGACCTGCTCGCCGTCGACCGCGCCGGTGCCGGCACGGTGGCCGACATCATGCGACCGCCGGTGCTGGTTCCGACCTCGATGCCACTGCCCCGGGTCGTGCAGACCCTCGCCGAGCGGAAAGCCCAGCTCGCCTGTGTGCTCGACGAGCACGGCGGGCTGGCCGGCGTGGTGACCGTGGAGGACCTTGCCGAGGAACTGGTGGGGGAGATCGAGGACGAGCACGACGACGCCACGGCACCCACGTCGCCAGCCGGGCTGGTCGCGGCGGACGGCACCTGGGAACTGGTCGGCACGCTGCCGCTGGACGAGGTCGAGCGCACCGTCGGGCATGACCTGCCCGAATCGGACAGCGAGACCCTCGCCGGCCTGGTCATCGAACTGCTCGGCGAGCTGCCCGCCCCCGGCGCCGTGGCCCGGCTGAGCCTCGGCGAGGTCGCCCTGACACTCGAGGTGCTGGAGTTGGAGCGGCACGTCCCGTCGCTGGTCCTGCTGCGGACGGAGGAGAACCGCTGATGGGCAACCCGTGGATGGTGGTCGCTGTCACCGTTGTGCTGATCGTGCTCAGCGCCTTCTTCGTGGCCGCCGAGTTCGCGTTGCTGGCAGCCCGTCGGCACCGCCTCGACGCGCGTTCCGAGCACAGCCGGTCGGCCCGCGCGGCGGTGCGCAGCTTCGACGAGCTGACCGTGCTGCTGGCCGGCTGCCAGCTCGGTATCACCGCCAGCGCGCTCGGGCTCGGCGCGGTCACCAAACCGGCCGTCAACTACGCGCTGACTCCGATGTTCCTGTCCTGGGGCGCACCCGGCTGGACGGCCGACGCGGCCGGGTTCGCACTGGCGTTGCTGGTCGTGACCTTCCTGCACCTGGTCATCGGGGAGATGGCCCCCAAGTCGTACGCCATCGCCCACCCGGAGAAGACCGCCATCGCCCTGGCGATGCCGATGCGCGCCTTCATGTGGTTCACCCGCCCGGTGCTGCGTGCCCTCAACGCCAGCGCCAACTGGTGCCTGCGCCGGGTCGGCGTGGAGCCCCGGGACACCATCGCCACCGGCCAGAACGCCGCCGACCTGCGCCACCTGGTCGAGCATTCGGCCAACGTCGGCGCGCTCGACGCGTCGTACTCCGCGCAACTCACCGATGCCCTCGACCTCGACCAACTCACCCTGGCCGACCTCACCGGCCCGGAGCGTGAGCTGACCGCGGTGGGGACGGCCGACACCGTCCTGACGGTCCGCGCGGTGGCCCGCGACACCGGCCACCTGCGGGTGGTCGTCCTGCGCGACGGCGCGGCCGTCGGCGTGGTCCACGTCCGCGACACCATGGACCAGCCGGACGACCGTACCGTCGGCGAGGTGATGCGCGACGTCCTCGTTCTCGACGGCTCGACGCTCGCCTACGAGGCCCTGGCCATCATGCGGACCACCCGCCACCACCTCGTGGTGGTCACCACCCCGAACGGCCCGGCGGTGGCCACCCTGACCGACGTGGTCGAACGGCTGCTCCGAGCCCCCGCCGGGGCCCGCTGACCCACCACCAGCCCGCCAATGAGCGAACGGGCCAGGACACTGGGCCAGTGATCGGCCTTTCAACCGCCCGCGGCGTCCCGGCATGACGGAATCGAGTGCCTGAGGCTCGGCGGGAGGCGGTCCGCGGCCTGTGCCGTTCGAGAAGCCGGTTTCGGCTACCGCCGACCCGCACCGCTGACCCCCGACTCCCGCAATCGCCGACAACACCGTTCCGCCGCGCCGCAGCAAGGCGATTCATTCATGAAACTTTCACGATCATGCATTGATGTGCATCACTTTAGTTGGCTTAGATGGGTGGGCGTTCCCGATCCTGGGAGCGCGCACATGCCGACCGAGGAGAACCCTTTGCCGAGGCTCCACCTCCGGGTACGACGGGCACACGCCCTCACCGCCGCCGCCGCGACCCTGCTTGCGGCCGCCCTCACCGTGGTCACCCCCACCGTCGCTCACGCGTGGGGGCCCGGCGCTGAACCCACTCTGCCGTACGCGCTGCCGGCCCTCCCCGACGTGCCCGTACGCGGGTGCCAGTCGACGGTGGCCAACCCGTCCGCGCCGACCGGGGCCAGCCCCGCCCTCCAGGTCATCTATGCCTGGCACGACGGCAACGGCAACAACTACGAGGCCAACGTCGAATACATCGCCAAGGTGGTGGACCGCATCGACTGGGCGCTGGACCAGTCGAGCAACTACGACCAGCATGTCAAGCTGAGCTGCCGCACCGGGTACGACACCAGCACCTACGCCGGCTACGCCCGCTCGCTGATCGTCCCCGAGAAGATCGACGCCGGGACCAACCCGAACACCAGCGCGGCCGTCGTCCGCAGTGACCTGATCTCTGCGGGATACGACGACAGCAACCGCATCTATCTCGTCTTCACCGACTTCGCCTCGAACTCCGACGCCTACGTGTGCCCCACCGGCGGCGGTTACAACTCCTCCGGCGGGCACTGCTCGGCGGTGACCGAGTCGTGGACCACCGGCGTGGGTGGGCACGAGCTGGGACACGTGCTCGGCGCTCCGCACGCCTGGATGGCCGAGACGGGAGCGCCGTACCACCCCGAGATCATGTACAGCTGGTGGGACCACTGGAACCTAGACCCGGGCTTCCGCAACTACTACGACCCGAGTGAGCTGTCGGCCAGCTTCCATCTCGACCCGCACCCCTCCACGTCCAAGGGGAACATCGCCAACCACCCGATGCTGACCGCCCCCACCTGCTGCGACGTCGGCGCCAACAACGACTCGCTCACCGCCGAGCAGCGGACGTTCGAGGCGGCCACGCCAGGCAGCGGCACGTCGACGTTGACCTCGTCCGGCGGCTGGCACCAGGTCACCCCCTCCTGCGGCACCTCGGGGATCTCCTGCACCTACTTCGACGGGCGTCGGTCGGCGCAGTTCAACACCTACACCGGCCCCTCCAACGGCTCGTCGATCTCGCTGACCAACCGGCCGGCGGTGACCGCCGGCAACACGTACAAGCTCTTCACCAGGCTGCGGGCCAACGCCGCGGTGACCACACAGCTCCAGCTCGCCTGGTACAACTCCGGCGGCACCCTGCTGTCGACCAGCTCCGGCACCGCGTCGACGCTCGCCAGCAACTGGCTGGAATACCGGCTGACCGCCACCGCTCCGGCGAACGCGGCCTCCGTGCGGGTCACCCTGGCCGTGCCCAACCAGTCGACCACCGGCAACTACGCGATCAACATCGACAGTCTCCAGCTCAACAACTGTACGGCGAACACCAGCGGCAACTGTCGCTACGACACCTGACCCTCCGCTGATCCGGACCCGGTGCGGGCGGCGGGCACTCGCCCGCCCGCACCGGGTGCGGCGCCCACCGTGCCACCCGCCTTACCGCGCGCCCGCTCGCGCACTGACTAAACCTCCGGCCAACGGCTGCTCCACCGGGCTAGGGGATGTTGTGCCTCGTGTGGGTCCGCCACGCTGCCCCTTCATCCACCGAACGATCGATGCCAGAGACACGTGTCCCGGCTGGTCGGTTCCGCCGTCCGGGCGACGATCGTCAGCCATCAGCTTGAGGGGCGATGGTCGGTGCCGACCGCTGCCGGCCGACACCGGACGTCAGCACGCCAGGGTGGAGATCGGTACGCCCGTCAGGCCGTCACCCCGGACGAAGCCGGTGACGCCGGTGCTGTTGTTCCTGACGTAGTACCAGCCCCAACCGTCGTCACCCACCGCGCCGCACCGCAGGGTCGCACTCTGGCCCGCGTAGCCCAGGCCCAACACGGTGCAGGTCGTCGACGGGCCGGTGCGCAGGCGGATACCGTCGCCCGAGAAGCCGACGCTGTACGGCTCGTAGGCGCCGGGCAGCCAACCGCAGCGCGGCGCCATCGCCGTGGCCGGGCCGGTGCCGGCTCGGTCGCCGGCGGAGATCCGCGCCGCCGGCGCGGTGCCATCGGTGCTGCCGCCCGCGCCCGAGGCGGGCGCGATCTGCGGAGCGGACTGCGCGGTCGCCGGGCCGGCGGCCACGACCGGCCCGACCAGCAGCGGTAGGCCGAGGGCCATGGCGAACGCCGTCCGGCGCGCGACTGCGGTGCGCTTCATGTGCTACTCCCTGTCTCGTAGTCGTCCCAGCCATGCGGCACTACCCGTAGCAGCGGGAACGGCGGCGAAATATCGAGCTACTTCATCCTAGGAGCGCGCCCGGTCCAGTCGGTTGTCGTGGCGTGCTGTTTACCGCTCGGTGTCCGGTTGCCGCGGGCCGTCGGGTCGACTGGAAGAGGGCGGGTCGGGGGTGAGGTTGCGGCAGCGACATCAAGGTGCGCTTCAGCGGCAACCTGGCGCTCTACTTCGGGACGCGGAACTGCACGCGTGCCGCCGCCTGCTGAGGCTGACGGCCGGTCGCCCGAGCCGGGCCGCCGGCCCGGCGGGACGGTCGTGGGCGCCGCACCGGTCGGGGTGACGGGGATTGTGTCGACCTTCGCCCCTGAGTAACGTAGCGCATCGATATGGCTACCCACTGCTGTCGTCGGAGGTGGTCCATGTGACACGTGCTGCGGAGGCGGAACTGCCCCTCTGGCCGCCGGTCAATCCGACCCGAGGTCCGTTCACCCCGTTGGATGAGGCCGAACGAGACCGTTACGTCGGCCCGGTGAGCCGGGTGCGGCTGCCCACCGGGGCTCCGGCCTGGCTGGTCACACGGCACGCCGATGTCCGCCAACTGCTGCGCCACCCCGCTTTCAGCTCCGACTTCCGCCGCCCCGGCTTTCCGTTGCTGCGCCCCCTGCCGCCGCAGGCGGCCGAGGGCGGCAGGGGTTCGTTCATCCAGATGGACGGTGGCGAGCACTCCCGCCTGCGGAGGATGCTCACCGCCGAATTCATGATCAAGAATGTCCGCCGGATCGAGCCGCTGATCCAGCGCACCGTCGACGAGGCGCTCGATGCCCTGGCTGCCGCCGGGCCTCCGACCGACCTGGTGGCGTCCTTCGCCCTGCCGCTGCCGTCCATGGTGATCTGTCACCTGCTCGGCGTCCCCTATGCCGACCACGACTTCTTCCAGACCCGCAGCCGCACCCTGCTCGACCGCGAGATGCCGCCGGCGCGGGTCCAGCGCGACTTCGAGGAACTGCGTGACTACATTCGGGCGCTCGTCGACGCCAAGCGGGCCCGGCCCGAAGGGGCGGACGACCTGCTCAGCCGGCTGATCCGGGAGCGCGTCGAGCCGGGGGAGCTCGATGTGGACGAGCTGGTCGGGATGGCACTGCTGCTGCTCATCGCCGGTCACGAGACCACCGCCAACATGATCGGGCTGAGCGTCCTGCGGCTGACCCGCGACCCGGGGCAGTACGCGATCCTGCGTGACGAGCCCGACCGGGCGGCGGAGGTCGTGGAGGAGTTGCTGCGCTACCTGAGCATCGTGCGGACCGGCCTGCTCCGGGTGGCCACCGAGGATGTCACGATCGGTGGTCGACTGATCCGGGCCGGTGAGGGCGCGGTCGTGCTGATCTCCCTGGCCAACCGGGACGCCGACGTCTTCGACGAGCCCGACCGGTTTGATCCGTACCGGCAGGCGCACCAGCAGGTGGCCTTCGGGTTCGGGGTGCACCAGTGCATCGGGCAGCCGCTCGCCCGGGCCGAGCTACGTATCGCGCTGGTGGCGCTGGCCCGCCGCTTTCCCGGCCTTCAGGTGACGGCCGGGCCCGAGGAGTTGAGCACCCGGGACAGCTCGGTCGTCTTCGGACTCGACGCTCTGCCGGTGACCTGGTGACCGCCGGCGGCCGGCCCGTCGGCGAGGAGGCGACGGTGCGGGTGGAGGTCGACCGGGACGCCTGCTGCGGGTCGGGCAACTGCGTGCTCGCCGCGCCGGAGGTCTTCGTGCAGGACGACTCCGACGGACTGGTGCTGCTGCGGGCCGCCGCGCCGCCGGCGGGAAGCGGCGAGCGGGTCCGTCGTGCCGCCGATCTCTGCCCGGCCGGGGCCATCCGGGTCGTCTGAGGCCACCGGAGCCTGCGCTCTTCGACCTCCGGGAGCGCCGACCCCGGGAGCGTCCGTCACCCTTGCCAGGCGTACGCCGGGCGACGCTCCGCGCACCTCACCGAGGATCCCCGGCCGGCGTCGTCGGGTGCGACCGGAGCATCGCCCGGGCCAGGCTCGCCCGGTTCGACACGCCGAGCTTGCGGTAGATCCGGCCCAGGTGGGTGTCGACCGTACGGACGCTCAGGAAGAGCCCGTGTGCGACCTCCACGCTCGTCATACCGCGGCTCACCAGATCGGCGATCTGCCGTTCACGCTCGGTCAGCACGGCCAGCGGGTCGCCACCCCTGGTTGACGCGTCGGGGACGAGTCGGCTCTGCTGTCGGCGGACCCGATCGGCCAGACGGGCCGAACCGCACTGTTCGGCGAGCGCGGCGGCCCGTCCGAGCCAGGCGCGGGCATCGTCGGTGCGGCCGGCGTCGACCAGTACGGTTCCCGCCGCCGCCATCGTCCGGCACAGGTCCAGGTCCAGTCCGCGACCGGCGAAGCATTCGACTGCCTGCTCTGCGTCGGCCAGCGCCGGGCTGGTTTCTCCGCGGGCGGCGTACAGCCGCATGCGGGCGCGCATCAGGAAGCCCTGACGGCTGACGGAGAGGTTGCGCACCGAGGACTCGGCCAGGTCGACCCACCGGCTCGCGTCACGCTTGTCACCCATCCGGAGCGCCGCCATGGACAGCGCCTCGTACCACCGGGACCGGTTCGGCGGGGCGATCCGTGGCATCTCCGGTCCGCCGAGGGCGTCGAGCATCAGCCGGCGCCCGCGTTCCGGCTCCGCCACCTTGATCAGCAGGTCCGCCAGGAGACAGGGCACGATCGCATCCGCGGCCGGCCCCTGGTCCCGGATCAGGGCGAGGGCCTGATCACCCAGGGCGATCACCGCGGCGGCCTCCCGGTCGGAGTCCTGCCAGTACCGTACGAGCGCGAGAAGCGCGGCGACCGAAGCCCGGGCCGTCGACGTGCCTTCCGGCTCGAGCAGTTCCGCAGCTTCCTCCAGGGTGCGGCCGGCCCGGTCGAGTAGTCCACGTTGCAACTCCACCGCCCCCAGCGAGGTCAGGATGGCGGGAAGGATGAACCGTTGTCCGGTTCGGCGGGCCTCCTCGGCGCCCCGGGACAGGTGCCGTTGCGCCTCGGTGAACCGGTGCAGGGCGTCCTCCGTCGTGCCCACCAGGTAGAGGGCCGGCAGGTTGGTGACGACGCTGCTGTCCGGCGTGGTGTCCACCAGATCGGCCGCGATGTCGGCGGCCCGGTCCGCGGCGTCGCTGTCCGCGGCGAGCAGGTGCGCCATCGCCATCTGGGCGACGGCGGCCGCCTCCCCGAGCCGGTCCCCGTGCTGCCGGGCGATGGTGGCGGCCTCGCGGGCGTTCAGGCGGGCGGCTTCCTGATCGAGCCGGTCGAGGGCGAGTGCCGCCAGTTCCGTGTGCATGGCCACGGCCGTGGAGGGAGCGGAGGGATGGGTGCCCCGCAGCGGGGCCAGCCCCTCCCGGATCAGCACCGACGCCTCGGCGTGCCGGCCCTGGATCCGGCGTACCCGGACGGCGACTGCCATGGTCGAGGAGAAGTCCCCGCCAGGTATGCGGATCGCCCGGGGTAGGAAGGTGTGCACCAGTTGCTGCACGTCGCATCGACCGCCGCGCAGCAACTGGGCCCGCAGGGCCAGCACCTGTGCTTCGTACCAGCGGTCGTCGCCCTCGGGCAGCAGTTGCAGCGCGGCCTCCAACCACTCCAGGGCGTCGGCCGGTGCGTCGTGGATGGTGCTCCGCGCCGCGTCGATCAGAACGGGCACCTGCTCGGGACGGCCCGTGTCGAGGGCCCGGGCGATGTGGTGGGCGCGCTGGGCGACCGGAGCGCCGCGAGTCAGCAGTTCGGTCTCCACGCGCCGGTGGGCGGCGAGGCGTTGGCTGGGGCCGATCTGCGCGTAGACGAACCGACGGACGACGTCGTGCCGGAACGCGAAGCGCGGCAGCACCTGCACCGGGCGCATCAGGTCCAGCTCGGTGAGGGTGTCCAGGGCGGACAGTGTCTCCGTGACGTCCAGTCCGGCCACCGCGGCGAGCAGTTCCGCCGAACCGGGGGTACGCAGCACGGCGGCTGCCTGGGCGACGCGCAGTTCGCGGTCGGCGAGCTCGGCCAGCTCGCCGAGCAGGATCAGGTGGGCGTCGGTCATGGCCTGCGCGTCTGCGGCGGCCAGCAGTTGCAGGTAGAGCGGGTTGCCGTCACCCTCGGCGTGCAGCCGGGTCAGGTCCGGCCGGTCACCGAGCAGCTCGCGGGTCTGGCCGAGGTCCAGTGGACCTAGTCGGTGCTGGGTGAGCTGGCCGCGTGCGGCCGCGCGGGACAGCACCGCCGCCGCCCCACGCGACAGTTGCCGGTCCCGGTAGGCGAGGACCAGCAGCACCGGCGCGGTGGTGGTCAGTTCGATCAGCTGCTGCATCTGGTCCCGGTGCGCCGTGTCGAGCAGGTGCGCGTCGTCGAGCAGGACGAGGGTGGGTTCCGCTCCCACCACGACCGGCGGACCGGCCCCCGTCCGGCCGGTGGCGGCGACCACCGTGAGGGTGTGCGCCCTGCCCTGCGCCGCGAGGGCGGAGAGCAACGTGGTCTTGCCGATGCCCGGTTCTCCGGCGAGGGCGACGGCTGCGCCGGTTCCCGCGTGCAGGTCGTCGAGCTGACGACGGAGTGCGGCGAATTCCGTCCGGGGCAGCGGGTGACCGGGCGTCCGACCGGATTTCCGTCGAGTCCGTACGAGCCGGTCGGCCGGACCGGGCGTCATCGGACGGTGTCGCGGGACGGCCGCTGGCTGTGGGTGCGCGACCGCAACCCCAGTGTGCTCAGAGAAGGCCGTTTACCTGGCATTAGGGATCCTTAGGGGGAAGATCCTCTTTGGGGATGTCGAGTACACAAGGCGGACGCTTCATAGTCAACAGCCCACCGCACTCTTCGATCCGGCCAGATCTCGAGTTGATCGGTCCAGGTGTACTTTCCCGGCGGAGGAAGGATTGCCGTCGATCTGGCGCTGCGGTAGGAAGACTGCGGGCCGTTGATTCCAGCCGGGCGACGAGCGTGCCCGCCGCCGTCCGGAGCTGGTCGAGGCCGGTGGAGCCGCGGTCCCAGGCGGCAGTCCGCAGGGCTCCGGCAGGACCGCTGCGTCGTGCGTGTCGACGACGGTCAGCTCGGACACCATCCGGAGAAGTACGCAACCGGCTACGCAGCCGGCACCTGCCACCGAGTACGTAACCGGACCCGTAGTTGTGCGGACGCCTCCCACGGCCACGGCTGCGAGTGTCGGCGGACACGCCGTCACCGTCCTGCACCAGGAAGCGGTCATGGGGGAGAGGAGAGAGGATGATCGGGAGCACGGTCGGCGCGACGCCGGCGCCGGGCGTACGCCGGGTCGGGCCCGTCACCCGAGCGCCCGAGGTCACCGTGGCGCCGTACGCGATGGTGCGGGTCGCCGGTGTCACCCTCCCGGAACCGTCGGCCGTGACCGAGGAGTTCCGGGGCGTCGCCGCCCGCCTGCTGGAGTTGACCGCACGCGCCGAGCGAATGGCCGCGGCGCTCGCCGACGTGCTGCACGAGCAGGTCGTCCGGGCCGCTTCCGACCAGCGTCGGGTGCTGCTGGCCCTGCGCCGCGACGTGCACAACGGGCGCAGCCCGTCGGTGGCGTCGCGTACCCGGCTGGCCGGCTGGACCGACCACCTGCCCGGCCTGGCGTCCTGGCTGGGCCTCCGCGACGACATCGACCGGCACACCGCGGAACTCGACGCCCTTCTCGCGCCGGCGCTCGCCGCCGACCGGGTCGCCCTGGCCGAGCTGTGCCGCGCCGAGGAGCTGTCCCGGGCCGTCGCGCTGACCAGCGTGGACCTGCTGCGGGCGCTGCGCCGGGCGGCCGAGCAGGGCCCGGCACCCGACGACCGGGCCCGCAAGTCGGAGGCCGCCGTGCTCCGGTACGCGCTGCGGGCGGCCACCAGGACCGTGCCGCTGTCCTGGTTCACCCGGGTGGGCTGGGGCCGCTGGGACGGGCCGGTGCCGGACCCGACCGGCTCCCCGGAGGTGGTGGCGGTCGCCAACGCCGACCGGGCCACCCTGTCCGCCCTCGTTCATGCCGTGCTCCGGCACCCCGACCGTCGCGGCGATCTGCCCCACACGCTGGCGCCGGGCCTGTGGGTGGACGGGGCGGCGATCCGGCTGCGTCGGCAGACACAGGCCCCCGACGCGCCATCCGGGGTGCAACGGGAGGAGGCGCTGACGCTGCCGCTGACCCGGGCGCTGCGGCACCTGCTGGATCTGCTGGAGCCCGGCGGGGTGGCGACGCCGCACCAGCTCGCGACGGAACTGGCCACCCGGCTGCCCCGTCCGGCGTCGCAGGCGTCCGCGGCGGCTCGGGCGTACCTGCACGCGCTCGTCGAAGAGGGCGTGCTCCGCCCCGCGTACCCGGTGGACCCGCAGGCCGTCGACGGCCTCGCCGCGGTCGCCGACTGGCTGGCCGGGATCGGCCTGGCCGACGTGGCGGTGCTGCTGCGGGAGATCGATGCCAGGACCACCGCGTTCGCCGGCCTCGACGCGACCGAACGGCCGGCGGCCCTGGCCGGACTACGCTCCCGCTGGGACGCGGCCTTCGCCCTGCTCGGCGCGGACCGCACGGGTCGTCCGCAACCCGTCACCGAGGACGTGACCCTGGTCCGCCCGGTGGGCCTCGGCCGGGACCACGGCCGGGACCACCGGGGCACCCTCGCCGCGCTGACCCCGCTCTTCGAACTCCTCGACCAGCACGCGGTGGTCCGCCGCCTGGCCCGGGACCGCTTCGTCGCCCGCTACGGCGTGGGCGGTCGCTGCGCGTCGCCGACGGAGTTCGCCGAGGAGTACGGTGCGGTCTGGCAGGCGGCCCACCTGGTCGGCGTCGACGGCACCCTGGACCCGACGCTCGACCTCGCCCCCGGTGACGAGCTGCGCGAACTGGCCCGGCTCCGGGCCGAGCTGGTGGCCGCCGTCACGACCGACGACGACGGGAACCTGACCGTTCCCGACGGGCTGCCCGACGCCGTCGCCTCCAGGCTGCCCCGTTGGCTCACCAGCCGACCCGGCTCGTACGCGGTCTTCGGACAGTCCTGCCACGACGGTGCGTCGTTCTGTGTCAATCACGTGTACGGCGGCTGGGGCCGGTTCACCAGCCGCTTCCTGCGGCAGCTCCCCCCGGAGGCCGAAACGGCAGTCGCCGCCCAGCTCCGGCGCCACCTCGGCGCCCGGGTGGCCCAGCTCCGCCCGGTCAACGGGTTCAATGGCAACCTGCATCCGCTGCTCGTCGGCGACGAGATCGCCGACGACCGCCGTCACGGAACCCTGGTCCCGGACGACCTGCACCTGGTCCACGACGTCGCCACCGATCAGGTCCGGCTGGTGGTCACCGCCACCGGTGAACCGTTGGACGTGGTCTATCTCGGGTTCCTGGTGCCGCTGATGCTGCCGGAGCGCCTGACCAGCATGCTCACCGACGTGGGCACGGGATCGGTCGGACCGGGCGGGGCCATGGCGGCCCGACAGCTCCGCCGTACCCCGGTCGGCCCGGTCTGGTGCCGGCCCCGGCTGCGGTACCGGGAGGTGGTCCTCTCCCGGGCGGACTGGCGGCTCTCCGCGGACATCGTCGCCGCCTGGCGGGCCGAGCTGGACGCCCGGCCCGCTGAGCTGGGACGTACCGCCGTGCGCTGGCGACACCTGCTCGGCCTGCCCGAGCACGTCTTCGTCAGCGCCGCCGCCGTCGAGGGCGCGAAGGGGTTGACGGCGTTCATGTCCTACCTGGAACAGCCCCGTTCCCAGTACGTCGACCTCGCAAGCCCGCTGCACCTGCGGTGCCTGTCCCGGACCCTGGCCCGCTACCCGGACGGCGTCGTCCTGGAGGAGGCACTGCCCGCCCCCCGTCCCGGGCAGCGGGCGACGGAGGTCGTGATCGAGCTGTACCGTGCGGGCACCGATGGGTGAGCCCCGGCCGACGGCCGCCGCCGACGTCGTCCGCCACCACCACGATCCGGAGAAGTTCCACAGCCTGCACTGTTATCTGCACTGGAGTGCGGAACACGTCGACGACTTCATCACGGGCACACTCACACCGCTCATGGAGGGACTGCGTCGGGACGGGACGATCGCCGACTGGTTCTACATCCGCTACTTCGACGACGGTCCCCACCTGAGGGTGCGGGCGCGGGGCGCCGAGGCGCACGAGCACCGCCGGTGGCAGGAACAGTTGGTGGCCGCTGCCCGGGCCGCCGACCATCCGCTGCTCGACGTCAGCACCGTCAGCCGTCCGGGGTGGCCGGGGCACGCACAGGCCCGGCAGGTCGACTACGAGCCGGAGACCGAACGGTACGGCGGCCCGGCCGCGCTGCCGGTGGCGGAGACGGTGTTCGGCGCCTCCAGCCGGATCGCCGCCGAGGTGGTCGCGCGTACCCCGGGACCCGGCCAGCGGATGGTGGCGGCCACCGACCTGGTCCTCGCCACCCTGATCGCCCTCGACCTGGACATGCTCGCCGCGGCCCGATGGCTGCGCCGCAGCGCGACCGCCTGGCGGTGGCACCCGGAGAGCACCACGCTGACCGCGGGCACGGTGCAGGGGCCGGCGCTCGCCGCAGCCACCACGCAGGCCCGCTCGGTGGTACGGCGCTGGCACGAGATCACCGCCTCCGCGGCGGACGGCTCCCGGATCCGGGACCGGTGGGCCGCCCAGGTGCGCGCCGCCCGCACCCAACTGGAGAGCTCTGCCGGCGTCGGCCAGTGGACCGGGGTGTGGGCGTCCCAACTGCACATGCTGCTCAACCGGTTGGGCATCATGCCCGACGAGGAGCGCTCCCTCTACCACTTCCTCGCCGCCGCCCTGCTGGCGCCGGACGGCCCCACCGACTTCTTCACCGACGGCACCGCCAGCCCCGACCGGCGGTACCTGGCGGCCAGCAGCTACGCCCCGGGCCGGATCGAAGGGCAGCGGCCGCGGACGCCGGACCGGACACGGCACGGCGACCGGCGACGGTCCGGTCAACCTCTGGCCCTTCCCCCCGCCGCACCCGTGACGGCCGCGCTCGGCGACGCGCTCACCGCGCGGGCCAGCGGACGCGGTACGCTCTGCGGCCCGCTGGACGCCGCAGACCTGGCCACTCTGTTGTGGACCGCCAGCGGAGCGAGTGATCGGGCCGACAGGCCCGGGGTCCGCCGACCCTACCCGAGCGCCGGCGCCAAGTACGCGGTCCGACTGCGCGTACTGGCCCGGGACGTGGCCGGCGTCCCGGCTCACCAGTACGACGTGGACGCCGGGTCCCGGCTCCTGCTGCCCACCGGCCCGGTGCCCACCGACGCCGAGCTGGCCACCGCGTCGATGTGGTTCAGGGCCGGACCGGCGACGCAGTCGGCGGACAGCCCGGCCAGCCAGGAACGGATCGACCTGTCGGCGCTGCCGGCGCTGCTCGGGGTCTACGTCGACCTGCCCGTGCTGCGGGCCACCTACGGCCTCCGGGCGCTGCGCTTCGGCCTGCTCGAGGCCGGTCACCTGGCCCAGAACCTGGCCCTCACGGCGGCGGCGACGGGACTCGGACTGGGCATGGTCGGTGGTTTCTACGACGACATCGCCCACGAACTGCTCCTCCTCGACGGGGTCGACGAGGTTCTCGCCTACCTGCTCCCGGTCGGCCGGCCCGCCGGGTGACCCCTGGCGGTCGGGCCCGCACGTCGGGCCCGACCGCCTGGTCGGGCCCGGAAGGGGACGGTCACGGGAAGGGATGGGGATGCAGTGCCAGGTCCTCGTAGCGGGGCCGCCCGGGCAGGCGGCCCAGCGCCGCCGGCACAGTCAGCAGCCGGGGCAGCCCCCGCGTCCGCCGGTTCCGGTGACCGAACGTCATCGGCAGGGTGCCGGGGACGACGACCTTGGCAGCGTGCAACCCGAGGGTCCGCCGCAGCTCGGGGATGCTCTGGTCGACGACGACCGGTTCCACCCCGGCCCGGTGGTGCAGGTCCGCGCATAGCGCGCCGAACAGGGCCGCGAGGTCCTCGACGGGACGGGGCAGTCCCGGCCACACCTCCCGCCAGGCACGGGTCCGCCCGGCACCGAGCAGGAACTCGTAGCGCGGCCGTGCTTCCGGCAGGCAGTGCAGCATCATGTGGTCGTCCATCCGACGGACCAACGCGGCATCGTCGAGCATCGGCAGTAGCCGGTCGCGGTCCGCCCGCGCCGTATCCCCCTGCCACGTGTCGCGAACCTCGTGAAGGTTGACGACCAGCTCCACCACGGCTGAGTGGATCGCCGAGAGGGGATCCAGGTGGGCGCCGGCCGCGAAGAACGCCGTCGGCGCCCCCACGGCGGGCATCCGGTGGTGCGCCAGCGCGACGACCGCCGGCACGGCGAGGTCGGTGGTCGCGTCGAACAACCGTAGGTCGTAGTCGAGCAGGTCCAGATTGTCGGCGAGGTGCCCGACCAGGTCGAGTTCGTCGGGGAGCGCGACCTCCACCAATGGGGTACGGGCGTACCAGGCCATCAGGAAGGCGTCCCGTTCGATCACCTCGAACAGGCCGTGCAGGGCCGCCTCCTCCAGGCTGTTGCCGAGACCGCAGCCGTTGGAGGACTCCGACAGGAAGGTCACCGACGGGCGCTGCCCGAGGTCACCCCAGTACGCCGCGTGCTCCGGCACCGCCACGGGCGCCGCCCGACTGGGCGACCACCCCGGCACCCACCACGTCGGCACGTCGGGGGCGTACGGGATGTGGTGGGCGCTGGGCAGGTCGGGCAGACCGAGGGCCGCAGGATCGACGGCGCGCTCCGGTCCCAGCTCCGCGAAGGACGCCCACTGCCGGGCGGCGGGCCCGTGGGGGGCGTACCCGGCCAGCCGTTCCACCGCTTCGAAGAGCGCCAACCGGTCAGCCTCCGTGGCGGTCGTCGCCCGGCCGAAGCCCGTCACGGTGACCGCCGGACCGGCGACCACCGCCCTGGTGACCGGCAGCCCGTACTCCTCGTGCCGGTGCAGTTGCACGACGTGGCCCAGCCGTGGCTCCAGCAGTGCCCGGCGAAGTCCCGCCAGGTCGGTCGCCGGGTTCGGCCGGCGCAGCCGCACCGGGTCGGCCGGCGGCTGTCCGCTGCCGGTGAGCGGGGTCCCAGGTGGAGCCGGGGGCTGCCGGCTGAGGCATCCTTCGCAGCGAACCCCCACCGGCGCCACCGGATGTGCGGACACGCTCCCGTCGGGCGGGACGACCCAGAGCCGCGCGGTGGCGGACTGCGGCTCGGCCAACGCCGACCGGACCACCGCGGCGAGCACGGGCAGCAGGGCCGGCGCCGGCCGACCGCCGAGCCGCAGCTCGGCATCACCGTGCGGCGTCCGGCCGCCCGGCGCCGCCAGCCTGGCGGCCTCCAGGCAGCGCAGGCAGGTGGCACTGTCGGCGTCGACCAACGGACCCACCAGCGCCGTACCGCCGTCGAACCGGACGGGCAGGACGGCCCCGGTGCCCCGGTCGGCCAGCCGGCTCAGCAGCGCCGGACTCCACCGGGTCGACACCACCACCGCCGGGCCGGAGCCGGCCCACCCGTCGTCCTCGGCCAGCACCGGGTACGGCGACCCCGCCCCCCTCAGCGCCTCGGCGAGCTGGCCGGCCGGGTCGGTGTCCGGCTGCCGGGGTCCGTCCCGATCGTCCCCGGGCAACCGAGGGTCACCGGTCATCGCCGGCCCGCAGGACGACGAGCCCGACCGTGCGCAGGGCGGCGGCCAGCGGAGCTGGCGGCGTCACCACGACCGGCTCCGCGGGGGCTCCGACGAGGGTCCGCAGTGACCGCCGGAGGGCGGCCTCCCGTTCGGACCCGTCGAGCATGGGCGCGGCCGAGCGGCTCACCCGTGGCGACGCTCCGCAGGGGCCGTGCGAGTACGGCGGACCGGGCCGGTGTGCACGCCAGCCGACCGTGGCGACCGCGGCGAGAGCGGCGAAGGCGACCGCGTCGTGGGCCGTGGCCTCGATCGCCCAGCCGAGTTCCATCCACCCACCGGGGTCCGTCGTGTCCGGGCCGCACACGACGGCCAGCTGCGCCCCGGGGGCGAGGCGGCGGACGTGCGCGGTCGCCGGGACGCCGAGGCGGCGGGTCAGCGTACGCCACCAGCGGCGGGCTACCGGCGCGTCGAACGCCGACGGGGGGACAGCCTCGCCTGACGTGACGCCGGCCCAGGCCACCGACCGGCGGGCGAGGCGGCGCAGCAGCACTCCCTCGGCATGGCTGCGGTCCACCCCGCAGGCCAGCACGGCGGCCCCTCCGGTGGACACGCTGAGCAGCTCCACCGCTGCCAGCGTGGCGTGCAACCGCGCCGTGGAGGTGTCCGGACCGTGCCCGGTGACGAGCGTCCCACCGGCCGGGCCGGGAACACCGCCGACCCGGCACCGGGCCAGTCCCACCGGCAGTTGTGGCAGGTCGTCGAGTTCCACCGGCGGCAACACACCGAGTTCCGGGTCCGTGAGGGAGGTGGGTAGGCCCGCATGGACGGCGTCGTCCCGCCGGTCGGGGGCGTCGACCGCCGGTGACCGTACGCCGGGCGGCCACGGGTGGGCGGTGGCGCGCAGCGGGTCGCTCCGCACGACGAGCGCCGTCGGCGCGGTCGGATCGGTCAGCTCGGCGAGCGCGGCGAGGAGCCGGTGCGCGGCGCAGGCGCCGGCCACCACGGAAACCGGGTCGCCAGGGGTTGTCGCCGCGCTGCCAAGTCCGAGCCGCTCGGCGATCAGGCCGGACTGGGCCCGCAGCTGCGTGCCCGGGCCGACGGGGGTGACGTAGCCGACCGTGGCGCTGGCCCCGGTCACCACGGCACGCCCGTCGCTGGCGGCGAGGGTGACGCGTCCGGCGTCGCGCGGTGGGTCGATGCGGGTCGCGGCCCGCCGGACCCGGGCTCCGGCGGCGGTCAACGCCTCGATCGCGGCGGTGGCAGCGGGGCCCGCTCCCGTGACGGTCACCGATTTCCGGCCGATGCCGGTCCAGGACGCGGCGGGGTCGGTGGCGACCGAGGCCAGCCAGGTGGCGACGGCGGGTGGAGGCACCGGGGCCGGTCCGCGGGCGTCGGCGGGGGCATGGGCGTGCCCGGTGCCGGTCCAGTGCTCCGGCACCCGGACCAGCAGGTCGTGTTCCCGGAGCAGGTCGGCCAGCCGGTACAGGGCGAGGGCGACGGGCGGGCGTGGCGACAGGTCGCGCAGGTCGGCTGTGGTCCGGCCGGACGCGAGGCGTCGGGTGAGCAGTTGCCAGAGCCGCCACAGCTGTGGCGCGCCGTCCAGGGTGAGGCTGGTGTCCCAGGACCGAAGGTGCAGCCCGCCGTCGATCCGGGTCGCCTGCACGGTGGGGCGGAGTTGCCACGAACTGGTCGACATCTGCTCGCCTCACCGGTCGGGGAACGGCTGGGGTCGTCGGAAGTGGTCCGGGATTGAAAGGGCGACTGTCGCCGGGCCCGGCGACAGTCGCCTCGTCACTCAGGCAGCGCGGTTCGCGCTCCACGGCGGCTACAGCATCGGCTCGTCCGGACTGATGGAGCAGGAGCAGGACGCCAGGCACGCGCTGATCCGGGACGCCCCGGTCTCCGGGATCGCGACGGTGTCGCGCATGACCGTCACGGTCAGGCCGCTGAGGTCGAGATCGTCGAGCTCGAACTCGTCGTCTTCTCGTTCGATCGGCATGTGGTCACCTCCCTTCAAGGTGGATGAGGCCCGGGCACGCCGGGATGGCAGAGATTCTTCCGGCGGCCGGTGCGG
The DNA here is from genome assembly GCF_004345505.1 of Micromonospora sp. CNZ303. Classification (NCBI taxonomy): domain Bacteria; kingdom Bacillati; phylum Actinomycetota; class Actinomycetes; order Micromonosporales; family Micromonosporaceae; genus Micromonospora; species Micromonospora sp. CNZ303. Next base: position 125,421 of record NZ_SLVT01000005.1, on the reverse strand, counting down.
GGCGTCGTCAGTAGTTTTGCCGACATCACTACTTACCCACGCTCGGGGGCCACCGTTGCCTGCCCGGCCGGGGCCCCCGCCCCTGGGCGACCCCTCGGTGGGTGATGTATCGAAGTCATGCGGGGCGGAAACCCGCAGGGGCGCAGGGTGTGATGCCCGGCGCGCGAGCGAGCCAAATGCGTCCCTGTGCCGACCGGCCCGTCGGTTCCGCTTCAGGCGCAGCCGCGGTACTGCAACGCGGCGTCCTTCATGTAGGCCCAGAGTGCCAGGCCGTTCCAGTAGTCGTAGGTGAGTGTCCAGCCGTTGGCGGTGTTGCCGGTGGGGCCAGTGACGACCTGTCCGTAGCGGCGGGTGCCGTAGAGGGTCGACTCGTCGGGGGCGGTGTACATACCCGCGTAGTCCCAGACGACGGTGAAGCTGCTCGTCGTGCAGGCCGCCTGCGCCGGCCCGGCCGGCACGAGGGCCGTCAGCGCGGTCGCCGCGAGGCAGGCCGCCGTCGTGTGCAGTAGCAGTCGTCGAACGGTCATTGCGTCATCCTATCGATGGTTGTCGACGAAAGTACTTCGGCTGTGCCGTCAGCAGGACGCTCTGTCGACGGACAGCTGGGACTCTCCCGCGTGGGTCGGAGCCCGGGTCATTCCCAGTGGGGAGGCCGACATGGGTCCGCAGACTGACGTTTCCGGTTGTCGGCCCGGGGCACGATGGGCAGCAGTCACGTCACACGGGAGGCGACATGCACCTGTCACGCCGCAGTTTCCTGCTGGCCACCACCGGTACGGCACTCGCGACGCCCCTGCTGGCCGGTGCCGGCCCGGCACTCGCGGCCGGCCGTCCGCCCGCCGGGTCGCTGCCGGACGCGGCGCTCACCGCCGACCTGCGCGCGATCACCGAGGCCGGCATGCCCGGTGTGTTCGCCGAGGCGCGCGACGGACGGGACCGGTGGCGGGGTGCCAGCGGGGTGGCCGACGTGACGACCGGTCGACCGGTGCTGCCCGGGTTCCAGCACCGGGTCGGCAGCATCACCAAGACCTTCGTGGCCGCGACGCTGCTGCAACTCGTCGGTGAGCGTCGGATCGCGCTGGACGCCCCGATCGGCCGGTACCTTCCGGAGTTCGCGGTCGCCGGAGTGACCGTCCGGATGCTGCTCGACCACACCAGCGGCATCAGCGACTACGACCACGTCATCTTCGCCACCCCGGAGGACATCGAGCGGCACCGGTCCACCACGTTCACGCCGCGTCAACTCGTCCAGGCCGGCCTCGGTCAGCCGCCGACCGGGGCACCGGGCGCGGCCTTCTCCTACTCGAACACCAATTACATCCTGGCCGGGCTGATCATCGAGCGGGTCACCCGCCGGTCCGCCACCGACGAGGTGCACCGGCGGATCCTCCGGCCGCTCGGGCTGCGCCAGACGTACTTCCCCGGCGTGCGTCCCCGGATCGCCGGCCCACACAGCAGGGGCTACGTCCCGTGGTACGAGGGTGAGCTGCGCGATTTCAGCGTCAGCAACATGTCCTGGGCATGGACGGCCGGGGCGCTCGTGTCGACCATGGCCGACCTGAACACCTTCTTCCGGGCGCTGCTCGGTGGCCGGCTGCTCCGCCCGGCTCAACTGGCCGCGATGAAGACCACCGTGCCGTTCGACCCGGCTCTGCCGGAGGCCGGCGGCTACGGGCTCGGCCTCTACCGGATGACCTGGCCCACCGGCGACGTCTGGGGGCACGACGGCCTGGTCTTCGGGCACAGCGCCATCTCGCTGCACACTCCGGACGGTCGGCGGCAGGTGAGCCTCGCCCAGAACGTGACGCACTACGCGCTGCCCGGCACGCCGGACCCGATCGGGGAGGCGGCCGGCAGGTTCCTGAACACGGCACTGGTCGGGGAGAGCGCCGTCGCGGCGCGGACCGCCACCGCCGCCCGGGTGCCGGCGGTCGTCCCGGCGCCGGGCGCACCGACCCTGGTCAGGCCACTGCCGCAGCGCTGACGCTGCCGCCCGGCAGCCGCGACCGGACCCCGTACTCCGGTCGTGGCTGCCGGGCGATCGTCCCACCGACCCGCTTGGCGTCCGGCTCGCCCGCGTGACCGGTTCAGCAGGTCATGTCGACCTCCAGGACCGCGACCTCGTGCCGGTCGACCAGCAGCACGGTGGTCTGTGGATCTTCCTCGAAGTCCTCGTCGGCGGGTGGCCAGGTCGTCGGAAGCAGGCCGGCGTAGCCGATGTGGACGCCGGCGCCCATCCGGGCCAGGACGAGATCGATCAGGTCGTCGCCCAGGAACGTCGCGAGGTGGTCGGCTGGAAGCTCCGGAAACTCGTCGATGCCGTCCCAGCTCCCGTCGAACAGCTCGCTCAGGTGCAGGCGTACCAGATTGCGGAGACCGGCACGCAGGTCGGCGGCCGGTACGGGCCGGAACGCCTCCTCGTCGTGTTCGTCCGCGTCCTCGCGGTTCGCGACCCACCAGCGGGCCGCGGCGGCCACCGGATCGCCGTCCCCGGGGTCGAGCCGGCCGATCCGGAACCGGAAGGTGACCGGGCTGTTGTTGTTGACCCAGAGCAGGTCGCTCAGCAACGTCATGATGCAGGCCAGCCGGGTCCGCAGGGCGGCGTCGGCGCCATCGGAGTCGACGACCGGCGGCTGTCGAATCTCCGGAGCCGGATGCAGCGAGACCCGCAGGGTGCTGCCGTCGAAGTCGCGGTGCAGCAGGTGCAGCGGCTCCGGCCGGTCCGGCTCGTCCGGCCGCTCGCTGTCGGTGGTCAGCCGGAGCAGATCGGCGTACGGGCCGGCCAACTCGTCGGCGAGGAACCGCACCAGCACTTCCACGCGCCGGTCGGGTGTCCCCACCACGGCCGAGATCAGGCTGACGAGTTCGGTCGCCACCTCCTCGTCGGTGCGCGCCGGCTCGTACGACCGCCCCGGCCCGACCGACACCCGACTGGTCAGCACCGTCGCGCCGGTGACCTCCGGAAGGCGGGCGGCATCCGCGATCTCCGTCAACGGCGGCGGCTCCGGCCACTGCTGGTCCCGGCGGGACCTGGTCCGCCCGGACACCACCGTCGACGACCAGCCGGCAGCCTGCTCCGCCGACCACGTCGCCAGCAGCCACACCGCCGCCACGCGTACCCAGTGCTGGTTCGTCAGCCGGCGGCCATCCTCCCGCTCGACCGGGTCGGGCTGTGGGTACCAGGAGTCGGTGTAGGCCGTGGTGCGTTCCACTGCGGCAACCCTTCCGCGTCGGGGAGGTGCGAAGGTAACAGGCGGCGGTGACGATTCTGTCCACAGTGCGGGGACGGGCGCCGTGGTCCGCTTGCGGCCGATGGCGTCACGGCCGGAACTGTCGGTTGGGGCTCCTACGATCACGGCCATGTCGGCTGCCTTCACCGCGCTGTGGACCCAGGACGTCTGCCGGGAACTGCGCAGGCACCGGGTCGGCGAGCGGCCTCCGGTTGCGTTCAGCGGCGTGCACCAGTCCCTGCCCAGTTGGACCAGCGTCGGGGTCGGCGACTCCGTCTTCGCGCTGCACGTCAACCGTTGCGTGCTGCACGTGGTGAGCCGCCTCCGCGTCGTCGACAAGCAGCGGCGCGACTGCTGCGGCAGCGCCCCGGTGACCTGGCGGGACCCGGCCCATCCGGGCCACGACGCCTGGGCGATGCTCGGTGCGGACGGGTGCGGAGCGGTCCCGGTGCATGTCGAGGCCACCCCGATCCGCTTCGACGTCACCGTTCCCGGTGACCTGCTCGGCACGCTGACCTGGCGCAACCGGCGCGGTGACCAGCGCACCCTGAAGTACGTCGTCGACGGTCGTCTCGAACGCTCCGTCAGCCTCCAGGGCGTCTACCGCCTGACCGACGAGTCCGCCGTCGCACTGGGCGCTCTGTTCGACAATTCGCCAGCCCCGAGTCGATCGGCACAGCCGCTCCACACGGCCCGCTGAGTCCCTGTCGGCGCGGGTGAATCGGGCGGCTGGTCACTGGGTCACCCAGTCCGGGACCCACACGTCATCGGTGGTTCGCGGTCCTGAGGCTCGAAGGTGGTCCCGCAACGCGGTCAGCACGGGGTGCTGGTCCCCGGTGCGGGTGAGCAGCACGTGCGGGTATAGCGGGGTCGGTTCGCGCAGCGGGATGCGGCTCAGGTGGTAGTTCTGGGGCCATAGGTAGCGGTCCCCGCTGCCGACCAGGGTTGCCAGCGAGGCCGAGTCCGCCAGGGCGTCCATCAGGGCTTCGTCGCCGAAGTTGGGGCCGAGCGCGTCGATACCCAGGCCGAAGGCCTGCGACAGCGACCGGTAGAACTGCGCCCACTCGGTGCCCGGCCTGATCCCGGGGATCCAGATTCGGTGTCCGGCCAGGTCGGCGGGCCTGACCCAGGTCGCGCTGGCCAGCGGGTGATTGGGCCCGACCAGGAGCTCCAAGGGCGAGTCCAGGAGCCGTTCGGCGCTGATTCCGGCCGGGACCTGGTCCGTGGCCAGGGCGCGGAACGAGGCGTCGATCGTTCCTTCGAGTACGGCCCGGGCGGCCTGGACGGCGTTCTCCTCGTTCAACGTGACCGCGTCCAGGGTGGCCTCTGGACGGGATCGGTAGAAGCGGTAGACGGCCTGGGCCGGAGCGATGCGCCGGTTGAGGACGTCCACGCGCAGCGGGCGAACCCCGGGGCGCGTGGCCTGTTTGGCCTGCTCGACGGCGGACAGCACCTTCTTGGCGTGCGGCAGGAAGACCTGCCCGTCCAGGCTCAGCCGGGAGCCGCGGGAGGTGCGTACCAGCAGTGCGACTCCCAGGTGTTTCTCCAGGGCCGCGACCCGCTTGGAGGCCGCCTGCTGGCTGATCCCGAGCTCGTCGGCCGCGGCCTGGAACTGGCCGGCCCCGGCCACGGCCACGAAGGTGCGCAGCGCTTCGACGTCCACACCCCACTCTACGGGCACAACCAGTGGTTGTGTCTGGGTGCGTGCGGGGTTGTTTGATCGCGCCTTCCCAGAGGTGTTGTGATCAGCGCATGCCCACCACCACAGACCAGGTCATGTTTGTCCAGACACCCGAGTTCGCGCGCTATGCGGAGCGGATCGCACAGGTGACCGACGCGACCTCGCGGTTGAACGCGCTGCCGTTCAGCGACGCCGAGGGCCGCGCTGAACTACTGATGGTTGTCTTCGGTGCTGCGTTGCCAGAGTCGGTGACGATCTACCCGCCCTTCTTCACCGAGTACGGCCTGGGCACGACGTTCGGGAAGAACGTCTTCGTCAACCAGGGCTGCACGTTCATGGACCACGGCGGCATCCGCATTGGCGACAATGTCATGATCGCCCCGAAGGTCAGCCTCATCACCGGCGGCCACCCTCTGCCGCTGGCCGAGCGGCGCGAGTACGTCACCAACGCTCCGATCGTGATCGAGGATGACGTCTGGATCGGCGCGGCCGCCGTGGTCACTCAGGGCGTGACCATCGGTGCCGGAGCGGTCGTGGCCGCCGGCGCTGTCGTCACTCGTGACGTGCCTGCCCGCACCCTGGTCGCGGGAGTGCCCGCACGGGTGGTCAAGACGATCGACTGACCCCGTCCAGGCGGGCGTGCCGGCATCCAACTCCCAGCCGGCGCGCTCGCCCGGAGAGGCGTTCTGTTCCCCGATGTGGAGCCACGCCCCGCGCAGGTCTCGAGCCCTTCGCTGGCGAGCGTGGGTTGCCTCTCTGGCTACCGGGCGGCGCGCCGACGGCGCGCCCGCTCGAACTCGGCGACATCCGACATCCAGGGACCGTGCTGTTCGAGTGCGGCGCAGCCGCCGCGGACGAAGGCGCTCACCAGGTGCCGGTACCCGCCGATCCCGTCGACCAGGCTGTACTCGACCTGGTACTGCGGATCCGACCCGGCTTCCCCGTGTCGCACCGTCGTGATCCGGGCGATGGAGTCCGCGTAGAAGTGCAGCTGGATCCCCTCGCCCATCTCCTCGTCCTCGATGGTGAACACCTCGTTGTCCGCGGCAGAGCGATCGGCGACGAACTCCCAGAACTCGGCGGAGGCGGTGCGGGGACCGTCCCGTAGCCACTTCTTCTCGCCGCCCTTGTCATCGGTGAACGACAGGGCCGCCTTTCCCGCACTCGCACCGAGGTCGGCGTGGTCGTCGGCAGCCTCCTCGTCTTCCGCCGGGGTGCTCCTGGAGCGGTCCGCAGCCTCCGAGCACATCAGAAAGCTCACCGTCCGCACCGCGTCATCGGCGAGTTCGGGGTACGCGCGGCGCACGGCCGCGTCGACCGTCGCCGCCATCCGGTCCCAGTCGCGCTTGTCCGTGGCCCGGTGTCCCCGCCGCGGATCGAGGCCGACCCGCATCCCGGCGCATGCCTGCTCCGCGGTGGCGATCACACGCATGACCTGGGGGAGCAGCGCGGGGTCGACGGCATCGGGTATCCGCCTGGGAATCGTCGCGCCATGCAGATACTGGCCCGTGTACCGCAGAATCGCGGCGTCGAGTGGCCCGAGGACTGCTCCGCGCTCGGCGCGACGGCGGTCGGCGTGATACTCCTGGGCACGTTTCTCGTTCGACCCCTCCGTCGCCGCGCGCATCGCCTCGCAGACCTGACCGCGCTCCAGTAGCTCGATGTCGGCGCCATGGGCGACGAGCCGGCTCCTGTCCCACGGGATGCGCCGGAAGAGCGTGTCGACGTCCGCGGGCGAGGTGAGCAGGACCGGGTCCAGGAGCGCGACGGCGGCGTCCTCGTCGAGCCGGCCCCGGGTTCCGGCGGCATCGCACAGCGGAAGGAGCGCACTCCACAGCAGCAGGTGTCGGGCCAGGTCCTCCCGGATCACCGCGAGATGGGCCGCCCCGATCGGGAACGTGAAGGTGCGGGGCTCATGGTTGGCGTCGGCCCCGGCGGCGAGCATCAGCTTGAGCTCGCCGTCCTCGCGGACCACGTTCGGGATCCAGCCGCTGCGACGCGTGAACACGACGTCTCTCACCGCTCAGGCCTCCCTGCACCGGCTGTTCACGACCACCGTGCAGCTTCGACGTCGAGGCGTGGGTCGGTGCGTACCCAGACCTCGCCCCCGGCGGCCCCGGCCGGGGCGTCGACTCGTTCGAGACCGAGGAATTCGATCAACTGGAGCAGTTCGGCTCGTTCGGCCCGGTCGTCGTCGACATCGTGCGACTCGAAGAAGACGTAGTACTGGTCGCTCGGGTCGACGCAACCCGAATCCGCCCAGATCCGGCCGACTTCTTCGATCGCCGCTGCTTCCGTCGTGATCGCGGCGGCGCGGGCGGCACCGCGGGTCTCGGGTGACGCGTCGAGGTCCGAGAGGTCGGAGAACCACTGGCCGAATCGGTCGAGGCCGGCGTATCCGTTCTCGAAGAACAGCATCGCGCTCGGGAGGTAGCGGTTGGGCCTGTCGACCTGGAGGTGTTCCGACCGGGGTCGGTCCGCGCCCTTGTTCCGGGAAATCACCCCCAGCCGGGGCATGAGTACCAGACTCTGCCCCGCCGGCTCATCCCTGATGGTGTAGGTGTCGGACTCGCGACCCCGGAAGAACGCGGAGAACGCTACGTAGGCCTCCTGGGGGTCACCCACCGAGACCTGTTGATCGTTGCCATCACCCACCGAGAAGACGAACTGCTTCGGTCCGGGTCTGTAGGGGCGGGCCATGTGCGTCCTCCGGTCAGGTGTGGCAGCTCCACCACCGTAGTGGATCAAAGCGGAACTGCCTGCGGCCCTGGTCACAGGCGTACGGTGCGCGCCGGCCCCGCGCGAGCGACCAGCCGCCCGCAAGCCTGAACCGACCAGCCCTGAAGCGGACTCGCGCATCGCAACCGGCGACTCACCCGACCGACACCTCCGGGGAGCGGCGCCGGCGGGCGAAACGTCGACATTGGCGGTTGGTGAACGACTGCTATCCCGGGCGGTGGTCGGCCGCCGATCATTGCCCCGAGATAGATATGAGCCAATCTCACCTCCGGGTGGAACGCCCGGGCGCGGAGGGCGAGACGTCGGCACGGCAGCCGGGCGTACCGAAGGCCGACTCCGCGTCCCCCGGAGGAATTCTCATGCCCCGTCCCCCACTCCGCGCCAAACTCGCGGCGTTCACCGCCGCCGTCCTGACCGCGAGCGTCCTGACCGTCACCCCGCCGTCACCGGCGCTGGCAGCCAGCACGTTCGCCGCCAACGACTACTGCCTCGGCCAGTGCGCCGACATCCTGCCGCCCGGGCAGAACGGCAACGCGACGCTGGCCGCCATCCTGGCCCACCAGGCGCTCGGCACCCGCCCCGCGCACTCCAGCGACCAGCTCGACGAGTACGCGAACCTGGTCTACAACTACGCCGGGCTGACCGACGAGCAGATCGCCCACTTCTTCAACGACGCCTCCTTCGGCGTTCCCGCCGCGCAGGTCGAGAGCACCGTCTCGCCGCGCGCCGACGTCACCATCGTGCGGGACAAGGCCACCGGCGTCCCGCGCATCACCGGCACCACCCGCGCCGGCACCATGTTCGGCGCCGGCTATGCCGGGGCCCAGGACCGGCTCTGGGTCATGGACCTGCTGCGGCACGTCGGCCGCGGCAAGGTCACCTCGTTCGCCGGCGGCGCCCCCGGCAACCGGGAGCTGGAACAGAGCGTCTGGGCCAACTCGCCCTACACCGAGGCGGACCTCCAGGCCCAGGTGAACGCGCTGCGCACCAAGGGCGCCCGGGGCCAGCAGCTCTACACCGACGTGGTCGACTACATCGCCGGCATCAACGCCTACATCGACAAGTCGATCGCCGACGACAACTACCCCGGCGAGTACGTGCTCGCCGGCGCCGGCAAACCGAAGCACTTCACGATGACCGACCTGATCGCCACCGCCGGCGTGATCGGCGGCCTCTTCGGCGGGGGCGGCGGCAGCGAGATCCAGTCCGCGCTGGTCCGGGTGGCCGCCCGGGCCAAGTACGGCGCCGTCGAGGGCGACCGGGTGTGGGCGGCGTTCCGGTCGCAGAACGACCCGGAGACCGTGCTGACCCTGCACGACGGGCAGAGCTTCCCGTACGGCGCGACGCCGCCCGGCGCGACCAGCGCGGTGCTCCCCGACGCCGGCATGGTGGTCGCCGAGCCGCTCGCCTACGACCAGACCGGCGGGGCCGCCGCGCGCACCGGCGCCAGCACCGCCACCCAGGAGCTGATCGGCGGCCTGGCCAACCTGCGCGCACACGGCATGTCCAACGCGGTCGTGGTCTCCGGACGGCACACCACCACCGGCAACCCGGTCGCCGTGTTCGGCCCGCAGACCGGCTACTTCGCCCCGCAACTGCTGATGCTCCAGGAGTTGCAGGGGCCGGGCATCAGCGCGCGCGGCGCCGCGTTCGCCGGGCTGAACCTCTACGTGCTGCTCGGCCGCGGCCAGGACTACGCGTGGAGCGCCACCTCCGCCTCGCAGGACCTCACCGACACCTACGCGGTGCCGCTGTGCACCACCGACGGCAGCGCGCCGACGCTGCGCAGCAACCGCTACCTCTACCACGGCCAGTGCCTCGCCATGGAGACGCTGGAGCAGCGCAACTCCTGGTCGCCGACGCTGGCCGACTCCACCCCGGCCGGGTCCTACACGCTGCGCGCGCTGCGCACCAGGTACGGGCTGGTCGCCTACCGGGGACTGGTGAACGGGCAGCCGACCGCGTTCACCAAGCTGCGCTCCACCTACCGGCACGAGGCCGACTCGGCGATCGGCTTCCAGGCCTTCAACGACCCGTCGGCGATGGGCGGCGCGGCGGCGTTCCAGGCGTCCGCCGCGAACGTCGGGTACGCGTTCAACTGGTTCTACGTCAACTCCACCGAGGCGGCGTACTTCAACTCCGGCTCGAACCCGGTCCGCCCGGCCACCATGGACCCGAACCTGCCGGCGAAGGCCGAGCCGGCGTACGAGTGGGTCGGCTGGAACCCGGACACCAACGACGCCACCTACGCCCCGCTCTCGGCGCACCCGCAGTCGGTCAACCAGGACTACTACGTGAGCTGGAACAACAAGCAGGCGCGGGACTTCGGGGCGGCGGACGGCAACTTCAGCTTCGGCTCCGTACACCGGGGTCAGTTGCTCGACGGCCCGGTGCGCGCGGCGATCGCCCAGCGCAAGCTCGGCCGCGCCGACGTCGTGAAGATCATGGCGGACGCGGCGGTGACCGACCTGCGCGGCCAGCAGGTCCTCGGCGACCTGCTGCGGGTGCTCGACAGCGCGCCGGTCACCGACCCGGCGCTGGCCGACGCGATCGGCAAGCTGCGGGCCTGGCAGCAGGCCGGCGCCCGGCGGGTGGAGACCACGCCCGGCTCGAAGGTCTACCAGCACGCCGACGCCATCCGGATCTTCGACGCGTGGTGGCCGCTGCTCGCCTCGGCGCAGTTCCGCCCCGGCCTCGGGCCGGACCTCTACGCCGCACTGGTCGACGCCATCGAGATCAACGAGGCGCCGTCGGGCGGCCAGAACGGCGGGCGCGACGGCGCCGCGAGCTGGGCGTTGCAGGGTCAGGCGCACAAGGGCTCGTCGTTCCAGTACGGCTGGTGGGGCTACGTCGACAAGGACGTGCGCACCGTGCTCGGCGACCCGGTGGCCGGCGGCCTCGGGCGGGCGTACTGCGGCGGCGGCAACCTGGCCGCGTGCCGGACGGCGCTGCTCGGCGCGCTCGGACAGGCGGCGGCCGTGCCGGCCACCACCGTCTACCCGGGCGACAAGTCCTGCTCCGCCGGCGACCAGTGGTGCGCCGACTCGATCGCCCATTCCGGGCTCGGCGGCATCACCCACCCGGTGATCGCCTGGCAGAACCGCCCCACCTACCAGCAGGTCGTCTCGTTCCCGGCCCGCCGGGGCGACGACGTCACCAACCTGGCCCAGGGCCGCCCGGCCACCGCGTCGAGCACCCAGTTCCTGACCAGCCACACGCCGGACAAGGCGGTCGACGGCAGCCTGAGCAGCCGCTGGGCCAGCAGCTACAACGACAACCAGTGGCTCCGGGTCGACCTCGGGGCGGCCCGCACCGTCAGCCGGGCGGTGCTGCGCTGGGAGTCGGCGTACGGCACGTCGTACCGGATCGAGGTCTCCGGCGACGGCAACTCCTGGACGCCGGTGTTCGCCACCGCCACCGGCAACGGCGGCGTCGACAACGCCACATTCGCCCCGGTCGCCGCCCGCTACGTGCGGGTGTACGGCCTCAAACGGGCCACCTCGTACGGGTTCTCGCTGCACGAGTTCGAGGTCTACGGCCGGTGACGCCGTCGGCCGGCCGGCGGGAGCCCTCCGCCGGCCGGCCGAGGGACACCAGCAGGCCGGCGGCGGCGAGGGCGGCTCCGGCGGCGGCGGTGTACGCGGGGAGTTGGGCGGGGATGCCCAGGTGCACGGTGATGCCGAGGATGCGGGACAGGCCCCAGGGCAGCAGCGCGAGCTGGTCGTTCCACACCGTCAGCGCGCGTTCCAGGCCCACCACCGAGACCAGGGCGGACAGCACGCCGAGGGACACGCCCGCGGCGGTGAGGGTCAGCCCGACGGCGCTTCGCCGGCGCAGGGCGTACCGGTCCCGCAGGACCACGGCAGCGGCCACGAACAGCCAGTAGAACGCCGCGAAGGCGACGGTGACGTACGCCGCGCGCAGGCCCGGAGCGGTCCAGAAGGCGAACCAGTACCCGCCCGGTCCGCGCCCGGCGAGCGCGGCCAGCAGCAGCACGCTGCGCAGCAGCGCGACGCCGCCGACCACGGCCCACAGGTGGAACGGGTCCCGCCGGCCGACGACGAGGCGTACGACGAGGGCGAACAGCGCCCACCCGCCGAGGGTGACCAGCAGGTGCGCCGGCGCGGCGAACCAGGTCAGCACGAGCCGGCTCGCCACCAGCACCACGGCCGGGACCAGCCACACCAGCACCCGGTCCGCCCGCGCCCCGGGCGCCGGCAGCGCGGCGACCCGCCACGGCCGGAGCGCGCCGAGCAGCAACCCGCGCGCGGCGGCCGCGCCGAAGCCGCGCCCGCGCAGGCCGAGCAGCGCCACGAGCAGGATCGACCCGAGCAACGCCCGGGCCGCCCAGGCCATCGCCGGGTCCCGGTCGGCGCGCCGCGCCCCGAGGTCGGCGGCGGTGAAGTTGTACGCGGGCAGGTCCAGGTCGGCGCCGTAGCGCTGCCGGTGCGCGTCGCGTGCGTCGTGGTACGCCGCCGCGGCCAGCCGCCAGTCGTGGCGGGCGGCGGGGGAGCCGGTGTCCAGCCACTGCGCGTGCCGCAGCACCATGGCCCGGTACGCGCCCAGCGTCTCGAACAGGTCGACCTGGTAGTCGAGCGTCGCGGTGAAGCGCCCGCGCAGTTCGGCGTCGCGCCAGGTCGCCGGGTCGGTCGCGGCGACCAGGTCGCGCATGCGCCGGGCCAGCGCGACGGCCTGCGTGCCCTCCTCGACCGCCTCGTCGACGCGGCCCCCGGTCACCGCGTAGATGCTGTCCAACGCGGCGGAGTCGCCGGTCGGGATGTCCCACTCGAAGATCCACATCATGGGCGGCGGTTCCAGCCCGAGCGCCCGCACCGACCGGTCGGCGTACGGGCCGATGTAGAGGCCCCTGGTGACCGCCTGCCGGGACAGCGCCATGGCCTGCCCGATCGCGGCGACGGTGGCCGGGTCGCCGGAGAACGTGCGGTACGCCCAGTCCGCCGTGATCTGCGCCGGGTCGGCGTGCGGGTCCCAGGCCAGGCGGCCGACGGCGTACGTGTTGAGGTCGTAGAGCTGCCAGAAGCCGGCGCGCAGGTGCAGCGACATGGGCCCGGCGCGCAGCGGCCCGCCGTCCTGGGTCCAGTTCCAGACGCCCTCGACGTTCGGGTTGGCGGCGAGGAACGCGCGCAGCGCCTGGCGGTGCAGCGGGCCGAGGTCGTTGGGCAGCGAGCCGAACGCCTCGAACTCCCGCCGGGCCTGGAACTCCACGATGCGGCGATGCCCGCCGCCCAGCAGGGTGGTGTTCAGCGGCAGGTGGCTGTAGAAGTCGCCCAGGGTGTACTTGGTGGACACGATCAGGTGCGGGTCGTCGAGCCCGCCGAGCACCCGCGCGTACGACTCCGGGTTGGTGTGCAGATCGCCGACGGCGCCGACGCCCACCGTCCAGGTGCGGAAGATGATCTCCTTGCCGGCCGCGCCCGCGGTGTCCAGCAGCGCCCGCAGCATCGCGCGCACGGACGTCTCCGTGGTGACCGCGAGCCTCGACGAGTAGTCCCAGCCGGTCCCGGCGTACACCTCGCCGCCCTCGCCGACGCGGACCATCAGGCCGTCGACGAACGGCATGCTCCCGAACAGCTCGGCCAGCCCGGCCTGGTAGACCGCCCACAGCCGAGGATCGGCCACGTCGAGGCCGCCGACGGTCCGCGTCAGGTACGCCTCCAACGGGGGCGACACCGCGAGCATGTCGGTCAGCAGGAAGACCCGCACGCCCATGTCCTCGGCGTACCGGAAGACGGGGCCGAACGCCGCGACCATCGCCCGCGCGCGGTCGACGTGCGGGTCGCCGGGTGGGTAGACCGCGCGCCCGTCGCCGACCTTCGCGAACGTGACGTACTCCAGGAAGCCGGGCACGACGATCCCGTTGAATCCCTGTGCCACCGAGTGGTCGACGAACTGCCGGAACTGCGCGTCGATGCGGGCCACCGCGTCGGCGTCCACCCACGGCGCGCCAGGCAGCACCGCCGACCCGACCACGTCGGTGTTCAGTCCGTAGTCGTCGCCGGCGGCGAAGGCGGCCGGGTCGGGCTCGCGCCCCACCGAGCCCGCGTCGGTCAGCCGCAGGCCGAGCCGGGGGACGACCACCCGACCCGCGTCCGCCGCGGGGAGCGCCTCGGCACCGGAGCGGATCCGGTCGGCCAGCCGGTACATCCCGGCTGCCACGCCCGCGACGTCGCCGCCGTGGACGGCCAGCTCGGCGCCGTGCACGTCGAGCCGGTACGACTCGGGCGCCCCGCCGAGGGTGGCCAGCACGCCCGCCCGCAGCGTGGTCACCGCCGACAGGTCCGGGGCCGCGCCGGTGCCCGGCGCGGCCGGCGCGGACCTGGCCGGGGGCGGCGCGGCGGGGGCGAGCACCGGCCGGGGCAGGCCGCGGGAGACGACCGCGTCGGCCACGGCGGCCGCGGCCTTCCTGACGCGCGGCTCGTCGGGCACGACGAGGGACGCCAGCGGCGGGACCGGTGCGGGCGTCCGCGCCGGCGCGGCGACGGCGTCCTCGCGCGGCACGGCGGCGGGGGAGTGGCTCAGCCCCAGCGTGTCGCCGACCGCCCAGGCCGTGGCCGCGCCGAGCGCCAGCAGGACCGCCGCGGCGACGAGCAGCGGGTACGGCCTGCGGGCCCGAGCGACGGCGATCAGAGCTGCACCGGAACGTCGATCACCTGGATCGGCTCCTGTTCCCAGGCCGCCAGCAGACCGTTGACCACTTCGACCGTGTCCGTCCAGCCGGCACGGCCACTCAGGCCGGCGGCCAGCAGGGTCGACGGGACCTGCCCGGCGCGCAGCAGCTGCTGCCAGCCCGCGACGTCGAGCTGCAGGTATTCCAGCGCGGGCAGCTCGGTGACGGCGGAAAGGTTGGCGACGACGGCGGATTCGGTGACCAGGGTGCGCAGCCGGTGGCCGGCCAGCGCGGACAGGTCGGAGGGCACGGCTCCGGCTCTGACGTACAGCACCTCCGTCGCCGGCTGGACATCGGCGAGCGTCTTTCCGCTGCGCGATCCGACCCGCACCAGCAGCCCGTCTTCCGGACCCAGCTCCGCCAGGGTGGCGGGCCGCTCGGTGAGCAGCTCGGTCAGCGAGGGCGCCAGCCAGCGGGCGCCAGCCGACATCTCGTGGTCCACGAACAGCACCTGGCCGAACGTCCCCTGCGGCCCGGGGGCGAGGTCGACGACGTACAGGTTGCCGCCGCCGTCCTCGCCGACCACGAACCACGCCGGCGAGGCCGCCAACTGCTGCATCCGGCCGTGCGGATCGGGCGCGACGACCTCGGTCGCGCCGTAGCTCCAGGACAGGTACCGGGCCTGCGGTTCCAGATAGGCGCGGGCGGCGGCGTCGGCCAGCGGCACGATCCGCAAGCCGTAGAAACGCTCCCGGTCGGCGGGCCGCAGGACCAGGGTGCCCTCGGCCGCGGCGAGGAAGAGCGCCCGGACGTCATCGGGCAGCGCGACGCCGAGGCCCGCCTCCGCTGCGGCCAGCTCCGACGGGTCGGCCCCCCGCGCGTCCGGCAGCAGCTGTCGGACCAGCGCGGTGACCGTGGCCGCGTCGGCGCCGGCGGAGGAGGCCACGTCGTAGCGGACCGGCTCGCGGCGGTACGGCTCCGGATGCGCTCCGGCGACCAGGTGCACGTCCTCCAGCAGGTCGCTGCCCATCCCGAACGACACCTGCGGCGCGCTGGGGACGATGCTCACGGTCGCCGCCCCGGAGCGCGTCGTGACGCCGCGCACCGCGACGGCCTGCCCGCCGGTCAGCTCGGCCAGCGAGCCGAGCATGTCCGTCGGCTGCTCACCCCACTCCAGGTCCCGCCCGGGGAGGCGGTGGTCGCCGTCGTAGGCGATCGAGCCGCCGAACGTGTCCGGCGCCATCGTGCCGCGGAACTCGGCCTCCCCTGCCCCGGGGGGCATGCTGTTGCGGAGCGCGGTCACGAACGGACGCCAGGCATCGGCCTGAAACAACGTAGCGTCGATCATCGCCCGATCGTAGGCGGCGGGTCGGACGACCCGGCAGGTCCAGCTGGCAATCTCCGTGAACGGCACACCTAGAAGGTGTCGGGGGTACGGATGCGGTCGCGGATCCAGGCACCGGCCGGCTTGAGGCGGCTGGTGCCGCCGAACTGGCCGCTGCCGCAGGTGCCGGTGGTGAAGACCGCGCCGGAACGGAAGTCGTCGGAGAAGTTCCAGTTGGTCCAGCTGATCTTCTTGCTGGCCATCAGGTCGAGGTAGCGCTGGGCCATGGCGAAGTCGTTCGGGCCGTCACCGGAGTAGTCCTGGGTGCCGAACTCGGTGACGAACAGCGGCAGCCGGTCGGCGGCCCGGGCGAAGGTGTCGTAGTACGCGTTGCCGTGCGAGGCGGCGTAGAAGTGGAAGACGTACATCAGGTTGCCGCCGGCGACCGGGTTCGCCGCGATCGTGTCCACCCCGCCGCCGCTGCCGGAGACGCCGAGGGAGGACCAGTCGGGGGTGCCGACCAGCACCACGGCCTCCGGGTCTCGGCTGCGGATGACCGGAACGACCTGGTCGGCGTAGCTCTTGATGGCGCTCCACGCCACGCCGTTGGGCTCGTTGGCGATCTCGTAGAGCACGTTGACCTTGTCCTTGTGCCGGTCGGCGATCTCGGCGAAGAAGGTGCGTGCCCGGGTCAGGTTGTGGTTCGGGTCGCCGGGGCTGAGCATGTGCCAGTCGACGATGGCGTACATGCCCCGGGCGGTGGCCAGCTCGATGTACTGGTGCACCATGTCGGTGAAGCGGCGCGGGTCGGTCTCGTACCCGCCCTCCTGGATGTACATCGAGATGCGCAGCACGTCGGCGTTCCACTCCCTGGCGAGCACGTCCAGGGAGGCCGGGGTGGCGCAGTTCGCGTACCACTGGATGCCGTGCGTGCTCATGCCGCGCAACTGGATCGCCCGGCCGTCGCGGTTGCAGAGCTGGCGACCGCAGACCCGGAGCTGGCCGTTGGCCGCGACCGGCGAGACGCCGGTAGGCGGCGGGGTCGTGGGCGGCGCGGTCGTCGGCGGGGGAGTGGTGGGCGGCGGGGGAGTGGACGGCGGCGGGGTCGTGGGCGGCGTCGTGCCGCCGGCGCAGGGTTGGCCGTTGAGCGTGCAGCCGGTCGGGGTGCCGGTGCCGGTGGCGACGAAGCCGAAGGTGACGGAGGCGCCCGGGGCGACCGTGCCGTTCCAGGACCGGTTGGTGAAGGTGTGGCGCTGGCCGCTGCTGGTCAGCAGCGCGTCCCAGTAGGTGCCGACGGTGGTGCCGGCGGGCAGGTCGAACTCCAGCCGCCACGAGGTGATCGTGCTGCTGCCGGAGTTCGTGATCCGGTAGCTGCCCTCCCAGCCGGAGCCCCAGTCGTTCACCTTGGTGAAGCTCGCGGTCGGTGCCGCTGCCGCGCCGGCGGTGCCGGTCAGGGTCAGCGGTGCCAGCGCCACCGCCGCCAGCAGGCCGGCGGCCAGGATTATTCTGCCGCGAAGTCGCACGGGGCACCTCCGGTGGTCGGAGAGGGAATCTGTGCCATCGAAATATAAAGATACTTAAGTATTGATGCAACGGGATCCGACCCCGGTCGGTCGCGGTTCCGGTCACCGGCTCGGTAGCAAGCCGATCGAGGGTCTGAAGCCCGGTGACGAGGCCGCCGCGACCGACTCGGGGACCGGCCGATGGTGCGGTGCCGTCGGTCCGCGGCGGCGCGGACCGACGGCACCGTTCGTCCATCAGTGGCGGTCAGCCCGGCAGGGCCACCTGTGCCGGGGTCGACCGGTGAGCGGTGGTGCCGTCGCCGAGCTGCCCGAACGAGTTGTCGCCCCAGCACCACAGGCTGCCGTCGGCGCGCATCGTGCAGGCGTGGTAGGACGCGGCGAGGCTGTCCGTCCAGGTGGTGGCGCTACCGACCCGGGTCGGGTTCGACCGGTGGGTGGTGGTGCCGTCGCCGAGCTGCCCGGAGGCGTTGTTGCCCCAGCACCACAGGCTGCCGTCGGTGCGCGTCGCGCACGACGAGTCGATGCTCGTCTCGACCCTCGCCCAGGTGGTGCCGGTGCCGACCTGGAGTGGGGTGGTCTGGAAGCCGAGGCCCCCGCCCACCTGGCCGTACCCGTTCTCGCCCCAGCACCACAGCGTCCCGTCGGCGCGGACCGCGCAGGTGTGCACGTACCCGGCCGTCACGCCGGTCCACGTGGTCGCGGTGCCCACCTGCGTCGGTGTCGCCCGGTAGTCCCGGATGCCGAGACCGAGCTGCCCGTCCGAACTGCTGCCCCAGCACCACAGGGTCCCGTCGGTGCGGGTGGCGCAGGTGTGCGCGTACCCGGTCGTGACGCTCGCCCAGGTGGTCGCCGTGCCGACCTGTACCGGGGTGGTCGCCTGATAGGGGGTCACGCCGGTGCCGAGCTGCCCGTGGCGGTTCTGGCCCCAGCACCACAGGGTGCCGGTGGTCTGGACGGCGCAGGTGTGGTTGGTGGCGGTGCTGACGCTGGCCCAGGTGGTGCCGTCGCCGATCCGTACGGGGCTGCTCCGTTTCGTGGTCGTCCCGTCGCCGAGCTGCCCGTTGTTGTTGCTGCCCCAGCACCACAGCGTTCCCTCCGTGCGTACCGCACAGGTGGTGCTGATGCTGGCGTCGATGCGCGCCCAGGTGGTGGCGTCGCCGATCCGGACCGGAGCGGTGCGGTCCGTGGAGGTCCCGTCGCCGAGCTGGCCGTAGAAGTTGTTGCCCCAGCACCAGAGTGCGCCATCGGTGCGGATCACGCAGGTGTGCAGATTGCCCGCGGCGACCCGGGACACCGGCCCGGCGGCGACCGAGGCGTTCGGCGTGCCCCGGTCGGCAGAACTGACGCCCGCCGTGGCCGCACCCGCCGTGACGCCGATTGCCAGCACGGTGATCCCGACAGCGGCCGCCGTCGCGACGGCGGCTCGGGCTGCCCGCCGCCATCGCGTCCGTAGCCGCCCCACCCGATTCTCGTTCATGATCTGCTCTCCCTGGACATCGTCGGTGTCGTGTGGTGGAGGCGGCGTTGCCCCGACAGGTCGGCGAGACCCGTCACTTCACATCGATGAAACCCTACATTGACATGCGTCAGTGTCGCTCCCTCGGGCCTCTGCCGGCCGGCCGCTTCCTGACCGCTCGACGCCCTGGTGGGGTGGCGCGTGGGTGCCGGAGCCGGGCGAGCGGATCATCGGTCCCCCTGGATGTCTGACGCCGGGTCGGCAACCGCGAGCCGGCCGAGCCGGCGGGAGCAGGTCGTCCCACCATCTGCTCGGTGTTCGACGGCGCCCGCCAGGTCGATCTCCAGTCCCGATGACCTAGCGGGACGCCTCCGACCGCGCGGCGCGGCGGATGTCGAGCAGGTGGTGTTCGCCCTCGTGGATGGTGTGTCGGCCGAGCCACAGCAGGGTGCGGGCCTGCGGTCGCGGCCACGGGTAGACCCCGGTGCGGGCGAGTTCCGCAGGACCGAGCACGCCGAACCGGGCGGCCAGGTCGTCGGCGGCCGCGCCCAGCGCCGTCAGCACGGTCGCGGGATCCTGCTCGTTGTACGCCTCCGCCACGGCGCGCTCGTCGCGTCCCATCGGGGCGAACTCCGGCTCCTCGACGCGCAGCGCCAGCGCGAGGCGTTCGGCCTGCACGCCGAGCACGTCGCGGACGTGGCAGGCGTACTCCAGCGGCGACCACACCCCCTCGGCCGGTCGTCGGCGCACCTGCCGCACCTCGGCGAGGGCGGCTGAGTATCGCCCGCCGAGCGCGCGCAGGAACGGCGGCAGTTCGTCGGCGGAGACGCCGGCATAGTAGAAGCCGCACTCGTCGCACCGGTCCACAGACCGAGGCTAGCGGCGTTGCCGTCCGCCGTCACGCCCCACGGGCGCCATGCAGCGGTCGCCAACGGCGACATCGGCGGCGACCAGTCGTTCGGGCCGCGGCGGATAGCGCCTTGAATTCCTGCGCGGGTGGAGCATCTCCGACGGGGTCCAAGAGCAGGAGCCGCGCAGAGTAGTCGATCTCCTGACCGCGCTGTCGACCAGATAGGCCTGCTGTTGGATCAGGTCCGGCAGCGGCGCGAACTCGTCCTCCAATGCCTACGGATCCCGGCACCGCCTCATGGGCAAGGCGCGGTTGAAGGTTCCGGTCGCCATGCGCGAGGCAGGTGTGCGTGTTAGTTTCGCATTAGTCAATGTCATTAAGTGACGTGGCTGTTGCTTCCCTCCCCACTTCAGCCGCAAAGCCGAAAAGGAGGACCGCGTGAACCATCCGCTGATCATGCCGACCGAGGACTGGCGTGCCGCGCTGAAAACCTTGCGCGTGGCAGGAGACCTGGAAGAATTCGCCAGAGGGCTGGCGCCCGCACGACGCGTACGACATGCCCGAGGATCCGTCGTCACAGTCGACACCCCGATCGCTGAGCTGCTCTTCCAGCCGGAGGACGCGACACCGTTCAGCACCGACGCGGCGACCGTGAAGCCCTGGAGTCAGGCACTGGCGTGCCTGCGGTCGGCCCCCAAATGCTGGCTGTCGACGGTACGCCCCGACGGCCATCCGCACGCCGCGCCGGTGCTGCTGGTGCTGGTGGACGGGGTGCCGTGCGTCGCGAGCCGTCCGAACACCCGCAAGGGCCGAAACCTGGCCCGGAACCCGCACAGTGTCCTCATGGTCGGCGACGAGGATCTCGACCTGGTGGTGAAGGGCGAAGCTCACCGGGTTTCCGGCGACGCCATGCTGCGCCGGGTGGCCGCCGCCTTCGAGGCGAAGTGCCGCTGGTCGTTCGACATCCGGGACGGCCGAGCCTACGACAGGAGCCTGCCCGGATCGCCCGAGTACGCCTTCTATCGGATCTGCCCGGTCCAGGCCTTCGGCTACGGCGCCGACGGGACGACCGCGACCCGGTGGCGGTTTGACCGCGCCTCTTCCCGGCGGTAGGGATTGGTCCGCGGCGACTGTCGGCGGCAATGTCGGCATGACCGCGCAGACCTGAATGTGCCGCAACCGCAATTCGATCCCGCCGCCCGCTCATGTCGCAGGTCGTATATCGGCGGGGGCGATGGGGTCCAACTTTCGAAGATCGATGTCTGACAACGCCGCGAGGCAAGTGTGAATGGAAGTTGAACCTCGACGATTGCGGCTCATGCCTCGATTTATTCAGGCCTCGGTTGCGTGCTCGGCGGCGTCGATTCCCTCGGACGGCGAATTCCTTGGCTGGGTGCGGGGAGTGTCCGTCGTGCCGCTCCGGGTGGAGAGCCCACCACACGCTTGA
This sequence comes from Micromonospora sp. CNZ303, assembly GCF_004345505.1. Taxonomy (NCBI): domain Bacteria; kingdom Bacillati; phylum Actinomycetota; class Actinomycetes; order Micromonosporales; family Micromonosporaceae; genus Micromonospora; species Micromonospora sp. CNZ303. Next base: position 104,543 of record NZ_SLVT01000005.1, on the reverse strand, counting down.
ACGCCCGGGCGAACGCGGCCTCCGAGCGGTAGCCGAAGCGGTCGGCGAGTTCGGCCACGGTGGCGCCCTCGTCGCGTAGCGCCGTCGCGGCCAGGTGCATCCGCCAGCGGGTCACATAGCTCATCGCGGGTTCGCCGACCAGTTCGGTGAAGCGTGCGGCGAAGGCTGAGCGCGACATCGGGATCTGGTCGGCGAGCGAGGCGACGGTCCAGTTCCGGCCGGGTTCGCGGTGGACGAGGGAGATCGCGCGGCCGATCAGTGGGTCCCGCAGGGCCCCGAGCCAGCCGGACCGGGCGGCCGGGTCGTTCTCCAGCCATGCGCGTAGCGCCTGCACGACGAGCACGTCGGAGAGGCGGGTGATCACCGTCTCGCCGCCGGGGCGCAGGCCGTCGGCCTCGACCGCCATCAGTCGCAGGGTGGAGTGGAGCCAGTCGAGTCGGGCAGGGTCCGTCGCCGGGTCGAGGACGAGGATCTGTGGCAGCAGGGCCAGCAGTCTTCCTGCCGCCGGATGGTCGGAGCGTACGGCCCCGCAGACCATGTCGATGCGCTCACCGCCGCCGCCGTAGCGGAGGATCTCGTAGCGCTCGCCGAGCTGTTCGCGCTCCAGCTCGAAGATGCTCGGTGTCGGCGCGTCGGGTTCGCTGCGCAGCCGGTGGCCCTGGCCGTGCGGGACGAGGGCCAGTTCGCTCCCGGTGAGGCGTCGCGGCTGCGCCCCTGGCGCGTCGAGCCAGCAGCTCCCACGCGTGATGACGTGGAACCAGAGGTGGCCCTTGAGTGGCGGAAGCTCGAGCCCGAACGGGGCGGTGAACTCCGAACGGCAGTAGAACGCACCCCGCAGCTCGAGGAAGTGCAGCGCCTCGCCGAGCGGGTCGGCGGCCGAGGGCCATGGGCCACGTTCGTCGGGCATGCCGCAAGTGTGCCAGGAGCAACGCACCGACGATCCAGACCGGCTGGACGAAGGAGCATGTATTACGGACAGGAAGTCATAGTCAGTCCCTCAAGTCCCCTGGAGGCTGGACGTGTAGCAAGGCACGCCGACCGAGAGGGACTGACATGATCGCCGTGATGGGGGCGACCGGGAACACCGGTCGCAAGGTCACCGAACTGCTGCTCGAAGCCGGCGAGGAGGTCCGTGCGCTCGGCCGCTCGCCCGAGAGGCTCGCCGAGTTGGCCGCGCTGGGGGCCGCGACCGCCGTCGGCGACGTCCGCGACGCCGACCACCTGGCGAGCGCCTTCGCCGGTGCCGACGCGGTCTACACGCTCACCGCGTTCGACCCGACCCTGCCCGACTACCACGCCGACCAGGACCGACGCGGGGAGGCCATCGTCTCGGCGATCCGCAAGAGCGGGGAGGTACGCCGCGTGGTCGCGCTCAGCTCGATCGGCGCGGAGCTGGCGGGCGGTAACGGGTTCATCGCCAGTCTGCACCGGCAGGAGCAGCGACTGCGGACGCTGAACGGTGTCGACGTCCTGCTCCTGCGTCCCGGTGCCTTCTTCGAGGGCTTCCACTCGGCGCTGGAGACGATCCGTCATGAGGGAGTCGTCGCCGACTCCGTCGCGCCCGACGCGAAGGTACCGATGATCGCCACCGCCGACGTCGCGGTGGCCGCCGCCGAAGCGCTACGCGAGCGGAACTGGAGTGGCGTGGTGGTCCGCGAGCTGCTCGGCCCCCGCGATCTGACGTACACAGAGGTGGCGACCGCGATCGGTACGGCGATCGGCCGCCCGGACCTCCGGTACGTCCAGCTGTCCGACGAGGAGATGGCGGCGATCCTCACCGGGACCGCCGGGTTCTCGCCCGACTTCGCCGCCCTGCTCGTCGAGTTCAACCAGGCGCTCAGCGCCGGTCGACTGCGCCCGATCGAAGGCCGCAACGAGGGCAACACGACTGCGACCCGGTTCGAGGAGTTCGCCGCCACGCTGCGGTAGCGGTGGCGGCTGAACGGCGTGCCGCTGCCGGCGCCCTCGGCCGCAGCCCGGACGGGCGCTACAAGCTGGACGGTGATCCGGGCGGTCAGTTCTGGCACGTCATCGGCACCTGCCGGTTCGAGGTGGGCGAGCTGGACCCCTACCTGACGCAGGTGCGTCGACTCCCGGTGGACGCCCCGTTCTGACCGGTCGGACCCGTCGATGTGCCCGCTCAGGTCGTCGTCGGCCGGTCGGTGCAGTTCGTCATCCACCAGGCCCCGCTCGACCGGCCGCTGCCGTGGTGTCGACCGAGCGGGGCTCGGTGGATGCGATGCCGGTCAGCGCGGCATGAGGTGGCGGGTGAAGAACCGGACGGCGCTGTCCAGTTCATGCTCCGGGAGCCGGTCGCCGTGGCGGCCCGGGTTGGCGTGCAACGTCTTCTCGGCCGAACCGAACGCCGCGAACAGGGCCAGGCTCTGCTCGCGGGGCACCCGCTCGTCGTCCCACTGGACCAGGAACTCGATCGGCACGGTGATCTGTGCGGCGGCTGCGGCGGAGGCCGGGGCCGCGGCGCCGCCCAGGCCCAGCACCGCCGCGTGGACCCGCGGCTCGGCGGCCACGAACGGCACGCCCAGCCCGCATCCCAGCGACACTCCCCAGTAGCCGACGGCTTCCGACCCGAGGTGATCCAGGACGGCCCGCCACTCCGGTACGGTCTGCTCGGCGACCAGGGCCTGGAATCCGGCGAGCAGCGGGGCCAACTCGTCGCCGGAGTCGACGCGGGCCTGGATCTCGGTGGCGATGTCCTGGTAACGGTCGTCGGTCGGCCGGTCGCCGTGGTTCGGAACGTCCACGCAGACGGCCGTGAATCCGCTGGTCACGAAGCGGTGGGCGCGGTGCAGGATGCCGGGGGCGGTCTTGTGCTGGCCGCCGCCGTGGCCGAGGAGGATCAGCGGGCGGGCGGCGGTGGTCTCGTCGTCCTGGGTCCACCTGACAGCGGGAACACCACCGACGGTGAAGAACTCTTCGTGGATGTGCATCGGGAACGCGGGCCTTTCGGGGTGCCTTGTGCGGGCGCTCCCTAGACCATGCGGGGCAGGGAGTCCCGACCTGTCACAGCGTTGATTGGACTCACCTCCCCGGTCGGCAACCATGCACGGCAGGGTCGACCGTACACGAGCTGTCGCCGAGCCGGAGTGGAGTGCTTCCCCGAAGCGGCATCACCCCCGGTCATCGCCCGACGCGGCGCCGGCGACGTGCACGCCCGGGGAGTGTCACCGCCGGGCGGACCAGTAGGATTCTCTGCTTATGACCTCTGTTGAATCTGAAGCGCCGACGCGGGCGCCTGTTTCCCGCGTGCAGCTTGTCATCGGCATCGTCCGGCGAGGCGACGAGATCCTTCTGGTGCGGGAGAGCCTCGGCGCGAACGGCGAGATGCTCTGGTCGCTCCCCGGCGGCGGCGTCCAGGACGGCGAGGTCTTCCACGAGGCGCTGCGGCGGGAGATGCAGGAGGAGACCGGCCTGGTGGTCGGCGATCCGGTCGCCACCGCGTTCGTGATGCACATCGATTCCGAGCGGTACCCGTCGGCACTGGCGATCGCGTTCGAGATCAACGACTGGGAGGGCGAGACCCTGCCGGAGGACGACGAGATCGCCGAGGCGGCGTTCTTCCCGCTGCCGGAGGCCCTCAAGCTGATCGGGCAGCTCGAAAGCGACAACCAGCGGGAGCCGATCCTCGGTTACCTGACCGGTGAGGTGCCGGCCGGCACCACCTGGATCTGGCGCAACCGGGACGACCGGGAGGTCCTGCTCGGGCGCTGGTGACCGTCAGTGCGCGCAATCCTCCACGACGTCGGGCCGGTCACGCCGGACGAGCGTGTCCGGGTGGAAGGCGGCCAGGAAGTCTCCGATCGGGCCCGACAGCCGCATCGTCGCGCGTGCAGCGGCGTCGGCGTGGCTGTCGGCCACCGCGACCCCGACCGCCGCAGAGGCCAGCAGGCACCGGTCGTTGCGCCCGTCGCCGAACGCGATGACCCGCTTCAGGTCGGCCTCACCGGCCTGCTCGACCAGCAACGCCGTCACCGCGGCAGTCTTGCAGGTCCCCGCAGGCCGCAGCAGCTTCGCCGCGGTGCCGGCGAACGGGATCGCCTCGACCGCAGCGCCCAACAGCCCCTCGGGCAGCGGCACACGGTCCAGCACCAGCACCGAGCCGACCTGCGCCCTCCCGCCGAGCTGCGGGTCGACCTCGATGGACGACCGGGGCAGCCGGTGCGCCATCGCGAACCACGTGGACGCCCGCCGGGACGTCGCGACATAGCGGTGATCCAGCTCCGCGATCAGCTCGGTGAAACCCGCGGCGAGCAGCGTCGGCAGCACCTCGCGGGGCAGCGCGCGGCGATATGTCGCCCGGGCGGCGGCGCGGTCGTACTCGACGTTGCCGTTGTCGAGCAGCAGGCGAGGCCCGAACAGTTCGAGGAGGCGCTCGGGTAGACCGAGCGCCTCGAACAGCACCGTCGATCGTCCCGTCACCAGCAGGAGTGTCAGACCGCGCTCGCGCAGCCGGGCGAGCCCCTCGACCGTGCCGGGCATCGGCACGCCGCGCTCGTCGACCAGCGTGCCGTCCAGGTCGAACGCGGCGAAGGCGAGGTCAGGCACGCAGCGTTCCGAGCGCCTCGCGGATGGAGCTGGACAGGTTCACCAGCGTGTTGCGGGTGCCGAGCTCGGCGACCAGGATCGGCAACCGCATGAGCGCCTCGAACGTCCGCCCCGCCATGGTGCCGATCTCGTCGCGGTCGCGGGTGCGGGCCTGTAGCCAGTCCTCGACGAACACGTCGTCGTCCGGAGTCATCAGCTGCTCGGTGAGCACTTCGCGCGCCTGGTCCGGATCGACCCGACGCACGCTGAGCACTGCGGAGTCCTTCGTGACGCGGGGCAGCACGATGGCGGCCAGCCGCACGGAGGGGACCAGGGGGGTGCCGGTGCGCGCACGCCACTCGACGGGCAGCAGGTTCAGCTTGGAGTCTCCGCAGAAGCTCTGCCAGTCGCTGGTGACGAAGTCCGGCTGCCGGCGGGCCAGCTGCCAGCTGGTCGCGTCCTTCAGGCCCAGCGCGTGCATGGTGCCGCCGTTGATGCGGATCGGCACCGGCATCCCGCAGGCCGTCACCTGCTCTCCGTCCGCGCGGACCATGACCCGGTCGTTGGCGACGAAGGCGCACCCGGAGGCAGCGGCCAGGGCCAGGGCGGTGGTGGACTTGCCGGCACCGGAGCGGCCGACCACCACCACGTTGCCCTCGGGGGTGGCCGCGCAGGACGCGTGCAGCCCGGCCCAACCGTCGCTCTCGCCCCGCCGGTAGCCGAACTCGCGCAGGTGCCGGGCCAGCGCCAGGTGGGCGTAGGGGCGCGCGGTCGTGACGAACACCAGGCCGCGCGGGGACTGCACGACCAGGTTGGTGCCGTCGATCTCGTCGGGCTCCGAGACCACGGCGCAGGTCCCGTCGGCCAGCTCGTAGCGGGTCCCGGGTGCGGCCACGTGCAGGTGTACGGCTCGGCGCCGGACCGCCTGCGCCGCGTAGTGCTCGACCAGCCGGGCGAAGCACGCGTCGGAGACGGCGAGGTTCACGGCGGCCAGCGAACAGGGCGAGAAGTCGTCGGGCAGGTGCTCCCAGATGTCGTTCGCCGGGGTGAACAGGTCGTGCAGGTAGGTGATGGCTCGCGGGTCGGCGCTGCTCACCGCGATCCTGGTCTGGCCCAGCCGGACGGTCCCGGCGCGTACGCCGAGCCGTGCCGCCAGCGCGTGCGGATCGGCCAGCTCGGCCGGCTCGGTGTCGAGGAGGGCTGCTTCGCTCTGGATCATCGGGTCCCCGTCGGTCGCAGGACGGCCCGCCAGACTGAGCGCTGGCCGGGGTCGGCATCGTGGAGGTATTCGAACGGGCCGTCAACGAACTGGAACCCGGCGGTACGGCAGAGCGCGGCGATCCGCTCCGGCGGCAGCAGCGTCATCACCTGTCCGTTGGGGAGCCGGTGCCGGTCGTCGGCGAGCGGGGTGAGCCGGTGGTCCAGATGCGCCGCGCTGAACAGGTTCAGCGACACCACGCCGGCGGTGGCGACGACCCGGCCCAGCTCGCCGATGGCCGCGGAGACCTGTTCCGGCCGGGGCAGGTTGTGCAGGACCCCGTGACACACCACGACCGCGGCCCGCGCGGTGGCCACCGGCAGCGCGGCGACGTCCGCCTGACAGAAGGCGGCACCGGGGGCGACGCCCTGTGCGCGCAGCACCATCTCGGCGTGCAGGTCGAGTCCGACGACCCGGTAGCCCCGTTCGGCCAGCAGCGGCAGGTTCCGCCCACCACCGCAGCCGACGTCGAGCGCCACCGCGCCGGGGTCGCCCTGCGGCACGATGTCGGCCAGGTATCCCGGCGGCGACGCCGTGGCGAACGCCGTCACCACGTCCGGCCGGTTCCAGTAGTCACCCGTCGCGCGCATGGCGCTTCACCGTGCACTCGTCGATCAGGTAGCCCTGGTCCCATGGCATCGCGCGGAACGTGGTGAGGCCCGCGGCTTCGAAGCCGGCCGCGACGACGTCGGGCTGCTCGGTGAGAGCAAAGAAGAGCGGCCCGACCGAGGACAGGCTGAGCACGGCGGCCTGTCCCGACTCGAACAGCTGCCGCACCTGCTCCGCGTACTCCAGCAGGCGGGGGTGCGAGAAGGCGCAGTTGCGGATGCTGCCCATCTCGAACCGGTAGTCGAAGACGAGCTGCCCGAGGGTGCGCGGAGTGCCGGTGACGAGGTCGGGCCAGCACTCGTGCAGCAACCGGTAGGCGATCTGCGGCGCGTACCGACGGCCGGTCTCCAGGAACCCGTCGAAGTTCTCCGCCTCGGCGCGGAGGCTCTCCGAGGCGTCCCAGCTGCGCAGGTCCGGCGGTACGGCGAGCACGATCGTGTGCCCGGCCGGCGCGGGGGCGGCCAGCAGCGCGACCGCGTTTCCGGAGACCACCTGGATCGCGCCGGGTACCAGACCGGCGGCGGCCGAGCCGCCGATGCACTGGACCGGCATGATCTCGTCGTCGTTGCCGTCGATCTCCTCGCCGTGGTTGTCGACCAGCAGCCGCATCAGCGTCCGGTGGTCCAGCGGCCGACCGCACAGTTCGTTGATCGCCGCGGCGACGGCCGAGAGGACGGCGCTGCTGCTGCCGAGCCCGACGTGCGGAGGCAGCGGGTGCGAGCGGATCGTGATCCGCATTCCGCCGGTGAGGCCCAGGACCTGGCGCATCAGCAGCGCGGCGTGGCGCCCCAGGACCGGCCGGGCACTGTCGGCGGTGATCTCGACGCCGTCGCCGGACGCCGTGCCCTGGACCTCGACGCTCGTGAAGAGGTCGGTGACGAAGACCAGCTCACCGGCGGGGTAGGAGCCGGCGCCGGGCAGCACCTTGCTCGGGTCCAGTGCCATCGCGTTCAGCCGGTTCGGGTAGCGCAGGCGCACCCGGCCCTCGATCCCGGCGGCGGGTGGCACGGACGGGACTGCGCCGCGCACCGAACCCACCCGTACGGGGGCGAAGCCCGCCACACTACCGGTCGCGGTCATCGGCGCTTCCTCTCCGCTGTCGGGGCAACGGCAGCGTCACCGCGGCCTTGGACGTGGTGATCTCGATGAGGTGGTCGAGGGCCTCGACGGTGTAGCCGCCGCTGCCCAGCGACCCTTCGGCCCGGATCGCCATGTTGGCCCGGGCTACCTGGCGGTGGGGGTAGCGGAAGCGCAGGATGCGCTTGAGCAGCGCGGCGTACTCCGCGCGCACCCGGGGCGACTCGAGCAGGCAGCGCAGCAGCGGCGAGTTGCCGCTGCGGTACGCCAGGAGCGTGTCGTCGCACACCGCCCGGTGGGTGGGCGGCAGGTAGAGCACGTTCTCCACGAGATAGTCGTCGTGCCACGCGCCGAGCTGGCCCGGTTCGCTCGGCGCGAGCAGGAGCACGTCGAGGACGAGCAGTGGCATCTGGGCGCCGCCGGGACCCATGTAGGCCTTCCCGCCGATGTCCATCGACGGGAAGTAGGGCCGTAGCCGGTGCGAGAAGTAGTCGGGGGTGATCGTCCGCTGGACCGTACGCAGGTTCTTGCGCAGGACCTCGACCCCGTCGTGCACCTGGCCGAGTGCGGCGAGGAGCACGTCCTCGTCGAGGTCGGCGCGGTCGCGGCAGGCGGCCAGGTCGTCGACGGCCAGGTTCAGTGCCTGGGTCGCGGCGACGACCGAGTCGATGAACACGTGCTCTTCGTCGCTGAGCAGGAAGCCACGGCGGCGGGGGCCGACCGGGTTGCGCGTGGTGTAGCTGTACACGGTGTCGCGGGGGACCTCGTCGGCGACGGCGGCCAGGCGCAGGAGTGTCGGCTCGATGCCGTGCAGGTCGGCGTCCGGATCGTGCCGGACGAGGGACGCGGCGAGGAAGCCCAGGTCGCGCAGGGCGGCTCGGGCGGTGTGGACGTCAGCCGTATCGAAGTCGGCGCTGAGGTCCGCCAGCGCGTCGACCATCCACGCCGTGTCGGCGCGCTCGTTGGCGGCGGGCAGTTCGGCGAGGACGTCGTCGGCACGCAGCGGGTCCATCGCGGCCACGGCGAGATCGTCGGCGTTCTGGTCGGCGCCGATAAAGGAAGTGGTCATGCCGCGACCCCGACCGCGGTGGCCAGGACCGTCCCGGTTCCGCCGTCCGTGCTCCGTACCGCCGCGTGCGCCCGGATCAGGTCGGCGCCGTGATCAGCGACGGCGACGACATCGTCGACCCGCAACCGTTCCGGTTCGGAGACGTCGAAGACGGGCAGGAGGCGGGCCATGCGCCGGCCCACGCCGGTGTCGACCGCCATCCGGGTACGCCGTCCGGCAGGCAGCGACGCGGTGGTCACGACAAGCTCTCCGGCGCTCCCGGACACGTCGGGTACGCAGCGGCCGACCAGGCCCGACCGGGCGACGAGCGCGTCCGCCGCCGACGCGGCGACCAGGTCGGACAACCGCCAGGCGTCCGGCGACCTTGCGCCCACCACGACCGTGCACTCGATGTCGAAGAAGCGGTTCGGGAACCGCTGGTACTCCTGCCGCAGCAGGTGTGTCCGCCGGGGCAGCAGCGGATCGCCGCTGACCCGGAGCATGTCCAACCGGGCCGGGCGGTCGTCGTCGGCGAGTTCGACGGTGCACTCGAACGACGTGTCGATGGAGAACGAGTAGTCGTCGCTGTGGGCGCGCCGCCGGAAGCCACGGGCGCTCTTGCCGAGCTTCACCACGACGCGGTCCCGGAAACACTGGATCTCGTCGGTGAACTCGCCCTCGCCGAACTTGTACTCCAGCGACCGGAACTCGCCTGTGCTCTCCAGGTTCATCAGCACCCGCTCGCCGGGGTCACCGGTGCCGACGCTGAAGTGCACGCCCCCGACCAGGGACAGCTTCTGCTGCGACCGGTCGAGCACTTCGACGTAGTAGTCGGCGGTCCGTACGCCGAACAGCTCGTTGCCGAACGGGTCGGCGAGATCCGGGGCGTAGACGTGCGCCTGGCGACCCGTCGCGGTCTCACCCCATTCCCGCACCTGGAGGGGCTCGCCGGTGGCGGAGCGGTGCAGGAAGGTGTGGAAGGAATACCCGGGCTCGTCCGGGTCGCGGCGGCCCGGCGGGTGCACGATGTAGTGCCGGAAGCAGTCGGTGTCGGCGGCGATGTCACGCAACTGCTCCGGCACACCGGCGTCGGCCTTCCCGCGCCCGGGCCTGGCACGTGCGGCCCTGGCCTGTGCGACCGCCTCGGACAAGCCGGTGGCGAATCGGGCGATCTGTTCGTCGGTGAGGCTGTGTCCGGCGTAGAAGTGGTGGTAGCTGCGGCGTCCGCCCTGCGGCGCGGGCGCGCTGACCGCGAGGAGCCGGTAGCGCTCGGTGAACTCCTTCGGCAGCAGCCCGTCCGGTGTGGAGAAGCCGGCCACGACGACGGGTGAGGCGGGTGCCGACCGGATCTCCGCCTCCGGGTCGGCGGCACGGATCGCGTCGGCGATCAGGTCCCGGCGACGCAGGCACTCCTGGATCGCCGCGGTGAAACCGGAGTGGCCGAGGCCGAAGATCGTGGCCCACAGGGCGGCGGCTGCGGCGCCGGGGCGGGACCCGGTCAGGGTCGAGTCGACGATCCCGGTGACCGGGCTCGCCTCGGTGACGTGCCCCAGCAGGCCCTTGCGTACGAGCAGCACCCCGCACGAGTACGGCAGCAGGCCCGACTTGTGCGGGTCCAGGGCCATCGCGTGCACGCCGACGTTGCGGAAGTCGAAGGCCAGCGCGGGATCGCTGAACGGGAAGATGAAGCCGCCGTGGGCCGCGTCGACGTAGCAGAAGAACCGCACCTGATCGGCGAGCTGCACCGCGCGGCGCCGCAGCAGCGCGGCCAGCTGATCGACCGGGTCGCACAGGCCGCTGTTGTAGTAGCCGGCCGTCAGCGCCACGATGATGCCGGTCGCGCCGGCGGCGATCGCCGCCTCGACGGCCTGCGCCAGTTGCTCCGGCTCGATGACCCAGCTCGGGCCGGGTGCGATCGTGCGCAGGTCGAGGCCGAGGACCTCGGCGGCCTTGGTGACGGAGTGGTGGGCGAACTCGCTGGTGATGAGGGTGACCCGCGACGACGCGTCGGCCCGGACGGAGTTGCGTCCGATCCGCAGTCCCTGGAGCACCGCCTCGGTCGCGCCCGAGGTGATGTAGCCGTCGGCCGAGTCGGCGTGCAGCAGGCCGGCGAGGCCCAGCAGAGCTTCGCGTTCGAGCCGCCGGGTGCCGGCGCGCCCGGCGCCGAAGGGGGTGTGTACTCCGACGTTGTTGCTGTTGAGGGCCAGGAACCGGGTCCAGGCGGAGAGGGCCACCTCGTGCGGGGCCGACATGGCGAAGCCGAGCCGGGTCACCGTGGGATCGTCCCAACCGGTCGTCTCCGCGTACGCGCGGTCGAGGCCGGCGGTCAGCTCGCCCGGGCTCAGCCCGGCGGCCGGGAACGCATCGCTGACCGTCCAGCCGTTCTCCAGGTCACCCACCGGTACCGTCCTTGCCGTGCCGGGCGGCGGGCGTTCGGCCGAGCCGGACCTGCAGTCGCTGGGGTGTCAGCGGGTGCCGCGGCTGTTCTCCCGCCAGCACGCGCAGGATGTCGTCGGCGACGATGTCGGCGACCGCGATGTTGGCGTCCCTGGTGCGCCCCGCGATGTGCGGCAGGTGGACCACGTTGTGCCTGCCGATCAGGGGATCGCCCTCCGGCAGCGGTTCGACGTCGTACACGTCCGCGGCCCAGGCCAGTTCGTCGGCGAGTACCCGCTCCCGCAGTGCCGCGGCATCGATCGCGGCGGCTCGGGTGACGGTCACGACGAGTGCGCCCTTGCGCAGGGCGAAGACGTGGTCGCGGTCGACCACGCCGGTGACGCTGGGGGTGTCCGGTGCCGCGACGACGAGGATCTCGGAGTCCCGCACCAGCCGGTCGAGGTCCACCGACTCCGCCGAGACCTCGGCGAAGCGCTGCGGGGAGCGGAACGGGTCGTACGCCAGCACGGTCGCGCCGAGCATGGCGCACCAGCTGGCGATGCGCCCGCCGATCTCGCCGACCCCGATGATGCCGACGGTCTTGCCCGCCACGGTGCCGTTGGCGAAGCGCGGATCGTCGCAGAACTGCACGTACGGGTAGTCCCAGGGGCGGAAGCCGGTGATGACCTCGTGGTGCCACTGCGGAATGCGGCGCAGCCCGCACAGGATCAGGCTCAGCCCGCACTCGGCGACCGACTGGCCCCAGCCGGGAGTTCCCTCGACGAACGGGATGCCCGCGTCCCACAACGCGTCCATGGCCTCGATCCCGCAGGTGTCGGTTTCGCTGGCCACCACCTTCAGCCGGGTCGCGGCGGCGATCATGTCGTGGGTGAGCTCGCCCCCGAACAGGGCGACCGCGTCGACGTCGGCCCAGTCGACGGCGGCCAGATCGCTTTCGCGTACGTCGAGGTAGCGGATGTCGCAGGTCGGGGACAGGCGCTCTTCCAGCCGTTCGCGCAGGAACGCCCAGAATTCCGAGAGCAGACCGTCGTCGGTCAGCAGCACGACGGGTCGGCGGGAGGTGAGGTCGTTCATGCCCTGGCTCAAGATTCCTCGCTGTCACGTGTGCCGCGATGGCCCTGCTCGATGGTCCGGAACCACAGGCTGCTGCCGGGGGCGACGATCGCGTCGACCGCCTGACGCGCCTGTGCGTCGACGGTGGTCTCTGTCGCCTTGAGCGCGAGCGTGAGTTGGTCGAGGGTCCGGGGACCGATGATGGTGCTGGTCACGTCACTGTTGCCGGACAGCCACGAGTGGGCGAACTCGGGCAGCGACTGCCCGTGCGCGGCGGCGAGCTCCAGCAGCGCGGCCAGGGCCCGCTGCACCGGCTCCCAGACCGTGCCGCGCGGTGACCACCATTCCGTGAAGCGGGCGTCGGCGGGCGGCTCCCCGAGGAACCGTTCGCTGAGGTAACCCATCGCCAGCGGGCTGTAGGCGACGAAGCCGACGCCGTACTCGCGGCAGATGGGAAGGATGTCCCGCTCCACCTCGCGTTCGAGCAGGTTGTAGGGCGACTGCTCGGCGATCGGGCCGGGCGTGCCGAGCGAGCCTCGTGCCAGCACGGCCATCTCGACCAGACGCCAGGTCGGCACCACGCCGAGGCCGGGCTGCTCGGCCATCTCCTCCGGGCTCGGCATCGTGGACGTGCCGATGTAGCGGACCTTCCCCTCCCGCACGAGGTCCGCCAGGGCGCCGAGGGTCTCCTCGACGGGCGTCCGTAGGTCGTGCCGGTGCAGGTGGAAGATGTCGATGTGGTCGACGCCCAGGCGGCGCAGGGACCGCTCGCACTCGCGCTTGACGGCGTACGCGGAGTTGCCCCAGTCGTTGGGCCCCGGTCCGACCTCGTTGTAGCACTTGGTGGCGATCAGGACGTCGTCGCGGCGGTGACGGATGGCCTTGCCGAGGATCTGTTCGCTGCGGCCGTCCTGGTAGGCGTTGGCGGTGTCGACGAGGTTGACGCCGGCGTCGAGAGCCGTGTGGATGATCTCCTCTGCTGCGGCCTCGTCGGTCGGACCGCCGAAGTTGAAGGTACCCAGAGTGACCGTGGACACACGCAAGCCGCTGCGGCCCAGTTGATGGAACTCCATCCACGCCCCCTGCTGTCTCCACCGAACCCAGCGGCCATTGTGCCGCTGACGGTTATAGTGATCAAGATCGGAGCGAGAGTCCACTAATCAGCTGAACGATCGCCGGGTAGCAGTTGAGCGCTGGTCAACCTCGCTGTCGGCCCGGGTCCCGCGCCAGCGCCCCACCCAGCGGTGGAACGCGTCCCGTCGACGGCGACGCCCGTGCACGCGTCCGGCCGACAGGCGGGTGAAACGCTTCCCGGAGACCGTTAAGCTGTGCCGCCCGCCCAGGGGTGAGCTTCACGCAGAGTGATCTCGTGGCCACTGCGGACGGATGTCGAATCAGTGCCGTGCAATGCCGGGGCACCGTCGAGAAGGAGGCCGAATGGCCGAGTTGTCAGCCGAATCGGAGTTGTTGCTCCTGCTCAGCAGGCAGCATGTGACGGATACGCACATGGCCCGGGTGCGCACGATCATCAGTCGGGACGCGCCGCGCCTGGACTGGGGGCACTTTGCCGTGCAGGCCGCCAGGCACCGCGTCGCCCCCCTCGTGGGCTGGCATCTCTGGCGCCTGCTGACCACCGAGAGGGTCGCGGGCATCGATTCTCCCGTCGTGCTGCTCCTGTACTCCGCCTACCGGGACACGCAACGTGCCAACGAGCTCATGCTGGCCGAGGTCCGGGCGATCAGCGACGCCGCAGCGGACCAGGGCATCACGGTGCTCATGCGCAAGGGCGGCCATCTGGCCTTCGCGGTCTACCAGGAGCCGGGGACGCGACCGATGGGTGACCTGGACGTCCTCGTCACCAGGGAGGAGGCCACCACCCTGGTCAAGGCGCTCGAAGGACTCGGTTACGTGGAAGGCAACCCGACGCGCGTCGACATCGTCCCGCTGAGCAAGCGGGAGCGGGCCTTCTGGCGTCTGTACGGCAGTGACCTGCCCAAGATGAACAAGTTCGGCGAGTTCCACCGGCCGATCGTCAGCGTCGACATCAACGTCTCGTTGGCGCTGCCCGGCAAGGGCTACGACGTTCCGGTCGGTGCCGTCCTGGCCCACGCCGACCGCCACCGGTACGGGGACGCCTCGTTCCTCGTGCCGTCCCCCGAGGACGCGGTCATCGACCTCTCCGCCCACATCTACAAGACCTCGACGACCCTCAGGTTCATGAACCGCGGCAAGCACCGGCAGCTGCTCAAGTACGTCGACATCGCCGAGGTCGTACGCCGTGCCGGTCCGGACCTCTCGTGGGACCTGTTGCTCGAGCGGGTGGACGAGTACGCGGTGGCCGGACCCGTCTTCTACGGGCTCGCGCACCTGCGGATGCTCTACCCGGACGCCGTCCCCGCGGACGCCCTGGCCGCGCTGCGGCAACGGTGCCCGGAGCCGGAGCGACTGCTCAGCGAGTACGGCCAGTGGGACCTGCCGGAGCCGCGCGCCTGGCAGCAGGACTTCCTCACCCGGTTCTTCGACCCGGACGCCGACCGCGACCTGCCCGCCTCGAAGTCACTCGTGTGACGGCGGGAGGCGCTTGGGCGATGCCGCCCAGGCGCCTCCCGCCTCGCGAGCGACGCGAGGACCGGCCTACCGTTCGGTCTTCCCGGACAGCACCGGCGTGCCCACCCGCCAGGAGCGGAGCATGCGCAGGAACATCAGCCACGGGCCGGTGGCGCTGACGAAGGGCGCGGCGACGAACGTCGCCACGAGCGTCAGCCGCGGACGCCTCCCGGTCAACCAGCTGACGGAGCGGTCCTGGCGGTCGATCCCGCCCAGTCGCGGCAGCAGCGCCAGCAGCAGGACGGCGGTGACGGGATACGCCACCAGGCTGGCGCCGACGGCGAGCACGGTCCACCAGCCGCCGCCCAGCGCCGTGATCACCAGGCCGGCGGGGATGAGCAGCACTCCGGCGAACCAGATGGCGATGTCGAACAGCTCCTTCGCCACCAGCAGCCATTTGCCCGGCCGGCTGACCGGCGACGGGTAGGGGCGTACGTGGTCCAGTTCCCGGGCGACCCCCAGGCTGCCGTAGCAGACGTTGGCCCACCCGTTCATCATCGACCTGGTCTGGTAGTAGGGCTCGGTCAGGTTGAAGCTCGGGACCAACGCCTGCTCGACGCCGAGCAGCGAGGCACGGTGCCCGACCGGCTCCTGCATCTCCGGGAACGGGCCGAGCTCGCGCCACGCGCCGAGATGGACGAACGTCCCCGAGCCGATCGCGTAGATCATCGGGCGGAAGGGCGCGGCGAGCAGTCGCACCAGGCGCGGGCTGCGGCGCAACAGGTCGTTCTGGAGTATCCGCCCGACCTCGACGGCCAGGCCACGCCGCAGCCAGTACAGCACCTGTCCGCGCATCAGGGCGCCGTCGGCACCGGGGGCGAAGGGGGCCCGGAACCGCAGCGGCAGCTGCACCTGGTGCAGCAGCGCCGGCGGGCGGCGGCCCGCGGCGACCGCCGCACGCACCAGGTCTCCCACCGCCACGAACGTCTCCCCGTGGGCCACCGCGTCGAAGTCGTAGACGGCCAGGTAGACGCTGTCCGGGTCGACGCCCGGCAACAGCTCGGGCAGCAGCTCCACCGCGTAGTTGAGCTGGGAACCCTTGCGCCCGTCGGTGTGGGGGAAGTGGACGTGGCACGAGCGGTGCGTACCGGGCCTGCCGTTCAACTCGGCGGTGATCTGCCGGCACAGCTCCTCCGTGGTGGGCGTCGCGTCGAAGGCGCGGCGCAGCACGCCGGGCCACTCGTCCGGTGCCGTCCGCTCCAGCTCGTCGAGGGTCGCGGCGATCACCGATGGCGCGAGAACCTTCTCCAGTGCCCGCTCCCGGCTGCCACGCCTGGCCAGACCGCGTAGTTCGGTGACCACGGCGGGCAGGGCCGCCTCCTGGGCGGCCCGTTCGGCCGTCTCGCGTTCGCTCGTGATGGCGACCGATATCAACGTCCCGGGATATCGCGCGGTGGCGAACGATTCCAGCGTCTCGCGCACCAGTCGCTGCTCGCGCAGGGCCGGCAGCATGACCACGATGACGGGAAGGTCCGCGGGGGCCGCGGCCGGCGCCGCAGGGCGGTCGCGGACCGCCCGTGCCGCCACGATGATCCAAACGAGTACCCAGACCGCGTGCGCGGCGAACAGGATCGCCACGACGCGGCCCAGCACGGTGAGCGTCTGCAAGATGGTGCCTACTCTTTGTCGTCGGTGGTCGGACCGGTGGACCCGAGCGGGCGCCGATCGCGGAAGTAGGGCACGATCCGGTTCTCGAACATCGCCAGCGCGGAACCGATCGCCATGTGCATGTCCAGGTACTGGTAGGTGCCGAGCCGTCCGCCGAAAAGCACGTTGCGCTCGACGGTCTCCTGCCGGGCCAGCATCCGGTACGTCCGCAGCGCGTCCCGGTCGCCGGCCGTGTTGATCGGGTAGTACGGCTCGTCCTGGTCGCCGGCGGAGCGCGAGTACTCCCGGACCAGCACCGTACGGTCGCTGCGGTACGACCGTTCCGGGTGCATGTGGCGGTACTCCACGTTCCGGGTGAACGGCACCGACTCCTCGGCGTAGTTGATCGTCGTGGTCCCCTGGTAGTCGCGCACCGGCGCCACCTCCCGCTCGAAGTCGAGCGTGCGCCAGCCGAGCCGACCCCCGCTGTAGCGGAAGTAGCGGTCCAGCGGCCCGGTGTAGACGACCGGCGTCCCGTCCGGAATGGCGTCGGCCAGCTCGAAGAAGTCCGTGTTCAGGCACAGGTCGATGCGCGGATCGGCCGCCATCCGCGACAGCCAGGCGGTGTACCCGTCGACCGGGAGGCCTTCGTACGTGTCGTTGAAGTACCGGTTGTTGAAGTCGAACCGGACCGGCAGCCGGGCGATGACCGACCCGGGAAGTTCCTTCGGGTCCGTCTGCCACTGCTTGGCCGTGTATCCCCGGAAGAACGCGTCGTAGAGGGGCCGTCCCACCAGTGAGATGCCCTTTTCCTCGTGGCTCGGATCAGGGGGGAGTTGACCGATCTCGGCCGCCTGTTCGGCGATCAGTGCCCGCGCCTCGTCCGGGGTGAGATAGCGGCCGAAGAATTGGCAGATCGTCGCGAGGTTGACCGGCAGGGGATACACCTGCCCCTGATAGAGGGTGAAAGCCTTGTGCCGGTATCCGGTGAACTCGGTGAAACGGTTGACGTAGGCCCAGATTCGTTCGTTCGAGGTGTGGAAGATATGGGGGCCATATCTGTGCACCTCGATTCCGGTGTCCGGGTCGACCTCCGAGTAGGCGTTGCCACCGTGATGGTCGCGCCGTTCCAGGACCAGGACCCGCTTGTCCAACTCGGCGGCGGTCCGCTCGGCGATCGTCAATCCGAACAGGCCGGATCCGACGACCACCAGGTCGTAGCCTTCGAATGTCATGTCACTGCCTCTCCGAGTAGCCGGGCCGCCGACCGGCGCTCGTCGCTGAGGCGCTGCTTCCATTCGGCCACTTCCTGCGGCTCCTTCTCGGCGAAGAGGGCGACGTAGGAAAGAGCCGTGATGATTTTGTGCAGGTGCAGCCCGGCTTCGACGTCACGTGGCGGGGTCGGATGGGTCCGGTGCGCCGCATAGGCGGTGTGGAACGCCGCCCGTTCGGTGTCGTCCGCGAAGCACCACCAGTCGAGCTTCACGAAGTCCTCCACCGGGTCACCGGGCCGGGCGAAGTCCATGTCCAGCAGCCATACGTCGCCGGCTGCGTCGACCAGCACGTTGGGCAGGTGCACATCGAGGTGGGTCAGCCGCGGAGACATCGGCGGCAGCACTTCGGTGACCAGTTCCAGCAGTTTGGCGACGAGCCGATCAAGATCGCTGGGGGTGAATATCTCCAACCTGGCTGCCCGGGCGGCGTAGCGACGGATCTTGACTGCGACCGTGTCGTGGATGCTGGTCGGCCCCTGCGCGGTGTAGGGGATGTCGTGCAGCCGGGCCAGCACCGCGCCCAGCCGTTCGAGTACCCGCCGCCGCTCCCGCCCGTCCCGGGCGGCGAAGTGGTCCTCGGCGTCCGTGCCGTCGATCCACTCCTGGACGAGGAAGGCGTGCCCGTCGCCGTCCGATCCCGAACCCAGCAGGCGCGGCACCGGCACGCCGTGCGCCAGCGCGATCTCGGTGGCCCTGCGGGCTCCCAGGAAGTCGTCCGCGGCCCGGGAGTCTTCGTTGATCTTGACCAGGTAGTCGCCGTCGGTGGTGTGTACCCGCCATCCGGTGCTGAAGATGCCCTTCGTGACCGGTGTCGCGCCCAGCGGGGCCGCCTGCGGTACCACCGAGGTCAGGATGTCGATGGCCGCGTCAGCTTGCATCGGAGCCTCCGGGGGAGTGGACGCCGTCGTACAGGTCGGTCAGCTCGGTCAGGCAGCGGTGCGCCAGCGCCGCCGAGGCGGCCCCCGGCCTGCTGCTCGCGCTCATCAGGCGGCTGAACAGGTGCAGCCGCAGGTAGAGGTCGACGGTGGGTGACCGTGGGTCGAGGCCGACCCACTCCGGCCACCGCGCCGGCGGCAGGCGCCACTCCCAGGCCAGCCGGACCAGATCCAGTTCGGGGTCGCCGAAGGTCGCCAGCTCCCAGTCGAGAAGAACCGGGCCGTGTGCGGTCAGGATGACGTTGCCGGGGTTCGGGTCGCTGTGCAGCAGGTGGGGGCGCGTGTCTTCGAGCATGTCGAGCGCGTGGTGCAGGGCCCGGCACTGCCGCGCCTGCGCGGTGAGACCCAACGTCGTCAGTGTCTCGGCGTACGAGTCGAGCCGGCCCGCCAGGAATTCGGCCCAGCTCGGTTGGTCGGGCGCGTGCAGCCGACCGAAGGCGGGTCCCGTGATCGTGTGTGCGGCCCGCAGCGCGGCGACCGATGCCCGCACGTCGAGGGCGCTGGCGGGGTCCGGTGCGCTGCCCCGCACGTACCGGATGAGGGCCGCACTGTGCCGCCCGAACGTCGCGCTGCCGATGACCGCGGGTACCGGCGCGCGTCCGCGCAGCGACGCGAGTGCCGTCACCTCGGTGTCGCGGCGCCAGGCAGCGGTGTAGAGCTTGAGCACGGCGAGGGGGCGCACCACCAGTACCCGGTTGGTCTCCCGCTCGGTCACGACCGCCGCTCCGGTCCGGTGCCCGGTGCCGGGCGAGCTGTCGTCGCGGACCCGGCGCGGGTGCCTGTCCCCGCGCTGCGGTCGGCGCACCGTCCGTCGGGCGGGCTCAGGCGCGTCCGTGCCCGCGTCGTGCGGCTCACCACGCAGCCCGTGTCGCGGGGCCGGCGGGAGTCCGCCCCCGGAGCCGGTGTCCTGGCAGGACGCCTTCTCCGGCGGCCGGTGCCCCGCGTCCTGGCGACCCTGCCGGCGACCGGGCGGGGTGGCGGTGCGCGGCGACAGTGGCCGGCAGCTTCAATTTCCGTGGCATTGCCCCGCCCGTACTAATGTGTCTCTGAAGTGTTTTGTCGAGCAAGGACGGACGGCATTTCTCGAACGTCGCGCCCGCCTTCGACCGGACACTGGCCAACGGTCTCGGGGCCTGCATAGTACCGACCGTGATGGTGATCCACAAGCATGCCCGTACCCCATTTGCGTCAGAGAGTCGCCACCCTCCGTGTTGCCCGGTCGCAATTCGACAGGGACTGCGGCGGTTTCCGCGCCGGACAATTACCGACCGTCTGCGGGGCGTTTACGCCCTGATGCCGCCGAGGTGTCCCGCCCCTGCTTGAGGCCGAACTGTCGGTACGTTCGCCGTTACCGTTCGAATTGCTGTCGGCGGTGTCTGGAAGGCGTCTGCCTGCGGTTGTAGCATGGCCGCCACGGGTATTTCGTGACGGACGGGTAATGGTGGCGGCGGCTAAATCGTCGGGTAAGTGCGACCGTGCGTTGTCGCAGGCGCACGGGCGATCAGCGTCAGCGCAGCCATTCTGACTGTGGCGACTTGGCGCGAGGGACGAATGAAGAGACGACCGGATAGCGACTCCACCGCGCAGCCCGCTCACGCGGGGGAGGCAGCGGCTCCGGAGGTCGACGTGGCCGACGTGCGCTCGTTGCGGGTCGGCTTCTCCCCGAGACTGGACGGGATCAGCGCGAGACACGTCACGACCCTCGTCGAGTTGACCGCCGAGCTGCCTCCGATCGTCGTCCAGCGGTCCTCGTTGCGGGTGGTGGACGGCATGCACCGGCTACGGGCCGCGCGTGTGCGGGGTGACCGCCACGTGCCGGTCGTCTACTTCGACGGCTCCGACGCGGACGCCTTCGTGGCCGCGGTGCAGTTGAACCTCGAGGACGGCCTGCCGCTGAGCGCCCGGGACCGGCTGGCGGCTGCCAAGCGGATCCTCGCCTCGCACCCCCAGTGGTCCGACCGCCGGATAGCGGCGGTGTGCGGCGTCGCTGCCAAGACCGTCGCCGGCCTGCGGCGGCGTTCGCTGGACACGGGCCACCACCAGGACGTCCGGATCGGCCGGGACGGGCGCCGGCACCCGGTCTCGACGGAAGAGGGCCGGCGGTTGGCCGAGGCGATCGTGCGTCGCGAGCCTGATGCCAGCCTGCGCGAGGTGGCGCGTCGGTCAGGCATCTCGGTCGGGACGGCCTTCGACGTCCGCCGCAAGGCGCTCGGCGGCGGCGCCTGTGTCCCGGCCGGGCAGAAGGCCCCGGCGCCGCCGCTCGCCGAGTTGGCAGCCGTCTCGTCCCCCGACGGGCTGCCGGTGACGGATCAGGATCTCGCCGCCAACATCCGGCTACAGCTGGAGCGGCTCCGCCAGGATCCCGCGCTGCGCTACACGGACCACGGCAAGGCCCTGCTCCGGCTGCTCACCGGGACGCTCGCCTTCATCTCGCAGTCGTCGAACACCGCTGGCAACGTTCCCGCGCACTGCCACGAGTCGCTTCGGGCTGTCGCCCAGGCCTGCGCGGGGGGCTGGTACCAATTCAGCCAGATGCTGCCCGAGGAACGCAGGCGGCACCGGACGGTCGGGCGTTGAGCCTCGCCGCCAGGGGCAGCTCAGCCCGGTCCTGACATGCGGATCCACACCCTGCTGGACGCCGCCGCGCGACGGCATCCCCAGCGCGCCGCGGTCGTCGACCGGAGTCACCGGTGGAGCTACCAGGAACTCCGGCAGCGAAGCGTCAACCTGGCCGGTCGGTTCCGCGCACTGGGCCTGCTGCCGGGGGACCGGATCGCCGTGCGGTCCGGCGGCGCCGGCTTCGCCGCGATCCTGTTCGCGGCGTCGTACGCGGACCTGACGCTGGCGCCGCTGTCGGCCGCGATGCGCCCGTTCCAGCTTCGGGCGGTACTCGCCGACATCGAACCAGCCCTCGTGGTCGGGATCGACCCCGCAGCGGTCGAGGTGCCCGCCCGCACCTGGTCGTCGGCACGGTTCGGGGAGATCCTGGAGACGCTCGACGCGCCGGTCGGGGACGCGGGCCAGCCCGACGCCAGCTGTGCCGACGGTGACTCTGCGGTGCCCGCCCTGCTGATGTACACGTCGGGCAGCAGCGCGCGGCCCAAGGGGGTGGTCTGTCCGCACGACAGCGTCCTCTTCGCGACCCGGGCGATCGGACAGGTCCTCGGCTACCGACCGGACGACGTCGTCCTCTCCTGCGTGCCGCCCTCGTTCGACTACGGGCTCTACCAGCTCCTGCTCGCCACCGCCGCGGGCTCGCGGTGGGAGGCACTCGAGGCAGGGGAGGGGATCGCCCTCCTCGAACGGATGACCCGCGCGGGGGCCACCATCGTGCCCGTCGTGCCGGAGATCGCCACCGCGTTGCTCCGGCTGGCGGCCAGGACGGCGCTCCCGGTGCCGCGGTCGGTCCGGATGTTCACGAACACCGGCGCCCGGATGCCGCCACGGCTCGCGGACGGGCTGCGCGACGCGTTCCCGGGCGCGGCCGTGGTGCAGATGTACGGACTGACCGAATGCAAGCGGGCCACGATCCTGGAGCCGGACGGCGACCTGGAACGCCCAGGGTCCGTCGGGCGCGCGATCCCCGGCACCGTCGTACGCGTCGTCGACCGCCAGGGCCGACCACTACCCGTTGGCGAGGTCGGCGAGGTCGTCGTCGAGGGCGCGAACGTCATGGCCGGATACTGGCGCGACCGGCAGCTGAGCGCCGCCACCTTCCGGGCGACCGCGGCTGGCCGGCGGCTGCACACGGGCGACCGCGGCCACCTGGACGTCGACGGCCACCTGTATCTGCACGGTCGTGGCGACGACGTCTTCAAGCACCGGGGCGTGCGGTCGAGCACCGCCGAGATCGAAGCGGCGGCCATGGACGTCGACGGCGTCGACGGGGCCGCCGCCGTCGCGCCGGACGACGCGAACCCGCTCACCGTCGTGGTGGCCACCGTCCTGCCGGAGAACGTCGTGCTGGCGGAGCTGGCGCGCCGCCTCGAACCGGCCAAGACGCCGGAGCGTTGCGTCGTGGTCCACGCGCTGCCGCTCACCCCGCACGGGAAGGTGGACCGTCAACAGATCCGCGCGATCGCGCGTTCGCACCCACCGCCGACCCCCGTTCAAGTGCGGATTCCTTGACGGTGTCGGGGGAGTTGCTAATCTGCCGATCTTGAATCTGGCCTCCGGTAGGTGACCACTGCTGCTGGGATGAGGACCGTATGTCGTCGCGACCCACCCGCCCTGAGGCGGCCGATCTCGACGCCGCTGTCCATCCCCTGCTGCCGGGCCAGTTCGCGCACCACCGCGCCCGCTCGGGGACGCCGGAGCAGGGCGCGGCAGTCTGGATGTCCTACCAGGTCACCGGCCCGCTGGACGTCGCCGCGTTCGTCGGCGCGGTGCGCTCGACGGTCGCCCGGCACGCGGCGCTGCGGATCGGTGTCACGACGCTCGACGGCGAACCCGTCCAGTGGGTCCGGCCGATGCCCGACGACCGCCGGCTCGTGGCGATGACCCAGGTCACGGCGAACGACACCGAGCAGTTCGCCCGGTACGTGCGCTCCGTCCTGGCGACGGACCTCCGGCGCCCCTTCGACCTCGCGGTCGAGTACCCGTTCGTGCTGCGGTTGCTGCGGTTCACTCCGACTCTGCACGCCGTGCTCGGGGTGTTCTCCGACTACGCCGTCGACGCCACCGCCCGGATGATCGTCGTACGCGACCTGTGGGGCGCCTACTTCGGCGGCGGGACCGACGCCGACCCGGTGGACGCCGACTACCTCGCCGCGGTGACCGGCCAGGCCGCCGCCGCCGACTCGGCGCGCGCCCAGGCGGTGTCCGCGTACTGGCGGCAGCGTGGCCCGTGGCTGCCGCCCCGGTGCCAGTTCCTTCCGGGGCTCGGCGGGCCGTCCGCGACCGTCGTCCACACCGAGCTGCTGACCCTGGTCGAGGACGAGTGGAAGGACGTGCGCGAGCGCTGGCAGGCCGCCGGCTTCAGCACCGTCCAGTGGCTCCTCACGTTGTTCGCGGCCGCCGTGTTCCAACTGACGCCGCAGGACCGCCTCGTCGTCTCGATGAAGCTGAACGGCAGGCGTCACGCCGACCAGGGCGTCGTCGGCATGTTCGACGTCGTCGTGCCGGTCGTGCTGGACCGGCCGGACCGGCCCGCCGACCTGCTGGTGCAGGTGCGGCGGGAGCTGTTGTCGGCGACCTCGCGCCGCACCGTCACGCGGCAGGCGTTGGACGACATGTGGGCGACAGCGGTCCGCCGCCTGGGCCGTCCGGTCCACGACACCCTGTCGATGACGTACCTGGAGGACACCGCCGACCGCGACGACGCCGACGGCGGCGCGGTCGCCATCGAGCGCGGCGCGTACACCCCGACGTGGGTCAGGACCGCCGACGGCCTGCGGATCGCCGCGAACGAGCGGCCCAACGGGCTGGGCGTCCGGCTGACCGTCGACGGCGAGACCATGTCGCAGGCCACCTTCACCAGGTTCGTCGCCGCCTTCCGCGCACTGCTGGCCGGAGACGACCCGGTCAGCGCCGCGCCGGCGACGGAGAGCGGCCCCGGGCTCACACCACTTCGCGCACCCGACGGTGCGGTCGTGCTGGTCGTCGACCTGGCCGAGGTGACCTCGGTCCTCGACTCGCACCCCGCGGTCGCCTCCGCCAGGGTCTCGGTGGAGGTCGCCGAGGACGGCGGATCGCGGCTCGCCGCCGAGGTGACGACCGCCGACGCCGCGGTCACTGCGGACGATCTCGCCAGCCACGTCCGTTCGCACGTCGCCGGCCGGCCGTTCCTGGCGGTCCCGGTGCGCATCGCGGTGGTGTCCGACACCGCCGCCGACGAACGGTCCGAGGAGCTATTCATGGATGGAGTTGGTTGAGCGTGGAGAGTGTCCACGTCGACACGGTGATCGACGAGGAAACCCTTGACGCGGTGGCGAAGCGGGTGCTCACCGTGCCGCCGGTCGGCGACGCGCCGCGCTACACCGGCGCGATGCAGCTGGCCGAGCTGGAGATCGACAGCCTCGTCGTCGCGGAGCTCATCGTCGAGTTCGAGCAGGAGCTGGGTGTACTGCTGGACGTCGTCGCCGTCGACCGGATGGAGACGCTAGCGGACCTCTGCCGGGCGCTGCAGCCGGCAGCAGGCTGAGCCATGCCCGTGACTACCCATGCCGATCCGCTGGCGCAGCGGATCGTCCGGCTGCGAGAGGCGGTCGCGGCGACCGGCCTGCGCCACCTCGCGGTCGAGGTGGCCTCCGGGCCGGACCTCGTGGTCGCACTGCGTGCGCTCCGTCCGCTCGACGCGTCCGTGGCCGTGGTGGGTCCGACCGTCACCGCGTCGGCGCTGGCGGAGCTGCGCCCGCAGGCCGTGCTGAACGTCGCCAGCGGGCGGATCCGGCCCACCGAGGACGGCGGCCGGCCCTCCGGTGCGGGGCAGGGCGGGCTGTGGATCTTCTCGTCGGGCACCACGGGCACCCCGACCCCGACCTACTGGCCCTGGCCGGAGCTGACCCGAGGCGCCGACTGGGACACCGCGCACCGTGACGAGAGGTGGGGGATCGGCTACGCACCCTTCACCTACGCCGGGGTGGAGGCCGTGAGCCAGGCGTTGGGCAGGGCTGCCAGCATCGACTTCCTCACGCCGACCGACCTGGCCGCCGGGACGGGCGCGCGCTACGACGTCGTCGCCGGCACCCCGTCGTTCTGGCGGATGGCGGCGCTGCACCGGGGGACCGACGAGGCCCGACCGCGGGTGCACACCGTATCGATGGGCGGCGAGCCGGTGGACGCCCAGCTGCTACGCCTGATCGAGTCGGCGTTCGCGCCGCAACGCGTCCTGCAGTTCTACGCCAGCACCGAGCTGGGCCGGATCGCCACCGTCTCCGACGGGCTTCCGGGCCTGCCGCTCTCCGTCCTCGACGGGTACGGGCCCACCGGGAAGGCGCTGACGGTACGTGACGGCGAGCTGCTCCTGTCCCCGGCGCCCGGCGCACCGTACCTGCCGACCGGGGACGCGGCGGCGATCCACGGTGGGCGCCTGCACATCCTCGGGCGACGCGGCGAGGTCATCAACGTGGGCGGCGTGAAGGTCGTGCCCGGCCACGTGGCCCGGCTGCTGCGGGAACTCCCGGACGTCGTCGCGGTCCGCGTCTACCCGGTGCGCAGCAGCGTGCTCGGCGCCGTCGTCGGCGCCGACGTCGTCACGCCGCCGGGCGCCGACCGTGACCTGGTCGTGCAGCGGGTCAAGGCGCATGCCCGCCGCGTACTGGCCCCGGCGGAACAACCGCGTCGCGTCAACGTCGTCGACCAGCTTCCGATGGCACCGTCCGGAAAGGCGGCCCGCGGTGAGTGAGGCGCTCGGGACGGTCTTCGTCACCGGCGGTACCCGGGGCATCGGGCTGGCTGTCACCCGGCAGCTGCTGACCGTCGGTTACCGGGTGGTCGCCGTGGCACGGACCGCTCCCAGCGAGTTCGCGGCCCTGCGGGAGTCCGTCGGTGACCCGCTGACGTTCGTCGCCGCCGACCTCACCCGCGGCGACGATCGGCTCGCGGTGGCCAACCGGCTCCGGGAGTGCGCCGATCTCCACGGTCTGGTCAACAACGCGGGGGTGGCGAGCGCGGCTCTGCACGTGGCCGCCGCACGGTCGGACATGACCCGGATGTGGCAGCTCAACGTCGAGGTCCCGATGTCCCTGTCCCAGGCGGCGGTCAAGGCGATGTACCGCCGTGGCGGGCGCATCGTCAACATCACCTCGATCGCGGCCCATCGGACCTTCCGCGGGCTCGGCGCGTACACCGCGACCAAGTGCGCTCTGGAAGGGTTCTCGAGGGTGCTCGCCGCCGAGGTCGGCAGCCGGGGCATCACGGTCAACTGCGTCGCTCCGGGCTTCATCGACACCGCCATGACCGCATCGATCGAGGACGGCCTGCGCGCCGCGATCAACCGACGGAACATGCTCAACCGGGCCGCCACCGTCGCCGACGTGGCGCGGTCGGTGGAGTTCCTGCTCTCACCCGCCGCGGAGGCCATCACCGCGCAGGTGCTCCGGGTCGACTCGGGCAGCGGCGGATGAGCACGCTGGACAAGACGGGGCAGGCGGAACAGGCCCCCCGGCCGCCCGAGGCGACGAGCCTACCGACGGAGTTCACCGACCGACGGCAGCGCTTCCGGCGCGAGGCGCTGCGTCACCACGGCGTCAACCGGGATGCCGGCGACGCGGTGGAGCTCGGCTGGCGGGCGCTACCCGGCCTGGCCGCGTTGCGCGGCCTGCGGTGGCGCAACGTGCGGGCCGCGCTGCGGGTCTCGCGCACCCGGGTTCCGGTCGTGCTCCAGTCGCAGATGAGCGAGTGTGGGGCCGCCGCGCTGGCGATGGTCCTCGCCTACTTCGGCCAACCGGTCCCCCTCGACGAGCTGCGCACCGAGACCAACACGGGCCGGGACGGGGTCGCGGCCCGCGCGATGCTCGGTGCCGCGCGGCGGCGCGGCCTGGTCGCGCGCGGGGTGCGGGTCTCCATCGAAGGGCTGCGCAACCTCCCCCCGGCGACCATCCTCTTCTGGAACTTCATCCACTTCGTCGTGTTGGAGCGGGTGACCGACAACCACCTGTACATCGTCGATCCGGCCTTCGGCCGGCGTAAGGTCAGCCTGGCCGAGGCCGGCAAGGCGTTCACCGGTGTGGCGCTGGAGTTCCATCCACCGGTCGGCGCCACGACGTCGCGGCGCGGGGCCGACGCCCGGAACCTCGGCGCCAGCCGCCTGCCGTACCTGTCGAAGTTCTTCCCGCGCACGGCCGCCTGGGTTCCCCTCGCGCTGACCTCGGTCGCGCTGACCCTGTGCGGCCTGGCGGTGCCTGCCGCCTCCACCTACGTCGTGCACCGGGCGAGCCAGCCCGGCGAACCGGTCAGCGCCTGGCTGCTGTTCGGCGCGGCGGTCGTGCTGTTCGGGATGTACTTCTGGATGCAGACCGTCCGTCGGCTGGCCCTGCTGTCCGTGCAGACCCTCGCCGACAAGTCGGTGACCCTCGGAGCGGTCCATCACCTCGTCGCCCTGCCGTTCGACTACTTCGCCCAGCGCCACACCGGTGACCTCTCCATGCGGGTCCGCACCAGCAACGCGGTCCGTCAGATCCTGACGGGATCCGCGCTGTCGGCCGTGCTCGACGGGGTGCTGGTGCTCGTGTACGGCGGGCTCATCGTCGTCGCGGACCGGCGCCTCGGCGCGCTGGTGCTCACCCTCGCCGTCGCCCAGCTCGCTCTGCTCGCGTTCAGCTGGCGCAAGCAGGAATACCTGACCGCGGCGCTGTTGGAGGCGCAGGCGAAGAGCCACACCGAGCTGTTCCAGCTGCTGGACAGCGTGCCGACGCTGAAGGCCTCCGGGCTGGAGGGCGCCGCGGCGGAGACCTGGAGCCACACGTTCGTCGCCGAGGTGAACGCCAGGACCCGCAGCCGGCGGTTCCTCGGCGTGTGCGAGGCCGCCAGCACCGCGATCCAGTTCCTCGCTCCGCTCGCCGTGCTCGCCGCCGGTCTGGTCCTGCTCGGTCGCGGCGAGATCTCCCTGTCCCGGGTGGTGGGCTTCTCCGCCCTGGCCATGGGAATGTTCGTACCGCTGGCGAGTCTGGTGCAGACCGGGCTGGAGGTCGCCGGCCTGAGGGCCACGTTGACCCGGCTCGCCGACATCCTGGACGCGCGCCCGGAGGCCGGCCCGGACGCGGTGGCGCCGTCCCGCGTCACCGGCGCCATCACGCTCGACGACGTGCGGTTCGCCTACCCGGGCGCGCGGACGCCGGCGCTCGTGGACGTCAACGCACAGATCGAGCCCGGGCAGTTCACCCTCATCCTCGGTGAGTCCGGCTCCGGCAAGTCGACGCTCGCCATGCTGCTGGCGGGGCTCTACCTGCCCAGCGCCGGCACGGTGTCCCTCGACGGCACGCCGACCGACCAGCTGGACCGGCCGGCGGCGCGGCGGTCGATGGCGTACGTCCGGCAGGACGCCCGGCTGTTCAGCGGGACCATCCGGGAGAACATCGCGCTCGGCCGGCCGGAGTGCTCCCTGGAGGACGTCATCGCCGCCGCCCGGCTGGCCGAGGTCCACGACGACATCGACGCGATGCCGATGCGGTACGAGACGCTGCTCGGCAGCTCCGGGGCGGGCCTGTCCGGTGGGCAGATCCAACGCATCTCCCTGGCGCGGGCCCTGCTGCGGAACTCCGAGCTGCTGATCCTCGACGAGGCGACCAGCGCCCTCGACCGGCTGACGGAGGACCGCATCATGGCCAACCTGCGCCGGACCGGGCGCTCCCTGGTGGTCGTCGCCCACCGGCTCTCCCATCCCGAGGCCGCCGACCAGATCCTGGTCATGAGCGACGGCAGGCTCGTCCAGCGTGGCCGCCACGAGGACCTGATGGCCGAGGACGGTCTGTACCGGCGCCTCGTGGGAGGTGCCTCGTGACAGCCGGGCGTTGGCTCGACCGGCAGGCGCTCGACGCCCTGCTGCCGCTGATCCTGCAGGTGCCGCACTCGCATCGGCGCTTCGAGATGGACGCCGCCGCGGCCGCCGCCGAGTACCAGATCGACGGGCCGGGTCTCGAACTCCTCGTCGCCGCCGGTCTGCCCTCGGCGGTCGGCGCGGACGGCCTCCTGTTCGACGCCACCGACCTGCGCAACGTCTCGGTGCACCTGGACCCGCGCTCGCGCGGGCGCAAGGTCCTCTCCTGGTGGATCCGCGAGCTGGGGCGCCCGACCGCCCACGCCCGCTACCGGATGGACTACGTGGCGCAGTGCCCGGAGCCCGGGTACGACGAGCCGTGCCGGTGGCGCCTCGCGGTGCCGGACGACGCCTGGCACGAGACGACGTCGGCACCGGACCGGGGCGGCGTGCTGCACTCGGTGACGTTCGACCGGCCGCGGACCTGGCCGGAACTGCCGACGGCGGTGCTCGACCTGCTGGCGGAGACCCGGCACATCCGGTTCCTCTGGCTGCCGGAGACGTTGCGCGCCGACAGCGCCTTCGTTCGTGACACCGGCATCGGCGACTGCGTCGGCGTGGCCCACCTGCTGGTCGAGGAGGCCCGCAGGCGGGGACTGACCGCGCGGTTCTCCTTCGGCAGGTCCCTGACCCCACCGATCTCCGCATCGCACTCGTGGGCGGAGTTCCAGGTCGACGGGGTCTGGGTCCCGGTCGACCCGGTGCTCCTGGACGCCCTGGGGCAGTGGGGCATGGCCGGGCCGGAGTGGCGCCGCGACCGCTCGCTCGGTGCCATTCTCGGCCGCGTCGGACCCAGCTGGCGCGACCTGGTGACGCACGCCGGTCAGCCGGTTTTCGCGAGATTCCCAACCTACCGCGACACGGGAGGGTGACATGGTGGATTGGCCACCCGCCTTTGAACCACTCATTCGGGAGCGCAGTCGGCTGCTCAGTGCCGACTCGCCCCTGGAGCCTGACCAGAGCCTGACCGAGCTCGGTGTCGACTCGCTGGAAGTTGTCGAGTTGATCGTCAACCTGGAGACCGAGTTCGACATCGAGATCCCACCCGAGCTGTTGCAGCCGGAGGTCTTCGCGACTCCGGGCACCATCTGGAACGCGGTCAGGAGCCTGATGTGACCGGCCCCGTCGAGGAGAGACACGCGGACGTGCACCAGTCGTGGGAGCGGCTCACCACGGTCGCCGCCAGGTTGAGCGACCAGGCGCGGGACCAGCGCTACCACGTCTTCGACATCTTCGACTGGCCGGCGGAACTGCCGACGGACCAGTTCTGGATGAGCCCGGAGCTGACGACGTGTCACGGCACCGCGGTGTGGGACCGGCTGTCGGACGCCGAACGGGTGCGCCTGACCCAGGCCGAGGCGGTGAACTTCTTCAGTCTCAACGTCCACCTCATCCGTGAGCTGATCGGCGAGGTGGCCGGGCGGATCTACGACACGCGGTACCCGGGCCTGTCGGAGTTCTTCCACGACTTCATCCACGAAGAGAACGAACACATGTGGTTCTTCGCCCAGTTCTGCCAGCGGTACGGGGGGAAGGTCTACAAGACCAAACGCGTCGCCGGCACCGCGATCGAAGGTGGCCCCGCCATCCGTGACCTCGTCATCTTCGGTCGCATCCTCATCGCGGAGGAGCTGTGCGACTACTACAACGCGAAGATGGCGACCGACGGCCGGCTGCCGCACATCGCGCAGCAGATCAACGCCGTGCACCACCAGGACGAGTCGCGGCACATCGCGTTCGGCCGGCAGATGATGCGGGCGCTGTACGAGGAGGCGAAGCAGAGCGCGACGCCGGAGGAGTTGGCGGGAGCCGGGACGTACCTGGCCCGCTACGTCAGCTCGTGCCTGCGGGCGTTCTACCACCCCGAGGTGTACGCGGACGCCGCCCTTCCCGGGGCCCGGCGGATCCGCGCCGAGGTGCTCGGCGACCAGTACCGTCAGGAGTTCCACCGGAGCGTGATGCACAAGACCACCCGCTTCTTCGACCGGTTGGGGCTCTTCACGGAAGACGCGGTGGCCTGGTGACCGGTCAGCTGCCGCAACGTCTGCTGCACGAGTGGTTCATCGCCGGCCTGGCGACGGCGCCGGACCGGGTCGCGTTGCGGATCGGCCGCCAGGAGTGGACGTACACGGAGCTGGACCAGGTGGCCCGGCGCTGGGCCGGCGGGCTGGTCGCGTGCGGGGCGCGGACCGTCGGCATCCTCGCGGTGCGCAGCATCGAGTCGTACGCCGGGCTCCTCGCCACGCTCTACGCCGGCGCGACGGCGGTGCCGCTCAGCCCGGGCTTCCCCGCCGCGCGTACCTGCCGGATGGCGGCGCAGGCCGGCGTGGACACGCTGATCGTCGACCGGTCGGGGGCGGCGGCGCTCACGCACCTCACGGCGGCCCTGCCCGGCCTCGCCGTGGCGACGCAGGCCGCGACGCCGCTGGACGCCCTGCCCCGGGCCGGCTACGACGACGTGGCGTACGTGCTGTTCACCTCGGGCTCCACCGGCCGCCCCAAGGGCGCGGCGATCACGCACGCCAACATGGACAGCTTCCTGCGGTACAACCTCGACCGCTACGACCTCGGCCCGGGCGACGTGTGCTCGCAGACCTTCGACCAGACCTTCGACCTGGCGATGTTCGACCTCTTCGTGGCCTGGGGCGCGGGTGCCACCGTGGTGTCCACACCGCCGCAGGTGTTCACCGCGCTGCCGGAGTTCCTGGCCGCCGAGCGGGTGACGTTCTGGTTCTCCGTGCCCAGCGCCATCGCTCTGGTGCGGCGCCGGGGCGGGCTGACCCCCGGCTCGATGCCGACGCTGCGGTGGAGCCTCTTCTGCGGTGAGGCGCTGCGCATGACGGATGCGCAGGACTGGCAGCGGGCGGCGGCCGGATCGGTGGTGGAGAACCTGTACGGCCCGACCGAGCTGACCATCGCCTGCTCCGCGCACCGGTTGTCCGAGGACTCCGCCGACCTCGCCGTGCACGGGGTCGTCCCCATCGGCGCGCCGTACCCGCATCTCAGGTACCGCATCGTCGAGGACGGTGTCGACGGCACCGAGGGCGAGCTGTGCGTGACCGGGCAGCAGATGTTCCCCGGGTATCTCGATCCGGCCGACGACGAGGGGCGCTTCCACGACGGCGACCCGGTGCGCTGGTACCGCACCGGCGACCGGGTCCGGGAGTGTGCCGGCGGTGAACTCGTCTATCTCGGTCGGGTCGACCGGCAGGTGAAGGTCCGCGGCTACCGGGTCGAGCTGGACGAGCTGGAGTGGCACGTCGGGCAGTTGCCGGGGGTGGAACGGGCCGTCGCGGTGGCGTTCGAGGCGGCCGGGCGGACGGAGCTGGCGGTGTTCTACGTCGGCACCCCGGGCGTGGACATCCGTCGCCCGATGTCCTCGATCCTGCCGGGATACATGGTGCCGCTGCTGTGCCGCGACATCGACGCCTTCCCGCACACGGCGAACGGCAAGATCGACCGTGGGGTGCTCGCCGCACGGGCCCGGGACCTCGTGTCCGGCGGACAGGTCACCCATGCGTGAGAGCCGGCTGCGCCCGCTGGCCGACTCCACCCTCGGGGCGATGCTGTCCATCCGACGCTTCGAGTACGCGGTCCTCGACCTGCTCGGCCGGGGACTGATCCCGGGCACCAGCCACACCTGCCTCGGCCAGGAGTACGTCCCGGTCGTGGTCGAGTCCCTGCTGCGCCACGACGACGAGGTGTTCAGCAACCACCGGGGACACGGCCACTACCTGGCGCGGTACGACGATCCGGTGGGCCTGCTCGCCGAGCTCGCCGGCCGTGCGGGCGCGTTGTGCGGCGGGATGGGCGGTTCGCAGCACATCCGTCGCCCGGGCTTCATGTCCACCGGCATCCAGGGGCAACTGGTGCCGGTCGCGGTGGGCACCGCCTTCGACATGCGGCGCACCGGAACGGACTCGATCTCCGTGGCGTACGTCGGGGACGGCACCTGGGGCGAGGGGGTGGTGTACGAGGCGCTCAACCTCGCCGCGCTGTGGCGGGTGCCGATGGTCGTCGTCGTCGAACACAACGGGATCGCCCAGTCCACCCCGACCTCGGCACAGATGGCCGGTAGCGTCGCCGACCGCTGTGCCGCCTTCGGCATCCGTCACGTCGAGGTGACCGGGATCGACGTCGACGTCATCCGGGCCAGTCTGGCGCCGCTCGTCGCCGCCGTACGTCACGACGGGTCTCCGCTGGTGGTCGAGTTCGACACGGTGCGGCTCGGCCCGCACAGCAAGGGCGACGACACCCGCACGTCGGCGGAGCTCGAGGCCCTCGCCGGGCGTGACTGGTACCCGCACTACCGCGCGGCGTTCCCGGAGCAGGTCGACCGCCTGGACGCGGCGGCGACCGGGAGGATCCGCGCCGTGGTCGAGTCGGTCCTCGCCCGACCGCTGATCGGTGCCGGTCATGGCTGAGCCGGTGGCCGAGCGGGTCGGGGAGGGCCTCAACCGTGCCCTGGCGGCCCTGCTCGCGGAGAGGCCCGATCTCCATCTGGTCGGCGAGGACATGGCCGACCCGTACGGCGGCGCCTTCGGCGTCACCCGCGGCCTGTCCACCGGGTATCCCGAACGGGTCCTCAGCACCCCGATCAGCGAGCAGGCGATCGTGGGCTTCGCGGTCGGCCTGGCCCTGCGGGGCCGGGAGGCGGTGGTCGAGGTGATGTTCTCCGACTTCGCCACCCTGTGCTTCGACCAGATCGTCAACCTCGCCAGCAAGGCCGTCACCATGTACGGCGAACCGGTGCGGATGCCGCTGGTGGTCCGGTGCCCGACGGGGGGCAACCGCGGATACGGGCCCACCCACAGCCAGAGCCTGCAGAAGCACTTCGTGGGCGTGCCCAACCTCGCCGTGCACGAGCTGAGCCCGGTGCACGACGCGCACGCCACACTGGCCCGGATCCTCGACTCGGGGGCTCCCGCGATGTACTTCGAGGACAAGGTGCTCTACGGCCGTCGACGGTTCGGTGCGGCGGCCGGGGACGAGCTGTTCCACTGCGAGCGGATCGGCGGCGCCTGCGACTTCGCCGTGCTGGGCGTACGCGGGGTCGACCGGGCCGACGTCGTGGTCATCGCACCGGGCGGCCTCACCGACAGGGTGCTCGGCGGGATGCGGGGTGCCTATCTGGGTGACGAGATCGCGGTGCGTGCGGTGGTGCCGTCGCGGCTCTACCCGTTCGACCCCGCGCCGCTGGCTGCTCTCATCGCCGGGGCCGGACGGGTGGTGGTCGTCGAGGACGCGACGGCCGGCGGGACGTGGGGGGCCGAGGTGGCGCACACCATCCACCAGCAGATGTGGGACCTGCTGTCCCAGCCCGTCCGGCTGCTCCACGCGCCGCCGAGCACCATCCCCGCCGCACCCCACCTCGAGCGCGCGGTGCTGGTCCAGGCGGACGACATCCGCGCCGTGGTGACGGCGGTCGCCGGTGGGTGACATCCGGCTGCCGCGGCTCAACGCGACCGACGAGGAGTACACGCTGATCGAGTGGCTCGTCGGCGACGGGGCGCCGGTCGAGGCGGGCACCGCGGTAGCTCTCGTGGAGACCTCCAAGGCGGCGCACGAACTCGTCGCGGACGACGCCGGCGTCCTGTGGCAG
Source organism: Micromonospora sp. CNZ303 (assembly GCF_004345505.1). Classification (NCBI taxonomy): domain Bacteria; kingdom Bacillati; phylum Actinomycetota; class Actinomycetes; order Micromonosporales; family Micromonosporaceae; genus Micromonospora; species Micromonospora sp. CNZ303. The sequence goes on along the minus strand of NZ_SLVT01000005.1, from coordinate 70,077 downwards.
CGGACGCCCGCACCGTCGACCTGCCGCCCCGGGGAGGTGGTGGCGACCGTCGGCGGGGACGACCGCCCGGCGCCGGTGCGGCAGGCCGCCGATCCGGATGCGATCACCATCACCGAGCCGGCCCGGCGGCTGATGGCCGAACACGGTGTGGCGGAGGCGGCCGTACGGTCGATCGGCAAGCCGGTCATCGCGCGGTCGGACATCGAACAGCTGGTCGCCGGGCAGGCACCGCCGGCCACGACCGAGCGGGTGACCGTGTCCGCGGCCCAGCGACGGGTCGCCCGTACGGTGTCCACCTCGCACCGCGAGATCCCCGCCGCGTACACGGTCGTCAAGGTGGTCGCCGATCGACTGAAACGACGCCTGCGTGACGAGGCGGCGACCATCGGATTCGTCGGCGTCCCGGAGCTGGTGGTCGAGGCGATCGCGGCGCGGCGGGCGGAGTTCCCGCTGTGCTTCGCGCGAGCGGAGGGCGATCAGGCGGCGACGGTCCGGCCGGGAGCGCACGTCGGTGTCACCATCGACGTCGGGAGGGGCCTCTACCTGCCGGTCGTCGCCGACGCCGACACCCGGCCGCTGCGGGACGTCGCCGCCGACCTGTTGCGGTTCCGTCGCGCCGCCGTGCGCGGGGAATTCGCCGAGGCTGATCTGGCCGGGTCGAACATCGCGCTCACGATACATACGGACGCGGACGTCGTGCATGCGCAGCCGCTCATCTTCCCGGAACACACATGCGCGGTCTCTCTTGCCTCGATGCAACGCGAGTTGGTGCTTCAGAATGATGGTTCGGTCACCACCAGTGACTATTTCCATCTGGGTTTGGCATACGACCATCGTTTTGTCAATGGTCGGTTGGCGGCGGCGTTCCTGCGCGCGGTCAAGGCCGATCTGGAGGCGGGTCGATAGGCCCTCGACAGTTGTCAGTTGAACGCGACGAACGCGACATCACCCGTGGACATGACGGAGGTATCCTATGGCCCCCAGCCCGCTATGGAAGGGCTGTCGATCCGTGTGGAACCTGCGGACTTGAGCCCCGCCGCCGCGGCTTGCGGATCGAACCCGTCGGGTGGAGGCGGACCGATGATGCGGAAAGGGGGTGAATCGTAATGACGGAGGTAGAGTTCGAGGCTGTCGACATCCGTGAGATGGCCGACGACGAGCTGGACGATGTCGTCGGCGGCCCGTTCGCCTGCCAGCTGTGATTCGTCCGACCAACTGGTCGGGTGCAGTGACCGATGATGCGGGGAGGGGGTGAATCAACATGACCGAGGTGACTTTCGAGGCTGTCGACATCCGTGAGATGGCCGACGACGAGCTGGACGATGTCGTCGGCGGCCCGATGGCCTGCCAGTAAGGCGGCAGGAGGCGCTTGGGCACCTCGCTCAGGCGCCTCCGTCCGCCTTGCCGGTGACGTGGGCGGCGGATCCCGTGTCGCGCCTGCCGGCATTGGCGGGGATCAGACGGTCACGGTCCGGAACCGGCCGTGACCGATGGTTACGGTTATGGAACGAGCCGCAGTGCCCGACCCTTTCCCAGGCGTGTCTCCTGGGCGTTTTGTTCGAGAAAAGGGGTCACCCGTGCCGGTGATTTTTTGGTCAGAGGCATGATCACCGACCAGCATTTGTCGTGATAGTTTCCCCCCATGGATGCTGATGTTTCCGGGGCCGTGGACACGTTCCAGCGGGCCTTTTACAAGAGCAAGGTGTGGCGTCGCCGGACATGGCTCGGCGTGGCGTGTCACCAGAATCCGATGGACATGTGGATGATCCAGGAGATCATTCACGATACGCGACCTGATCTGATCATCGAGACCGGCACCCGACACGGTGGGTCCGCACTCTATTACGCGACCATGCTCGGACTCGTCGGCAATGGCCGGGTCGCCACGGTCGATGTCAAGCCCGAACATCTCGCCGGACCGAGCGGCTGGATCGACGGCGAAGGAATGGCTGTCGACTCGCCGTTCTTCGACCGGGTCGACACCATGACCGGGTCGTCCGTCGACCCTGCCGTCGTCGCCCAGATGCGGGAAAAGGCGCAGGCCGTCGAGCGGGTCATGGTGATCCTCGACAGCGACCACAGCAAGCAGCACGTCCTCGCGGAACTCGCGGCGTACGCCGACCTGGTGACGCCGGGCTGCTACCTGATCGTGCAGGACACCAACCTCAGCGGGCACCCGGTCCAGGCGGGGCCGTGGGAACCGGGCGACGGGCCCTGGGAGGCGCTCGAGGAATTCCTGCCCGATCAGCGCTTCGAAGTCGACAGGTCGAAGGAGGAACTGATGTTCACCTGGTTCCCTGGCGGCTATCTGCGGCGAGTGTGAGGATGCCCGACGCGCAGTCGTCATCTCTCCAGCCACCAACTTGATTCCTGACTCCCGGGGCCCCGCGGGGATCGCGACCGGGCACGGAAACAGCCCTTGGCCGATGATCTTCTTCTCCTGGAGAAGGGCATGACCAAGGGCTGTTCTGGTGGCCGCGTGAACGGCGGTGCCGACGACGGTCGGCAATTCCTCGTCGACGGGGCCACCAGCACGGCGAGCGGCATGACCGCGCTGCCGATGGCCCACCGGCTGTGAGTCGCGCCGGGGGACCGGCGCGGCGTGGACGACGCCTGGGCGCGGTACGAAGTGGAGGGCGATGGTGCCGGTGCGACGGGTAGCGGCCCTCTTGCCGAGATCCATTCACGAGCGTAGGAAGTACACGACGCTCCACCCACCATCGTCGGCCCCGCCTCGGACCACGGTCCGGGTGTCGAAGGAGATGCGCGTGACCACACCCAGACGGCTCCGTCTCGCCGTGTCCGTGCTGGTGACCGCAGGCGCCGTCCTGCTCGGCGCGGCCGCCGCCGCGGCGCCGCCCGCGACTCCCGCGCCGGCCGGGCACCAGGGCTGCGACCCGATCGACCCGACGGCCTGCCTGCTGCCGTTCCCGAACGACTACTTCACCGTGCCGGACCGCAGCAGCCCGACCGGCAAGCGGGTGCGGTTCCCGGCCTCCGCGATGCCCGCCAACGTGCAGGGAACCCCGATCGACCCGACGGAATGGAACCGGCAGGACGGGTTCAGCCCCGGCTCGCCGATCCTGGTGCGGGTGCCCGGCCTCGACGCGGCGGCGACCGGGATCGCGCCGGTCACCGACATCGGCCGCTCGTTGGCGCCGGACGCGCCGATCGTGCTGCTCGACGCCCGGACGGGCAGGCGCACGCCGTACTGGGCCGAGCTGGACGCGCACGCGGCCGGCCAGCCGGAGCGGCAGGTGCTGATCATCCGGCCGGCGGTGGCGCTGACCGAGGGCACCCGGTACGTCGTCGGCCTGCGCGGCATGCGCGACGGCAACGGGGCGCTGATCCCGGCGCCGAAGGCGTTCACGGCGTACGTGACCGGCGCCGGCCTCGACCATCGGGACCGTCGCGTCCCGCAGATGAAGCGGATCCTCGCCGACCTGACCAGGGCCGGCGTCAAGCGGCACAGCCTCCACCTGGCCTGGGACTTCACCGTGGCCAGCCGGCACGGTCTGACCGGGCGGATGCTGGCGATCCGCGACGGCGCGTTCGCCGCCCTCCGCCGGGCCGCACCGTCGTTCACCGTCACCCAGGTGACCGACTACCCGCCGGAGCAGGAGCCGCTGATCGCCCGGCAGGTGACCGGCACCATCGGCGTACCGTCGTACCTGACCGGCGACGGCGGGCCCGGCTCCCGGCTGCACTACGGGCCGGCCGGCGGCGACGGGACGCCACCGACGCCGAACGCCCTGCCCACACCGTCCGGCGCGACGGTGGCGGCCGACTTCGTCTGCAACATCCCGCGCAGTGCCTCCGCCGCGAAGCCGGCACACCTCTCGCTCTACGGTCACGGCCTGCTCGGCAAGCCGACCGAGATCAACGCCGGCAACGTCAGGGCCATGTCGCACACGTACGACTTCACCTTCTGCGCGACCAGCTGGATCGGCATGGCCGCCGCCGACGTCCCCTACGTGGCCGGCGCCTTCACCGACCTCAGCGGCTTCCCCGCGGTGGCCGACCGCTTGCAGCAGAGCTACCTGAACTTCCTCTTCCTGGGCCGGGCGATGATCCACCCGGGCGGGTTCGCCGCCCACCCGGCGTTCCGGGACGCCGCCGCACGGCCGCTGATCGACGTGGCCGGCGGGCTGCACTACGACGGCAACAGCCAGGGCGGCATCAACGGCGGCGCGCTCACCGCCATCGCCCAGGACTGGACCCGGTCGGTGCTCGGCGTGCCGGCGATGAACTACTCCACGCTGCTGCAACGCAGCGTGGCCTTCACCCCGTTCCAGACGATCATGGACGGCTACTACCCGGACAAGGCCGACCAGCAGCTGATCCTCGCGCTGCTGCAGATGCTGTGGGACCGCTCCGAGGCCAACGGGTACGCCCAGCACATGACCGACCGCCCGCTACCGGGCACCCCGGCACACCAGGTGCTGATGCACGTGGCCTTCGGCGACCAGCAGGTCTCCACGGTCGCGGCGGAGGTCCAGGCGCGCACCATCGGCGCCCGTCTGCACACCCCCGCGCTGGCCGACGGCTGGTCGCCGGACGTGCGGCCGTACTGGGGCATCGCGCCGATCCGCAGGTACCCGTACACCGGCTCGGCGATGGTGGTCTGGAACAGCGGCGCGGCGTACGCGCCACCATCGACGAACCTCGCCCCGGCCGGGCCGGAGTACGGCGAGGACTCGCACGAGTTCCCGCGCGCCCAGGCTGCGGCCCAGAGACAGAAGGCGGTGTTCCTGCTCACCGGCAAGGTGATCGACGTCTGCGGGCGGAAGCCCTGCGCGTGACTCGGTGACCGGTCCGGGCGATCCGACGCCGTCCCGGGTCGACCGGCCGCAAGCAGATACGTGTCTCTGGATCAATGCCGACAGACCGCTGCCCGGCGGCGGGCCAGCGCCCTAGCGTCACCCCTGCCGGGCCCGTGGCGGATGGCCACCCGGGCCGGCTCCTAAGGAGGCACGGGTGCGAAGGCGTTACGGCATCATCTCGGCGACCACCGCCATGCTCTGCGGGCTGGCTCTGGCCGGCACGCCGGCACAGGCGAGCGCGACCACGCCGAACGGAATCCCTGCCGGGGCGGAGGCGACGTTCCACGGCCGGCCGATCCGGGACGCGGCGACCGCGCAGACCCTGGCCGACGCGTACTGGACGCCGGAGCGGATGCGATCCGCGACGCCGCTGGAACCGTTGGTGGGCGAGGAGGAACTGGCCGGGGAGGCCGAGGACCGGCCGGGTCGGGTCGGCGAACCGCGCTCGGGCGCGGAGCCGATCGGTCCACGCGGCACCGGCACGGCGGTCCCCGGGGCCTCGGTCTCGGCCCGGAACGCCTCCGCCGGGGCGGGAACCCAGTCCGTCAATCCCTCACCCGGTGTCGGGCGGGTCTTCTTCACCGACGCCAACAATGAGGACCACTTCTGCTCCGCCAGCGCGATCAACACGGCCAAGGCGAACCTGGTCTCCACCGCCGGACACTGCCTGCACCCCGGCGACGGCTCCGACAACTGGTACACCAACTGGGTGTTCGCCCCGAACTACGCCGACGGACCGTCCGCCTGGGGGCTGTGGAGCGCCCGGAGCATGACCTCCACCAAGGGCTGGGTCAACCACGACATCCTGTGGTGGGACTACGGTTTCGTCACCGTGTGGCCGCGCAACGGCAAACGACTGGTGGACGTCACCGGCGGGGAGGGCATCAGCTTCAACTACCCCCGCAGCGTCGCCGCGACCCTGCTCGGCTACCCCGGCGCCGCGCCCTTCGACGGCAGGTGGCAGCACTACTGCCAGAGCACGACGAAGGCCGCTGGAAGTCAGCGGGTCAAGCTCATGAACTGCCCGCTCAACGAGGGCACCAGCGGCGGGCCCTTCCTGCGGGCGTGGAACAACTCGCAGGGCTTCGGGCACGTGAACTCGGTGGCCTCGTACAAGTTCTCCGGCAACATGTACGGCCCGTACTTCGACGAGGACGTCTCCGACCTCTTCGACTACGCGAAGGCCAAGAACTGAGCGGCTTCGGCCGGGCCAGCCGCGCCAGGAGCTGAGACGTCCGCCGTGGCACCGGCTGCCACGGCGACGCCATCGAGCTCCTCGGCCGTCCAGGTGGTGGCGTCGATCACCCCTGGGCGGCCGACCCGGCCCGGCCCGGCCGGTCCACGGCACGGCCCGTGACATGATGGCGCCCATGGGGAAACAGCAGGACGTCGGCGGACCCGACCGTCACAGTGGGTCAGGTGCTGCGGACGACGCGACGGGTGGCGGCGTCGACGCGCGGCTCGCCGTCGCGCAGGACCCCACCACGCCACAGCTGACCCTCATCGACCTGGCGTCCGACCCGTCGGCCGTGGTCCGTAAGGCCGTCGCGACCCGTACCGACGCGCCCGCGCAGGCACTGCGTCCGCTGACCCGGGACCGCGATCGCGATGTCCGGGAGGCCGTGGCGAGAAACCCCTCGACCTCGATCGGCAATCTCCTGGTGCTCGTCAAGGACGCCGACCGGTGGGTCCGCTGGGCGGTCGCCGGTAACCCGGCCTGCAACGAGTCGGTCCGCCGGGTGATGGCGGAGGCTCCCGACAAGGAGCTTCGCGGCCTCCTGGCGGAGACGCGCGAACTGGAGCCCGAGCTGGCCGCGCGGCTGGTCGACGACGTCTCGCCCGAGGTGCGGGAACGGCTCGCCACCCACACCCACGACCCCGACGTGATCACCGCCCTGATGGCCGACCGCACCGCGCGCGTACGCAAGGGGCTCGCCCGCAACCCGCGGACCACCGCCGCCCAGCGCAGCGCGCTCGCCCAGGATCCCGTGGTGGACGTCCGCGTCGCGCTCGTGCTCGCGGTCGAGCTGGACGACGCGGACCTGCGACGCCTGGTCGACGACCGCTCGGTGCAGGTCCGGATGGCGTTGGCGACGTCGGAGGTGGTGCCGCCGCACATCCGGCAGGCGCTCGCCGGCGATCCCGACGAGATGGTCGCCGCCGCGGCGCGGGACTTCCGCCCTGGGGCGGGCAACACCGCGGTGGTACGGGCTCCGCGCATCGGCCACCGGGCCTCCGGAACCGGCCGGGGCCGGCCCGGCGGCGCCCGCCGCTGAGGCCGGCGGCGCCCGCCGCTGAGGCCGGCGGAACCGCCGTCAGCCGCTCCGCGCGCCTCGCCGGCGTCATTCGCAGCGGTCCTCGCTGCCCCGCCCGTACGGCTCGCAGCAGTCCGGCCGGTGCCGGAACACGATCAGGGTGTGACCGTGGCGTTCCTCGCGGTCGCCGGTCCGCTCGTACAGGCAGGCACCTCACACCACCGTCTCGCCTCGGCCGTCGACCACCTGCCCGTCGCCAGGGCCGTGCCGCAGCAACACCCTCACACCGGCGACGCTACCCGCGCCCGCCGGTGCGCCGTGCGGACTTCCGAAGCGAGACCGGGCGTTCCGGATGGCTGCGTGGGCGAGGCAGCCCTGCGGATCCGCCCTCCCTGCCCTTGCCCCCGACCATCGTGGAAGCATCGAAATGGCAAGATCAGTGCCTTCGGGCGGGTTCTCGTCGCGTGGCGGTATCCGGGTCGTCCCCAAGGTCGGGGGCGGTGTGCGCGCCGACTCCGGCTGGCCGACGGCGAGGCTACGGGCGGATCAGCACGCCATCACGCTGCGGGAGATCTGGGCCGGAACCCTCGTGATCACCGTCGACAATGTGATCGCGATCCGGCGCTGGCGAAACACCGGGCTGGAGTTCGACGTCGATGATCGCGACGAGCTGTGGATGTTCCGGACCCTCGACGTCGAGCGACTGGTCAGCCGCCTGTCGGCGCTCGGATGGATCGCCGAACGGTGACGCGTCAGATCGGGTGAGGTTCGTAGTTGCGGGAGCGTGCCGGGGCAGCGGTCACGGCGAACCCTCCTGGGTGTCGCAGACCGGCCCTGGTGATCCTTGCCCACCCGGGTCCGTCAGTGTCTGCCGCCGTCGCCGGCCGAATGCGACGACCGGTTCGGTGGCTTCCGCAACCACAGCCACACCCCGGTCAGGAGGCACGCCGCGCCCAGGAACGCGATCGCCGACTCGGCCAGCTCGGGGAGGTCGTCAAGGAACGGGAACGTGTGCGAGGCTGCCAGCGCCCCAAGCGCGATCAAGAACAGAAGGACGGCTAGGACCCGCTGTCGAACCATGGTCGCATTGGATCACAGCGGTCGGCGGGGGACCTCCCGCCCGGGAGGCCCCCCGCCGGTGGCTCAGGCGGCGTAGATGTACTTGTTGTTCCCCACCGCCAGCACGGCCGCCGTGGAGCCGCGGACCCCGCTGTTCAGATTGCGCCAGCCGGTGTTGCTGGCCGTCTCGTGCACGGAGCCGCCGGTGACGCTGTAGACCAGCTTCGCCCCGTTGAAGTGCAGCGCGGCCAGGGCCGTGCCCTGCGCGCCGGAGACGCCGGTCCACAGGTTGCGCCAGCCCGCGTTGCTGGCCGCCTCGAAGATCCGGCCGCCGTTGAGGGTGTAGACGATCTTCGTGGTGCCTGCCGCGATCGCCGCCACCGCCGAGCCCGGGATACCGGTGCTGATGTTGCGCCAGCCGTTCGCGCTGCTCGCCTCGTGCACCAGACCGCCGACGATGCTGTAGACGTACTTGATCCCGTCGATCTCGATCGCCGCGATCGAGGACGAACTCACGCCGGTGATGCCGGTGCTGATGTTGCGCCAGCCGTTGCCGCTGCTCGCCTCGTGCACCAAGCCACCGACCACGCTGTAGACGAGCTTCACCCCCTTCCAGCTCAACGCGGCCAGCGCGGTGCCCTGTGCGCCGGAGACGCCGGTCCACAGGTTGCGCCAGCCCGCGTTGCTGGCCGCCTCGAAGATCCGGCCGCCGTTGAGGGTGTAGACGATCTTCGTGGTGCTCACCCCGATCGTGGCCACCGCCGAGCCGGTGACCGCGCCCGCGCTGCCGGAGATCGGTAGGGCCTGCCAGCCGTTGAAGCTGGGCGCCTCGAACACCTGACGCGACTGCTGGCTCGGATTCTGCGCGATGTAGACCAGCGGGCTGATTCTGGTGCCCGACGGATCGATCATGTGCCAGTGCAGGTGCGGACCGGTCGAGCTGCCCGAGCCGGGGGCCCCGGCGGCGCCGCCGGAGCGGCCCACCACCGTGCCCGCGCCGACGCTGGCGCCGTCGGCGAGCGAGAACTGCGACAGGTGCATGTACTGGCTGCGGTAGCCGTCACCGTGATGGATCGTGACGGTGTGTCCACCCGTACCGTTGTAGGGGATGTTCTGGACGGTGCCGGCGCCGCAGGCCGGCAGTGCCGTGCCCACGCCCATGCCGTAGTCGATGCCGCCGAGCGAGCCCCGGCGGAGGTGGCCCTCCCAGGTGTCGGTGACCGGGTACGCGGTGAACGGGTTGTAGATCGTGGGTGCGGCGTGCGCGGTTCCGGGAGTCAGCACCCCGCCCACGGTCATGGCGCCCGCGCCCCACGCCGCGGCGCGCAGCACGCCACGGCGGCTGATGCCGGGTGCGCCCTCGTCGCCGCCCCCGCAGCAACCGGTTCCGTCATGCTGATTCATGGAACTCCCTCTGTGATCACGGGTGCCCGCCGCCACGGCCGCATCGGCCGACGGCGCGTGGGTGACGGTGCTGGCCGGCCGGGTCGCTCCCCGCACCGGACGGTCGGCAGGCCCCGGTCGAGCCGGGCAGATCCTCGTGGACCGCGCGACTCGAGCCGTCGGCCGATCGATCATAGTCAGTGTCATCCCGCGGGTTGACAGCGTGGCGGTCACCGACCCGACAGCCCGGCCCACGGGTGGCCGCTACGGTGGCGGATGTCGGCCGTCACCGCAGCCCACTGGAGCCCTCGATGACCGATCCTCAGCTCAGGCGACGCAATTGGGCAGCCGCCGGCATGGCCGCCGCGCTCCTCCTGCTGCCCGTCGCTCCCGCTCCCGCCAGCGCCGCGTCGGCCACCGGCAGCGTGACGACGACGGTCCAGGACGCCGGCACCGGTGCGCCGGCCCGCGCCTGCGTGAGCCTCGTACCGCTGGACCGCGACCGACTCGCCCGGGTGTCCATCGGCGAGAGTCAACTCGGCAGTGTCGGTGGCTGCACCGACGACCGGGGCGGGATCGAGGTGACCGGGGTGGAGCCGGGACGCTACCGGCTCTTCGCCCAGCCCTACGAGGCAGCACGGTACGGGCGCCAATGGGTCGGTGGGCAGGGCGGCACCGGGGAGCGCCACCGGGCGTGGGTGGTCACTGTCGGCGCCGGTGCCACGACCGCCGCCCCACCGGTCCGGCTCGACCCGCCCGGCCGGATCTCGGGCGTACTCACCGACGCGGCGAGCGGGCGTCCGGTCCCGGGTGCCCACGTCGCCGTGGTGCCGTTCGTGCCGCACCCGAAGTACAGCCCCGACACGCCGATCACCGACGACACCGGCCGCTACAGCATCACCGGGCTCGGGCCGTACGACTGGGCCCTGCGGTTCTCCGGCACGGGGATCGCGACCCAGTGGTCCGGTGGTGTCGGCGCCGCCCTGCTGGCCCGGACGGTCCGGGTGCGCCCCGGCGGCACCGCCACGCTTCACCAGGCCCTGCGGTCTCCGACCACCGTGGGTGGGTCGATCCGCGCCGACGAGTTGGCGGCCTACAGCACGGTCGTCGCCTTCGACGCCCTCACCGGCGACGTCGTCGGCGCGGTGGACGTCGGCACGTCGTACGGACTTCCGATGCTCCCCGGGCAACTGGTCAAGCTACGGTGCGACTGCTCCTTCGGGCCCGGCCGCTGGTACCCGGCCGGGGACAGGTTCACCGACGGCAACCTCGTGTGGGTGGGGCGGGCACCGGTCGTCGCCGACTTCGACCTGACCGCCGGCGCCGGCGGTTGACGCCCGGCACCGTCCGCCGGTCGACGGACCGAGGCCGTGCCCGCGTTTGGCGGAGGTGCCACCGGCACCCTGCCGTCAGGTGTTTGCTGTCCACGTGAGCTTCCCGTCCCACCGTCGCTCCTCTCGCCGCCTGGTGGCGCGACTGGACGCGGAGCACTACATGCTGCTGATGCTGATCGGGTTCGGCGGTGCGGTCCTCGGCACCCGCGCATTCCTCGCGCTGACCGGCTATCCGCAGGTCGGCGGCGGCACGTTGCACATCTCGCACGCCCTGTGGGGTGGCCTGTCGTTGTTCGTTGCCGCGCTCGTCCCGCTGCTTGTCGTCAACCGGGCCGCGCTGCTCGGGGCGGCGCTGCTGGCCGGGATCGGCACCGGCCTCTTCATCGACGAGGTCGGCAAGTTCATCACCGCCGACAACGACTACTTCTTCCCGGCCGCCGCGCCCATCGCCTACGCGGCCTTCCTCATCGGCGTGTGGCTCTACGTGCGCGCCCGCAGCACGCGGGTAGAGGGCACGCGGGCGCAACTGCACGCCGCGCTGGAGCTGCTCGGCGAGGCCGTCGACGGGAGGCTCAGCGAACGGGACCGGGCCCAGCTGCGGCGACGACTCGGCGCCGCCGCCGCGGGTCCGGACGACGACCGGTTGCAGCCGCTGGCCGCGGCGCTGCTGGAGCTGACGGAGCCCGGTGTGCTGCCGCCGTACGAGCACCGGTCCGGACGGATCGCCCGGTTCGCGGTCGCCGTGCGGGCCTGGGTGGCGCGGTCGTTGACCCGGGGTCGGCTGCGCGTCGGGCTGGTCCTGGCGTTGGGGCTGCTTGGCTTCGTCACGCTCAGCGACCTCGTCACGATCGTCGCCGTCGCTGTCGACCTGCGCGACGGCACCACCGAGGGGGTGCTCACCACCGCCAACGAGTTCGCCCGCGTCGACATCCAGGACCGCCGCGGGGTGCTGCTCCTGCTCGTCCGGGCGCTGCTGGACGCCGGCGTGGGCACCGCGCTCCTCGTGGCCGCCGGGCTGCTGCTGCGCGGGACGGCTCGCCGCGCCGTGGAGCTCGCCCGGGCCGGCCTGGTCACCTCACTGAGCGTGGTGAACCTGCTGGTGTTCTACCTCGACCAGTTCGCCGCCGCCGTCAGCGCGCTCGGTCAGCTGGCGGTCCTGCTCGCGGTGCAGCGCTACCAGCGGCTGTTCGACCAGCCGGCTGACGCCGAGCGCTCCGGCGGCGCTGACGGTGAGTGAACGCCTCGGGTTGCCGGGCCAGCTGACGACCCGTGCGCGAACACCGCGAACGCCGCGCCGGACGTGCTGCCGCCCGGCCCGCGCCGACGGCGGGCGTCCTCAGCGGATCGCGTCGCCCATGCGGGTGACGGCCTCGGTGAGGATCGCCGGCGAGGTGGCGAAGTTGAGCCGTACGAAGCCGGTCCCGCCGGTGCCGAAGACGTGCCCGGAGCTGAGGGCGACCCGCGCGCGGTCGAGGAACATCTTCGCCGGCCCGGCGACGTCGCTGACCACGCCGGTGTCGTCGGCCGGCTGCTCCGTGTCGACGCCCAGCCCCGTGCAGTCCAGCCAGGCGAGGTAGGTGCCCTCGGGCCGGTGGTACGGCACGGACGGAAGGTGCTTCGCCAGCAGCGTCGCGAGCAGCGCGCGGTTGCCGTCGAGACCGTCGAGGAGGAGGTCGAGCCACGGCCCGCCCTCGCGGAACGCGACGGTGTGCGCGATGACACCGAGGTGGCTGGGCCCGTGACTGACCTCTTCCGGCATGCGGCGGAGGTCGGCCACGGCCCGCGGTCCGGCGACCGCGAGCGCAGCCTTGAGACCCGCCAGGTTCCACGCCTTCGAGGCGGAGACCAGGGCGAACGCGTTCTCGGCGCCGGCCACCGTGAGGTACGGGGTGAAGTGCGCCCCCGGCAGCACCAGGGGAGCGTGGATCTCGTCGGAGACCACCCGCACGCCGTGCCGGTCGGCCAGCGCCGCGACGGTCTCGAGCTCGTCGCGCCGGTGGACGACGCCTGTCGGGTTGTGCGGATTGCACAGCAGGAACGCCGGCCGGCGGCCGTGGGCCCGCGCGCGGCGGAAGGCCTCGTCGAGGGCGGCGGGGTCCATGCGCCGGTCGGGCCCGAGCGGGGCCTCGACGACCCGCCGGTCGGCGTGGGTGACGAAGGCGTAGAAGGGCGGGTAGACGGGGGAGCAGACCACGACCGCGTCGCCGGGGTCGGTGACGAGCCGGAGCACCTCGACGGCGCCCATCATCACGTCGGGCACGACCGAGGTGTGCGCGACGCGGAAGTCCTGCCATCCCCAACGCCGTGCGGCGAAGTCGCCGATCGCCTCCGCGTACGCCGTCCCGTACGAGTAGCCGGTGTCGCCGAGGTCGACCGCGCGGCGGAGCGCGTCGGCCACGGGGGGAGCGAGGGGCACGTCCATCTCCGCGACCCAGAGCGGGAGCACGTCGGGCGGGAACATGCGCCATTTCACGCTGGTGCGCTGCCGGAGTGCGTCGAGCGTGAGCAGGGTGAGCGGATTCCGGGCCGCCGAGCCGTCGGCGGAGGGGCCAGGGCTTGCCATACCGCCCACCCTAGGGCCAGGTGCCGCGCCCGGCGCGCCCGGCGCCCACCTCCGGCCCCCTCGCCGCTACCAGCGGTTGCGTGCCTCCTCGGCCCAGCCGACCAGCCCGTCCAGGTCGACGCGCTCGCCGTCGTCGGCCGCCGCCCAGCCGGTGAAGTGCCCGAAGCACTGGTGCGTCTCGTTGGCGAGCACACCGAAGTTGGTCCTGGCGATCTTCTCGTGGAAGGGGTGGAACTCCACGCCCACCCGCGCGCCGCTGATCCGCCACGGCCGCGACCAGTCGGCGCGGTCGTACTCCCAGCGCAGCTCGTCGCCGATCTTGTGCAGCCGGCCGTCGAGGAAGAGGCCGTTCTCGGTCGAGCCGGTGCCGTCGGTCCACCGACCGCCGAGCTGGATCGCCCGACCCGGGCCGCTGCCGGCGGCCCAGTTCCAGCGGATCGCGTACGGCCACCTGCCGCGACCGTGGTCGAGCACGGCGAAGGAGTCCGCCCCGGCGATCGGGTGGGCCACGCCGTCGACCCGCAGGGTGCCGCGCACGGGGCGGCCGAGGTCCTTGACGGTGTACTGGAACCGGCGGGTGCTCCAGGGCACCACCACGCCGAGCGAATCATGACCCGCCGGCAGCGGCACCACGAGGTCGACCTCCAGGCCGGGGGCGGTGGCGCGGATGGTGGTGCCCGACGGCGCCTGGCCGATGTCGATCGAGAGCCCGCCGCCGCGCGCCCGAACGGCGCCCGCCCCGCTGACCGGCGGGAAGAGGGCGCCCCGGGCGAAGGGGACCACCGCGTTCCTGTCGATCTCGGCCTTCGTCGCGCGGTCGAGCACGTAGAGGCTGTGCACCCCCGCGTAGTCCAGCGACGAGGCGACCAGGCCGACGATGTGGGTCGGCGTGACGACCCCCCAGTACTCCCAGCGCTTGTTGCGGCCCCAGCCGCGCAGGTTCGCCCGGTGCAGCGGGCGGCGGCTCCAGCCCACGGCGGCGGGATTGAGCCGCCCACCCGCGAGGCACAGGTCGACCGGCTCGGTGATCTCGTTCTCGTGGGTCACGACGGGGAGGGTATCCGGCCCGCTTCCGGCGGGGACGCCGCCGGCTGTCGCCCGGTGGCGGCGGCGTGGCGGTCGAGGGCGCGCAGGAGGTTGCCGCCGAGGACGGCGTCGCGGTCCCCGGCCGACAGCCCGTCGAGACCGGTCGGGTCGGCCGCCTGGGCGAAGGACACGTGGTCGAGGCTCGGGGAGAAGTCGGATCCCCAGTACAGGCGCCGTGGGCCGAAGCGGTCGAGGAGCAGGTCGACGAAGGGGCGGGCCGCCCGGTGCGGGAAGGCGTGTGCCGGGTGGCTGACCGCGTACAGGCCGGAAAGCTTGACCCCGACGTGGGGTAGCCGGGCCATGCGCGTCAGGGGAGCGAGGACGGCCTCCGCCGTCGCGCGGGTGGGCGCCTCGGCGTGCTCCCCGGGCAGGCCGAGGTGGCTGAACAGCACGGTGCAGCCGTCCAGGGCGGCCAGGGCCGGACCGAGCCGTGTGGTCGCCGCGGGGGTGGCGTTGAGGCTCACCATCGCCCCGGCGCCGTTCAGCGTCGGCGCCTCCTGCGTCGTCCAGGCGGCGAACGCCTCGGCGGCCGCGGCGTCGGGCAGGTACGCGGCGACGCCGACGAAGCCGGCGGACAGCCAGGTTCCGGTCCCGCCCGCTTCCGTCCGTCCGCCTGGTGGGACGTAGGCGACCGGGGCGATCCAGTCGTGCGTGGCGGCCAGGCGGGCGAGATGGTCGTTGTTGCCCGCGAAGCGCGGCTCGCCCTCGTAGCCGACCACCAGCGCCCGTTCGATGCCGTGCTCGTGACGTATGCCCTGGTAGACGGCCAGTTCGTCGCCGCCGGCGGGGGAGCGGCCGTAGCGGCCGGGGTAGCCGTCGGCGAACAGGTGCAGGTGGGCGTCAGCGCGTCGCATGATCGGACCCTAGCCCAAATTTCCGCAGGCCATTGACGTGACGGCACCCCTGACTTAGGTTCTTGTCTCAATTAGGTCCGTAACTGAGGACGCGAGCAAGGGGTGAACCGCGTGGCGCTGGAAGGCGATGACGTTGATGAGCTGGTCCGGCTACGGCGCCAGCTTCACCAACACCCTGAGCTGCGGTTCACGGAGCGGCAAACGGCCGCCACCCTCGTGGGGTTGTTGCGGCCACTGGGCCGGATCCGGACCGGAATTGCCGGCACCGGCCTGACTCTGGAGATCGATGGAGCTGCGCCCGGACCCGAGGTTCTCCTTCGGGCCGATATGGACGCCTATCCCGTTCAGGACGCCAAGCAGGAGCCGTACGCCTCCCGCAATCCCGGCGTCTGCCACGCCTGCGGGCACGACGTGCACATGACCGTCGCCTACGGAGTCGCCGCCCGGCTCGCCGCCGATCCACCGGCTAGGGGCTCGGTGACCCTGCTGTTCCAGCCCGCCGAGGAGATTCCGTTCGGAGCCGACTCCGGCGCCGCCGCGGTGCTCGCCGACGAGGCGTTCCGCGACCGCCGGTTCGCCGCGGTGCTCGGCCTGCACTGCTGGCCCGACCTGGCGGCGGGCACGCTCGGCGTCGACCGGAGCACCGCGATGGCGGCGAAGGACGCGTTCCGCGTCGAGGTGCTCGGGCTGGCCGCGCACGCCGCGACCCCGGCGCTGGGGCGCGACGCCATCCTCGGCCTCACCGCCATGGTCACCACCCTGCACGCCGCCGTCGCCCGGGCCCGCAACCCCGAGGAACTGGTCGCCTTCAACATCGGCACCATCTCCGGCGGGGCGAGCCAGAGCCAGGTCGCCGCGAGCGCCGAGGCGACCGGGACCCTGCGCACCCACGACCCGGCCGTCCGGGAGCGACTCAAGGCCGTGATCGAACGCGTCACCCGCCAGCAGGCCGCGGCCCTCGATCTCGGTGTGCGCTTCACCTGGGCCAACGAGATGCCCCCCGTGCGCAACGCCGCCGAACTGGTCGCCCTCGCGCACGCCGAGCTGCCCGGGACCGTCGACGTCGTCGACCTGCCGGTACCGCCCCTGACCACGGACGACTTCGCGCTGCTCGGCGCGCTCGGTCCGAGCCTCTACGTCAAGCTGGGCGTCACCGGCGAGCGCGGCGGAGCCCCGCTGCACTCCGGCGCGTTCGACGTCGACGAGCGGTGCCTCGTGACGGGGGTGGCCGCCCTGGAACGGCTCACGCGGGCGGTTCTCGACGGTCGGCTGCGGGCCGGCGTCGCGCAGGCCGCGCCGGCGTCCGCCGGGGCGGTGGACGGATGAGCGACGGACCGCGGGTGGCGGTGGTCGGCGGGGGCGCGTTCGGCATCCGGCACGTGGCCGCCTACCAGGCCCTGGGCGTACGCGTCGACGCGCTCGTCGACCCCGACGCGACCACCCGGCAGCGGGTGGCCGTCAGCCACGGCATCCCGCACACCTATCCCACCGTCGCCGACCTGCTCGCCGCCGGCGCGTCGGACGCCGCGTCCGTGTGCGTACCGGGTTCGGCGCACCGCGCCGTCGCCGTCGCCCTGATCGCCGCCGGGGTGCCCGTCCTGGTCGAGAAGCCGCTGGCCGCGACCGTCGCCGACGCCGCCGCCATCGTCGCCGCCGCCGAGGCGCACGGGGTGCTCTGCCAGCCGGGACACATCCTGCGGTACAGCCCCGCCCACCGGGCGCTGCACGACGCCGTCCGCGACGGCCGGCTGGGTCAGGTGCTGGCCGTCTCCTCGCGCCGGGACCGCCCCCGCACCCTGACCCGGCTCTTCCCCGAGGAACATCCCGCCCTGCTGACCGCCGTGCACGACATCGACCTGGCGCTGTGGTACGCGCAGTCGCCGGTGGTCGAGGTCCGCGCGGCGGCCCGGACCCGCCCGGGATCGGCGATGCCGGTGCTGGTGTGGGCGGAGCTTCGACACGCCAACGGCGTCGTGTCGTCGGTCCGCAACAGCTACCTCCTGCCCGAACACACCCCCCACCACACCTTCGATCTGGTCGAGGTGTACGGCACCGACGGGGTCGGCCACGTCGACCTCGGGCACCCCACGCTGCTCGTGCAGGCCGAGCGGACGGAGGCGCCGGACTGGCTGCTCTCCCCGGCCGACGGCGGTGGCGCGCTCGCCGCCGAACTGCGGCACTTCCTGCGCCGGCTGGACGGCGACGGACCCACCCCGGTCGTTCCCCTCGCCGACGGGCTGCACGTGGTGCAGATCGCCGCCGCCGTCGTCGACAGCGCCACCGCCGACGGCGCCCCCCGCCGAGTTCCCCCATCCCCCTCGCTGACAGGAGCTTCTGCTGATGATCCGACGTAGATTGGCCGCCGGCGTCGTCGCCGCCGGCATGGCCGCCGCCGCGTTGCTCTCCGGGTGCGGAGGTGACGACGCCTCGGGTGGCCCGGTGACCCTCAAGGTGCTGACCTGGGAGCCGGGCGGCACCGAGTACTGGAAGCAGGTCAAGACCAGCTTCGAGGCCAGCCACCCGGACATCAAGCTGGACATGCAGTCGGTGCCGTTCGACAAGTATCCCGAGGTGCAGGGCCCCTACATCACGTCCCAGTCGGGGCCGGACGTGATGGCCAACAACGCCGGCCTGGAGCTGTTTGACCGGCGCGGCGCGTACGTGCCGCTGGGCGACAAGGCGGCCGAGATCAACAAGGACCTCGTCACCTACAGCGGCGCCTGCGAGGGCTTCGACACCGCCAAGCCCTGCTACGGCGTGCCCTTCTCGTACCAGGGCAACGTCCTCTACTACAACAAGAGCATCCTGACCGCCGCCGGACTCGACCCCGAGAAGCCGCCGGCGACCTGGACGGAGTTCAGCGCCGCCTGCGAGGCGGTGAAGAAGGCCGGCAAGACCTGCCTGGCCCTGGGGCTGTCGGGCACCTTCCCCGCGTACTGGGACTTCCCCGAGATCGCCCGCAGCTACCTGAGCGAGGACGACATCCGCGGCCTGCTGGCCGGCACCCTGTCCTGGAAGGACCCGAAGCTGGTCGCGGTGCTGGAGAAGCTCGCCGAGATCACCACCAAGGGCTGGGCGAACAGCAACGCGCCGTCGATCACGATGCTTCCCGACGGCGCGGACATCTTCCAGCGCGGCGACGCCGCGTTCGCCGGGACGATCATCTCCGACGCGGTGAACTGGGAGGCGTTCGGCAAGGCCCTCGGCGACGACAAGCTCGGCGTCACCCGCTGGCCGGCAGCCGAACCCGGCGCCGCGCTGGCGCAGAAGTTCTCCGGCATCGAGGGCGCCGTCTACGGCGTGACGAAGTGGAGCGAGAAGAAGGACGCCGGACTGGAGTTCATCACCTGGCTCGCCGGCAAGGAGAACGGCGAGCTGTGGGTGAAGCACGCCAAGGGCCAGCCGCTGAACAAGAACGTCGACAAGGCGCTGCTGCCCTCCTCGCCGGCCTTCCAGAAGATCCAGGAGCTGGTCGCCGAGCCGACCCTGCACGCCGGGGTGATGCTCTCCGGACCCGAGGCCGACGCGCTGGCCCGCGGCTGGCAGCAGGTGAGCCTCGGTCAGCTCACCGTCGACAAGTGGGCCGAGCAGATGCAGCAGGCGCTGGAGCGCAGCCCCACCAAGAAGCAGGGCAACTAGCCGTACGGGGCGGGGCGGCGACGCCCCGCCCCGCCAGCCGGAGAAGGAAGCCAGATGACGATCTCCACCGCGCCGCTGCCGGAGCCGGTGGCCGCCGACAAGCCGACCCGACCCGCCCGGCGGCCCCCGCGCCCCGGCCGTGCCCGCGAGTGGTGGCTGGGCGCCGTGCTGGTGCTGCCCGCGCTGGTCCTGGCCGTGATGTTCAAGGTGGTGCCCCTGATCCGGGGAGTGATCACCAGCACCGAGTCGTCCAGCGGGTTCGGTGGCAGCTCGTTCGCCGGGGCCGACAACTACACCCGCATGCTCGACGACCCGATGGTGCTCACCAGCTTCCGCAACGCGCTGCTGGTGGTGGCCACCCTGCCGGTGTGGATCGTGCTGCCGCTGGTGCTGGCGCTGCTGATCCACCAGCGTTCGCCGGGCTGGAAGTTCTTCCGGGCCGTCTACTTCGTCCCGTACACCATCGCCCCGATCGTCGTCGGGATCATGTTCCGGCAGATCCTCGCCCCCGACGGGCCCCTGAACGCCCTGCTGCGTACCGTCGGCCTCGAACCGCTGGCGATCGAGTGGCTCAACGGCCGCCACAGCGCGCTGTTCTCACTGGTCGCGGTCGCGCTGTGGAGCTTCTTCGGCCTGGGCGTGATGACCTACCTGGCCGGGCTGGCCACCATCCCCGAGGAGACCCTCGAAGCGGCCTACCTCGACGGCGCCGGGTTCTGGCGGCGCCTGCTCTCCGTGGTGGTGCCGATGCTTCGGCCCACCGTGGCGTACTGGAGCGTGCTGTGCGCCTCGGGCGTTCTGATCTGGCTCTTCCCGCTGATCTACGCGCTGACCCAGGGCGGGCCGGGCGACGCCACGATGCTGCCGGAGTACCTGGTCTTCCTGACCACCTTCCAGTTCCTGGACCGCGGCTACGGCTCCGCCATCGGCATCGCGCTGTTCGTCTTCGTCGCCGTGCTCTCGATCTTCAGCGTGCGGCACATGTTCACAGAGGGGACCAGGAAGCCGCGATGAACCAGCGCCAATTCGCCCGCGCCGGGCGCTACCTGCTCACGTTCGCGCTGGTCGTCGTCGCGGTCGCGGCGGTCTACCCGCTGCTGTTCACGGTGGTCAGCTCGCTGAAGACGCAGACCGGCTTCGCCCAGGACCCGCTGGGCCTGCCGAGCGGGATCACCCTCGACAACTACCTCGAGGCGTTCCGCCGGATGGACATGCCCCGGCTGCTGCTCAACTCGCTGATCACCACCGTGGGCGGGCTGGTGCTGTCGGTGCTCGCCGCGCTGCTGGTCGCGTACGCGGTGACGAAACTGCGCTTCCGCGGCGGCAAGGTGGTCTTCCTGCTGATCATCATCACCCTGACCATCCCCGGTCAGGCGATCATCTACCCGCTCTACCAGACCGTGCTGGACCTGGGCATGTCCGGCGAGTACCAGGGGCTGATCCTGGCGTACGCGGCGTTCGGACTGCCGCTGGGCACCTACCAGCTGGCGGGCTACTTCCAGCAGGTGCCCGACGAGCTGATCGAGGCGGCCCGGGTCGACGGCGCGGGCCACTTCACCATCCTGTTCCGGCTGCTGGCGCCGATCGCCGCGCCGGCCCTCGCGGCGCTGGCCATCTTCAACTTCGTCTGGATGTGGAACGACCTGCTGCTGCCCCTGGTCATCATGGGCGGCTCCGACAGCAAGACCCTGATGGTGGGTGTCTCCCTGCTCAGCGGCCAGTACGACGTGTCGGTGCCGCTGGTCAGCGCCGGCCTGATCGTCGCCCTGCTGCCGGTGCTGATCATCTACCTGGTCTTCCAGCGTCAGCTCGTCTCCGGCGCGCTCGCCGGCTCCGGCAAGTGAGCCCACCAGCGGAGGGCCCCGGTCCCGGCGGCCCGGTCGGCCCCGGCGGTCCCGGCGGTATCGTGCCCGGCTCCGGCGGCACCGGGCCGGCGGTCGATCCCGAAGCCGCGGGGCCCGGGGCGCAGCTGTGTCACCTCTACCGGCTGCGCCCGGGCGCCGAGGGTGAATACGAGCGTCGCCACGCCGAGATCTGGCCGGAGATGTCGGCGCTGCTGGACGAGGCCGGCGTCTACGACTACCACATCTACCGGCACGGGCTGCTGCTGATCTGCGTGTTGCGCACCCGCGACGGGTACCCGCAGGCGCGCCGGGTCACCGGGGCCTCCGCCGTGCAGGCGCGGTGGACGCGGTCGCTGGCGCACCTGTTCGCCGAGATCGCCGACGCCGACGGCGAGCCGCTGTGGGCGTACCCGGTCTTCCACCACGCGGGCCAGCCGCCCCGGGCGTGAGCGAGCCGGCCCGTACGACCCTC
The DNA here is from genome assembly GCF_004345505.1 of Micromonospora sp. CNZ303. Classification (NCBI taxonomy): domain Bacteria; kingdom Bacillati; phylum Actinomycetota; class Actinomycetes; order Micromonosporales; family Micromonosporaceae; genus Micromonospora; species Micromonospora sp. CNZ303. The sequence continues at coordinate 48,765 of NZ_SLVT01000005.1, read as the reverse complement.
GCCCGACGGCGCACGCCGCCGGGCGAGGGTCGGGTGTGCTCAGACCGCGTACGCCACGGAGCCGTCCGCGCGCAGCGGGATGCGGTGCAGGGGCCGGCCCGTCAGGTCCAGGGGCGTGGCGTCGGTGAGGTCGAGCGTCACACCGAGCCCGGGCTCCTCGGGCACCGGCAGGAAGCCACCCTCGCGCCGCACGCAGGCCCGCGCCGGGCCCTCGGCCAGCTGGTCGTCGAGGGGGGAGTACTCCTGCACCACGAAGTTGGGGATGGCGGTGTCGAGGTGCACCGAGGCCATCGTCAGCAGCGGGCCGAGGCAGTTGTGGCTGACCACCGCGGCGTGGTGCGCCTCCGCCAATGCGGCGATCTTGCGGGCGTGACTGATGCCGCCGGCCAGGCCCAGGTCGGGGCGGACGTACTGGGCGCCGCCCTGGGCGAGCAGCTCCTTGAACTCCCAGATGGTGTGCAGCCGTTCGCCGTTGGCCATCGGCACGCCGAGGGCCCGCCGGGCGACGTCGCCCTGGCTGCTGACGCTGTCGATCTGGATCGGGTCCTCCACCAGCAGCGGCAGGTGCCGGGCCAGCGCGGGCACGACCGCCTCCGCCTGCAACGGGGTGAGCTTGCGGTGCAGCTCGACGAGCAGGTCCACGTCGGGGCCGACGGTGTCGCGTACCGCCGCCGTGGTGGCCTCGGTGGACATGACCAGCCGGGCCAGCGACAGGTCGGCGTAGTCGGCCGGCAGCGGGTCGAACTTGACCGCGGTGAAGCCGTCGGCCACGGCCGCCGCCGCCTGCGCTGCCAGCGCCTCCGCGCCGGTGCCCGGCAGCAGCAGGTGCAGGCGGATCCGCTCGCGTACCCGGCCGCCCAGCAGTTGCCAGACCGGGACACCGAGGCGCTTGCCGAGCAGGTCCCACAGGGCGATGTCCACCGCGGCGACGGCGGCGGAGAGCACGGAACCCCGGAACGGGCCCATCCGGTAGAGGTGGTGCCAGTGGTGCTCGATGCGACCGGGGTCGGCGCCGAGCAGATGGGGACGGAACGCCTCCACCACGGCGTGCACCGCGACGGGGTAGCCCCAGCAGGCGGACTGCCCGACGCCGACCAGCCCGTCCGATGTGTGCAGCTGGACGAAGTGCGCGTCGCCCAGCACCACCGAGTCGACGGCGGTGATCTCCATACCTGCCCCCAAAATTAGAGACCAATAACGGCCAGAAACTTGCTACTGCACTCTTCCATAGCCTTGTAGGGCTGGTCTAGGCTTCGGAACGAACGAGCCGCAATAAGGCTCTAACTGCTTTTGGGGGTGTGATGGGTCTGCCGGACGACTATCGGCTCATGGCCCGGATCCGCCGGTTCGAGGAGCGGCTGGCCGCCCTCAAGGACGACGGCGAGATCCCGGGTTCGATCCACCTGTGCAACGGCCAGGAGGCGATCCCGGTCGGCGCCTGCCGGGCGCTACGCGACGGCGACCACGTGACCGCCACCTACCGGGGTCACGGCTGGGCGGTCGCCCGGGGCGTGGACCTGGCCGGGCTCTTCGCCGAGATGATGGGACGCGACTCCGCCCTCTGCGGCGGCCGGGCTGCCTCGCCGTACCTGTCCGACCCGAGCCGCTGGTTCGTCGGGGAGAACTCCATCGTCGGGGCCGGAGTGCCGGTCGCCGCCGGCGCCGCGCTCACCGCGCAGCGCACCGGCAGCGGCGCGGTGTCGCTGGTCAGCATCGGCGACGGCGCGATGAACCAGGGCAACGTCCACGAGGCGATCAACCTCGCCGCCGTGCTGGACCTGCCGCTGGTGCTGGTCGTGGAGAACAACGTCTACTCCGAGATGTCCCGGATCGAGGACATGGTCCGCGTCCGCCAGCTCGCCGAACGGGCCGCCGGGTACGGCATTCCCGGTCGGGTCGTCGACGGCAACGACGCCGACGCCGTGGCCGAGGCCGTCACCGAGGCCGTCACCCGGGCCCGCGAGGGCGTCGGACCCTCCATCGTGGAGGCCATGACCGAACGGCTGGTCGGCCACTACAGCGGCGACGTGCAGCACTACCGGCCGGCCGGCGAGATCGCCGCCGCCCGCGGACGCGAGCCCCTGGCCCGGATCCGGCAGGCCGCCGACCCCGCGCTCAGTGCCCGGCTCGACGCCATCGACGCCGAGGTGGCCGCCGAGGTCGAGGCCGCCGTCACCGCCGCCCGCGCCGTGCCGTTCCCGGACCCGGCGACCGCCAAGGAGCACGTCCATGTCTGAGTCCCTGCGCTACATCCAGGCCGTCAACGCCGCGCTCACCTGGGCCCTGGACAGCCGCGACGACACCGTGTACTTCGGAGAGGACGTCGCCCTGCCCGGCGGGCCGTTCGGCGCCACGAAGGGGCTGCACAAGCGGTTCGGCTCCGCCCGCATCTTCGACACCCCGATCTCCGAGACCGGTTTCCTCGGCATGGCCCTCGGGGCGGCGATGACCGGCCTGCGCCCGATCGCCGAGATCATGTACGCCGACTTCTCGTTCGTGGCCATGGACCAGTTCGTCAACCAGATCTCCACTGTCCACTACTCCAGCAACGGCAGGTGGAAGGCCCCGCTGGTGATCCGGATGCAGCAGGGCTACTCGCCCGGCGCCTGCGCCCAGCACTCCCACTCGCCGGAGGCGTACTTCGCGCACACCCCCGGCCTGCGCGTCGCCCTGCCGGCCACCCCCGACGACGCGTACCAGATGCTGCGCACGGCCGTGGTCAGCGACGATCCGGTGATCGTCGCCGAGGCGCGGATGCTCTACCCGACGCGCGGACCCGTGCGCACCGACGCCCCGGTCGAACCCGTCGGCGGTGCCCGCGTCGTCCGACCTGGCGACGACGTCACCGTGGTCGCCTGGTCCCGGATGGTCGGGGCTGCCCTGGACGCGGCGGGTGAACTGGCCGAGGAGGGCATCGAGGCCGAGGTGATCGACCTGCGTTGGCTCAACCCGCTCGACTTCGACACCGTTGCCGCCTCGGTGGCGCGCACCGGCCGGCTGGTCGTCGCCCACGAGGCGAACCTGACCGGCGGGTTCGGCGCGGAGATCGCGGCCCGGGCCGCCGCCGAGTGCTTCGCCGACCTGCGCGCCCCGGTCGCCCGGGTGGCCACCCCGGACGTGCCGATGCCCGCCGCCCCGGCCCTGCAGGCCGCGGTGGTGCCCGAGGCCGCCGACGTGGTGGCAGCGGTACGCCGGACGGTCCGTCCGTGACCGTCGACGCCCCGCCGGCCGGGCTGCTGGCCGGCCGGCGGGTGGTCGTCGTCGGTGGCGCCTCCGGCATCGGCCTGGCCACCGTCCGGGCCGCGGCCGCCGCCGGCGCGTCGGTGGCCGTGCTGGACGCCGACGGCGCCGGCGCGGCCCGAGCCGCCGAGCAGGCCCGCGAGGGCGGGGCGAGCGCCTGCGCCCGGCAGGTCGACGTGACCGTCGAGGCCGAGGTCGCTGCCGCGCTCGACGGGGCCGCCGCCGAACTCGGCGGGATCGACGCCGTGCTGCACGTGGCGGGCGTCATGCGCGGGCAGGGCCTGGACGTCCGGGAGGTCACCGCCGAACTCTGGGCCCACGTGATCGCGGTCAACCTGACCGGACCGTTCCTCGTCGCCAAGCACGCCGTGCGACACCTCACCGGCCGCTCGGCTGTGCTCGTGCTCGTCGGCTCCAAGGCGGGCGTACAGAACGGATCCGGGTCGGTACCCTACGGCGCGAGCAAGGGAGGGCTGCACGGCCTGGCGCTCACCCTGGCCCGACAATTCCGTCCGCACGGGATCCGTGTGCACGCGCTCTGCCCCGGCGACATCGACACGCCGCTGATGCGCAGGTCGTTGGCCGAGGCACGGGCCAACGGCGCGGACGGGGACCGGGTCGGGGAGATCGAGGCCGCCCTTGGTCGGCCGGAGGACGTCGCGTCCACGCTGGTCCTGCTGGCATCGCCGGTCAGTGACGGTGTCGTGGGCACCGTCCACACCGGCTGAGCAGCCGACCCGAGGGCGACGACGTGGAGGCGACAAGGTGATCGGCATCATCGGACCGGAGGACTCGATCCGGCTCGTGCAGGAGGTCTCCGCCGGCGAGGGACGCGCCGGGGATCTCACAGCCCGCGCCTACACCCGACCCGAGCAGGCCCCCGAGCTGGCCCGCGAGCTCGACGAACTGTGCCAGGTGCTGCTGTTCACCGGGCGCATCCCGCACGCCTTCGCAGCCTCCGCCGGAGGGCTGCGCGCCGAGATCGACTACATGCCGCACGCCGGCATCGACCTCTACCGCACGCTGTCGCGGATGCTGCTGGCCAACGGTGGACGGCTGCCCACGGTCAGCGTGGACACCATCGAGGCCGACACCGTCCGGGAGACCTACCACGACATCGAGCTGACCCCGCCCACCGAGATCCTGCCCATCGCCGACTCCTCCGGCCTGCTCTTCTCCGGCCTCGACCAGATCGTCGCCTTCCACCGCGAGCGGTACGCCTCCGGGGCCGTCGAGGCGTGCCTGACCTGCCTCGGCGCGGTCCACCGGGACCTGCGCGAGAGCGGCGTGCCGGTCTGGCGTGTCGAACACACCCGCGCCTCGGTCCGCGACGCCCTGCGCCGGGCCTGGCTCGCCGCGGAGATCCGGCAGTCCCGGGCCACCCAGATCGCGGTCATGATGATCGAGGTGGCCGAGCAGGCCGGTCGCGGGCACGACCCGTACCAGGTGGAACGGCAGCGGCTGCGGTTGCGCGAGGCACTGCTGGAACACGCCGAGCGGATGCGGGGCAGGCTGAGCACGATCGACGACCGGACGCTGCTGATCACCACCACCCGGGGCACCGTGGAGAGCGCCATCGCCCGGCAGCGCTCCGGCCACGCGACGCTGCTCACCCTGCGTGGCGTCGACGTCGAGCACACCGTCGGCTTCGGCGCCGGCACCACCATCGCCGCCGCCGAGGACAACGCCCGTAAGGCGGTGGCGCTCGGCCGTGCCAGCGGCGACACCCACGTGGTCTTTCCCGACGGGGAGATCTACTCCAGCCGCGAGAGCCCGGTCAAGCAACGGCTGCGCGAGACCGCCTCCGGGGTGCTGCGCATCAGCGAGCAACTGCGGCTCGGGCCGCTGTCCACCCGCCGGCTGCTCGAGGCGCTGCACCAGACTGACCCGAACGAGGTGACCGCGCGGGGCCTGGCCGACGCGTACGGGGTGGAGGTCCGCTCGGCCCGCAGGCTGCTCAACTCCCTACGTGCCGCGGGCTACGCCGAGGAGATCGGCGTGCACGTCAGCACCGGCGCGGGCCGGCCGCAGACCGTGTACCGGGTGGAGATGCAGCGGCTGTTCGACGAGGTCGGCGGTGGCGTGTGAGGTTCGAACCCTCCTTCCTGGTCACCGCCACCTTCGCCGCCGACGCCGCCGTCCGGCGCGAACCCCACCGGCAGGCGCACCTCGCCCGCGTCGAGGCCCTGCTTGCCGACGGCACCGCCCTGCTCGCCGGGGCCCGGGCAGACCTCGCCGCCTCCGTCCTCGTCCTGCGGGCCGCCGACGCCACCGCCGCCCGCGCCCTGTGCGAACGGGATCCCTACTGGCGGCACGGGGTGTGGACGGCCATCGAGGTGGCCGACTACCTGGCCGCCGTCCCGCCACCCCATGGAAGGTCATGATGTCGCAGTACCGCCAGATCACCGGAATCCGGGTGCGGGGCGCCGCGTCCGCGCCGTACGCCGCCCAACTGCTGACCCAGGCATGGGGGGAGAACCCCGAGGGAGTCACGGTCGACCTGGACGTCGACCCTGCCCTGCCCGAGGGCGGCTACCGCATCGAGGTGCCCGAGCGGGGCGACATCCGGCTCACCGGCGACCCCTTCGCCGGCCTGATCTACGCCGCCCGGGAACTGACCACCCTGGCCACGCCAGGAGGTCTGCCCGTGGGCGTGCGGACCGACTCGCCCGGGCTGGCGCTGCGGACACTGTGGACCTGGGACCACTCCACCAACTGGGACCTGCGCCAGCTCGGCCAGCAGGAGATCGGCGCGCTCAACCCGTACGCCAAGGGCGCCGACGCCTTCGGCCACGACTACCGCCGGCTGGTCGACTTCTGCAGCCGGGAGCGGATCGGCGGCATCGTGGTCTACGGGCTGCTGCGCGACGCCCACGGCGGCGTCGAGGCGGCCCGCGAGCTGTGCGAGTACGCCAACGCCCGGGGCGTGCGCATCATCGCCGGCATCGGCGTCAACGCCTACGGCGGCATCTACTTCGACGGCCGGCACCGCTACAACCTCGCCACCTGGCTGCGCCAGCGGCCGGACCTGGCCGCCGAGCTGCCGAAGAAGGTCGGCTTCGACATCGACGACTTCGGCGACCTGCACTTCCCGGCCAGCGAGTACATGATGGCCGCCTGCCCCTCGCAACCGGACAATCTCGCCTGGCACCGGGACGCCGTGGACTGGCTGCTGGACACCCTGCCCGTCGGGGGGATCAACTTCGAGACCGGCGACTACGGCAGCTGCGCCTGCCAGCGCTGCGCGGCCCGCACCGGAGGCGAGCGCACGTCCTGGTCGTACGAGGCGATGCGGTCGGTATACCCCACCCTGCTGGAGACCGCCCGGCGCAAGGGCCCGGCGGGGGTGCCGCTGCGGCACCTGGTCGAGGTCTACTGGGACAACATCTTCGACCTCGACGCGCAGCAGCCGCTGGCCGAGCTGCCCGACGACGTGGCCTACCAGTACTGCGTCAACCGGGGCTTCTGGTACGACAACCGGCACCGGCTCACCGCCGCGCACGTCGACCGGCTCCCGCACAGCACGAACGTGCTGCGCACCCACGCTGGCTCGCAGTGGAACCGGCAGCGGCACTCCTGGGTTCCCGAGATGTACGCCGACATGGGCGTCCGGGCCGGCGGTGCCGGGATGCGCGGACTGACCATCTTCGCCGAGGCGTCGGCGTACCACCCGACCAACGAGATCAGCTACCTGGCGTACGCCCGCTTCACCTGGAATCCCGACCTGACCTGGGCGGACTTCTGGCGCGACGAGGTGGCTCCCCGCTTCGGCGGCGCGGCGGAGGCCGAGGCGTTCCGCGACGGGGCGGCCGTGCTGGACGACGGCTCGGCGACGGCGGGCGCCCTCGTCGCGGTCCGCGAGGACGCCCTGGCGATGGTCGCCGCCACCGGTGGCGAGGTGCAGCGCCGGTGGCTGTGGCTGGCCGAGCGCGCCACCCGCCACGCCCACTCCGCCGGTTGATCCCGCCGCCGACCGCCGACGGACCCGCCGCCCCGGTGGGTCAGTCGCCCCAGGCGTTGGAGTCCAGGAGCATGTCCCAGGTCAGGTAGGGCAGTTCGGGGTGGCGCTGGTGCAGGATCTCGCCGGGAAGGGTGGCGGCCGGGGCCTTGCGGGGATTGGCGAGTGCCTGCGCCACGATCGCGTCGGTGACGGCCCGGGCGCCGCCGAGGCGGGGATGACGTCGGTGGACGCGGTCGGCGTACCCGGGTGGGACCGGGCTGTTGACGCCCATGAGGTCGATGCTGATTCCCGTCTGGGCGATGCCGATCTCCGGCGGCCGGCGACGCTGGAAGACGGGTGAGTCGCGGAAGCTGCGCGTGGTGTGCATGGCGATCGCGTCCCACACGGTGTCGACCCGGCGGTCGGTGACGCCCCGCTCCTCGAGGAACCGGGCGGCGAAGTCGGCGCCGTCCATCTCGAACCGTTGGTCGGAGTTGGCGCGTGCGGTCAGGCCCATGTCGTGCAGGGCGCAGATCAGGAACACGACCTCCTCGTCGTAGTCGCGGCCGGGCCGCCGACCGGCCCGCGCGGCGGCCTCGCGGGCGAACAGGAAACTACGCAGGCTGTGGTTGCGCAGGTAGGCCTCCTGCGTCTCGTCGATCAGTCGGGCCGCCTCCTGGGCCAGCCGGGTCGACGGGAAGGACAGGTCGGCGTCCGGCGCACCGTGGGCGGCGGCCGGGGCGGCGGGCACCAGAGCGGTGAGCATGCCGGCGCCGGCGGCCAGGCCGGTGCCGATGGCGGTGCGCCGTGAGAAGGAAGGCGTCACGGGTACCTCATCTTTCGGGTGTCGGGTGCGTGGACCGGAAGCGTTGGCGGTACTCGGCCGGGGTGATGCCGGTGCCGCGCAGGAACGCGCGGCGCATGCTGTCGTCCGAGCCGAAGCCGCAGGCGCGGGCGATGCGAGCCACCCCGTCGTGGGTGGCTTCGAGCAGGGTCTTCGCGGCCTCGACCCGGACCTGCTCGACGTACCGGATGGGGGTCGTCCCGACCGTCCGGCGGAACAGGCGGGTGAGGTGCCGTTCGCTGACCGACGCGTACGCGGCCATCGTGGCGAGCGTGTGCGGGGCGGCCGGGTCGGCGGCGACGGCGTCCAGGACCCGGCGTAGCGCGCTGCCGGGGGCGGCCGTGGTGTTGCCGCGGACGGTGAACTGGGACTGACCGCCGGGGCGGTGCAGGAAGACCACGAGGTACTTGGCGGTGGTGCGGGCGCGCTCCGGCCCGTGGTCGTCCTCGACCAGCGTCAACGTCAGGTCGATGCCCGCGGTCACGCCGGCCGAGGTGAACAGCGGTCCGTCCCGCACGTAGAGGGCGTCGGGCCGGACGCGGACCGCGGGGAACCGCGACGCGAGGTCGGCGCAGGCCGCCCAGTGGGTGGTGGCCCGGCGGCCGTCGAGCAGGCGCGCCGCCGCGAGCAGGAACGCGCCGGTGCAGATGGCCGCCGTACGGCGGGCGAGCCCGCTGACGCGGGGGAGTTCGGCGACGAGCGCCGGCGGAGGCTGCGCGGTGGCGAGGGAGAGGCCGGGCACCAGCAGCGTGTCGAACCGGTGCCGCACCTGGTGCAGGGCCAGCTCGACGTCGAGGGGCACGCCCACGTCCGTGCGTACCGGGCGGCCGTCCACGGAGGCCAGCCGGACCTGGAAGCCGCCGCTGCCGTGCAGCACCTGGACGGGCCCCGCCACGTCGAGCAGCACGACGCCGTCGTGCACCACCACGACCACCTCGCGGCTTCCGGGGATGTCCACACCGGAAAGTCTGGTCACCCTCTCCCGGGGACCACAAGGACGGCCGCACCGCACATCCGGCCATTCGCGCCCCTGCCCACGACCCGGGGGACCGTACGGCCGCAATGCGCTCTTGCGCAGAGGCCTGCTGGACAGGTATATATTCAGGATCGTAAATAGTTAAGTTTCTTTAGAGTTGGAGGTGGGCGCGTTGCGAAGACGGTTCAGCAAGCTCCTCGTCGGCGGTGCGGTCGGTCTGCTGGCCGTGGCGACGGCGCTGATGGTGACCCCCGCCGCACACTCCTCCGTCGGACAGGACGAGGCGTGCCGGCCGGACGGGCTGTACCGGACGCCAGGCGTGGCGGTGCCGTACTGCACCGTCTACGACACCGACGGCCGGGAGAAGCTGGGCGCCGACCACAACCGGCGCATCATCGGCTACTTCACCAGTTGGCGCACCGGACGCAACGGCGCCCCGGCGTACCTGGCCAACCAGATCCCCTGGGACAAGGTCACCCACATCAACTACGCCTTCGCCCACGTCGACGCCGCCAACAAGATCTCGGTCGGCAACCCGAAGGCGGCGGACAATCCGGCCACCAACATGACCTGGCCGGGCGTCGCCGGCGCCGAGATGGATCCGCAGTACGCCTACACCGGGCACTTCAACCTGCTCAACAAGTACAAGAAGCAGAACCCGAACGTGCGTACCCTGATCAGCGTCGGCGGCTGGGCCGAGACCGGCGGCTACCTCGACGACAACGGCGACCGGGTCGACGCCGGCGGCTTCTACCGGATGACCACCACCGGCAGCAACACCGTCAACACCGCCGGCATCGCCACCTTCGCCGACTCCGTGGTCGCCTTCCTGCGCACCTACGGCTTCGACGGCGTGGACATCGACTACGAGTACCCGACCTCCAACAACAAGGCCGGCAACCCGCTCGACTTCGCCCAGGCGGACGCCAAGCGGGCGGGGCTCAACGCCTCCTACCAGGTGCTGATGAAGACGCTGCGGGAGAAGCTCGACGCGGCCGCCGCCACGGACGGCAAGCACTACCTGCTCACGGTGGCCGCACCCGCCTCCGGATGGCTGCTGCGGGGGATGGAGTCCTCGCAGGCGCTCCAGTACCTGGACTACGTCAACATCATGTCGTACGACCTGCACGGGTCCTGGAACCACCATGTCGGCCCGAACGCCGCCCTCTTCGACAACGGCGACGACGCCGAACTCGCCGCCGGCGGCGTCTACGGCGCGTACGGCAACATCGGGTACCTGAACACCGACTGGGCCTACCACTACTTCCGGGGCGCGCTGCCCAGCGGGCGGGTCAACATCGGCGTCCCCTACTACACGCGCGGCTGGCAGGGTGTCACCGGCGGCACCAACGGGCTGTGGGGCCGCGCCGCACTGCCGGACCAGACCAAGTGCCCGCCGGGCACCGGCTCCTCGATCGGCTCCACCACCCCCTGTGGGAACGGCGCGGTCGGGATCGACAACCTCTGGCACGACCTGGACGGCGCCGGCGGGGAGGTGCCCGCCGGGGCGAACCCGATGTGGCACGCCAAGAACCTGGAACGCGGCATCACCCCGGACTACCTGTCCGCGTACGGCCTCACGCCGGCCACCGACCCGACCGACCGGATCAGCGGCAGCTACGCCCGCCACTACTCCGCCGCGCTGGTCGCACCCTGGCTGTGGAACGCGCAGAAGGGCGTCTTCCTCTCCACCGAGGATGAGCAGTCCCTCGGCGCCAAGGCGGACTACGTGGTGGACAAGGGCATCGGCGGCGTGATGATCTGGGAACTCGCCGGTGACTACGCGTACGACCAGGCCAAGGGCCAGTACGGCATGGGCGAGACGCTCACCACCTTGCTCTACGACAAGTTCCGCACGGCGCCCGCGTACGGTGCACGGCGGGCCGCCGTCACCCTGCCGGCCCGGACCATCGACGTGACCGCCACGGTCGGGGGCTTCGCTCTCGGCGACAACAACTACCCGATCAACCCCGAACTGCGGCTCACCAACAACACCGCCAGCCCGGTCCCGGCCGGGGCGCAGCTGGAGTTCGACTACCCGACCACCACACCGACCCTCACCCAGCAGTCCGGCTGGGCCCTGACCACAGTGTCCACCGGGCACACCGGCAGCAACGTGGGCGGGCTCAGGGGCGACTACAACCGGGTACGGCTCACCGTACCGGCCGCCATCGCCCCGGGCGCGTACGCGGAGGTGACCCTCAACTACCAGCTGCCGATCGCCGGGCCGGCCAACTTCACCCTCTCCTTCGGCGGGCAGACGTACTCGCTGGCCAGCGACCACGCCCGTGGGGCCGTGCCGGTCGACCCGACGCCCAGCCCGAGCACCCCGCCGGGCGGCGGGACCTGCGCCGCGCCGGCCTGGTCGGCGGGCACCGCGTACTCCGGTGGCGCGAGGGTGTCGCACGCCGGGCGTACCTGGAGTGCGAAGTGGTGGACGCAGGGCGACACCCCGGGCAGCGCGGCCGTCTGGGCGGACGAGGGGGCCTGCGCCTCCCCGCCGTCCCCGACGGTCTCGCCCACGGTCTCGCCGACGGTCGACCCGACCCCGACCGGCGGCGCCTGCGCCGCGCCGGCCTGGTCGGCGGGCACCCCCTACTCCGGCGGCGCGGTGGTGTCCCACGAGGGCCACCGGTGGACCGCCCGGTGGTGGACCCAGGGTGAAGTGCCGGGAGCCGGCGCCCAGGGCGTCTGGACCGACAACGGTCCCTGCTGAACCCCGATGGCGGGGCCGCCGGTGATCGGCGGCCCCGCCCGAACGACGGCCGCGTACCGGTGCAGACGGTGCGCGGCCGTGCCGCGTCATCCCCCGGCGCCGTCCGGCGTCAGCCGGCCGTCTGCGCGGCGGCGGTGCCGGGCGGGGTGGTGGCGGTCTCCGCGAGCGCGGTGCGCAGGACGTCGTGCAGCGGCCCGTCGGGGTGGTCGATCCAGTGCTGGATGGCGACGCGCAGGGAGGCCAGGAAGGTCGCCGCCACGACCCGGGACCGCAGCGCCCGGTCGGGGCCGGTCAACCGCTGGGCGACGTCGTCCGCGAGATCGCGTTCGATGGCGGTGTAGGCCGCGATCTGGTGCGCGACGAGGCCCGGGTGCCCGCGGAGCTGGCGGCGGTGCAGCAGCCAGGAGGGTGGGGCGTTGCCGTACGCCTCGACGGCGAGGCGTTCGGCGGCCGCGCTCAGCACGGCCCACGGCGGCGCGTCGGCCGGCTGCCGGCGAACCAGTTCCAGCAGCCGGCGCAGCCGTACGGCGTCGCCGTGGAAGACCGCCTCCTCCTTGCTGGAGAAGTAGTTGGAGAACGTCCTGCGGGAGACGTTCGCGGCGTCGGCGATGGCCTCCACGGTGACCCGGTCGAGCCCGTGTTCCGTGGCGAGGCGCAGGGCGGCCTCGTGCAGGGCGAGGCGGGTGGCCGCCTTCTTGCGCTCCCGCAGCCCGGTGGTCTCCTCCATGGGCGACAGCCTACGGGGCCGTGACTCAGTTCTCATCGCGCAAACTTGCACTGTGAGCAAGATCGGCAGATGCTTGTGTGCGGCAACCATCTGCGACAGGGGAGGCGGCGTGGAAACTGCCGGCCGCGAGCTCGGTGCGAGGCTCTCCGAGCTGATCCGGAGCGTACGGCTCATCAAGCGGCACCGGGCCGACGTCCGGCCGACGGTGCCGGTCGGCCTCGCCGGCCTCCTCATGCAGATCGAGAAGCTGCCCGCCGACTGCCACGCCCGGGAGCTGGCGGCCCGCAGCGGGCTCGACCCGTCGACCGTCAGCCGCGCCGTCGCCTCGCTCGTCAGCCACGGCCTGGTCGAGCGGCGCGCCGACCCCACCGACAAGCGGGCCAGCCTGCTGACCGTCACCCCGGCCGGGCGGGCCGCCCTGACCGACACCTACGACTGGTACGGCCGGATCCTCGACACCGCGCTCGCCGACTGGACCCCCGCGGAGGTGGCGGCGTTCGCCACCGCGCTCGGCCGGTTCACCCGCGACATCGAGACCGCCCTCGGACACCACGACAACCTGGAGGCCGCGCGATGAGCGCACCCACCACCACGGCCGGCGACGCGCCGATGACACACCGGCAGACGCTGGAGGCCCTCAGCGGCCTGCTGCTGGTGCTGTTCGTCGCCATGCTCAGCGGCACCGTCGTCTCGACGGCGCTGCCGAACATCATCGGCGCGCTGAACGGGTCGCAGACCCAGTACACCTGGGTGGTCACCGCCACCCTGCTCACCGCGACCGCGACCACCCCGATCTGGGGCAAGCTCGCCGACCTGTTCAACAAGAAGCTCCTGGTCCAGATCGCCATCGTCGTCTTCCTGGTCGGCTCGGTGATCGCCGGCTTCGCCCAGACGGCCGGCCAGCTCATCGCCGCCCGCGCGTTCCAGGGCATCGGCGTCGGCGGCCTCCAGGCCCTCGTCCAGGTCGCCATCGCCGCGATGATCCCGCCCCGGGAGCGCGGCAGGTACAACGGTTACCTCGGTGGCGTCATGGCGGTGGCGACGGTCGGTGGCCCGCTGCTGGGCGGGCTCATCGTCGACACGTCCTGGCTCGGCTGGCGCTGGTGCTTCTTCGTCGGGGTCCCCGTCGCCGCCATCGCGCTGGTCCTCCTCCAGTTCACCCTGCGCCTGCCGACGGTCCGCCGCGAGAACGTCAAGATCGACTACCTGGGCGCGGCCCTGATCGCCGCCGGAGTCAGCGTGCTGCTCATCTGGATCTCCTTCGTCGACGACTCGTTCGCCTGGGCCTCCTGGCAGACGGCCGCCATGGTCGGCGGCGCGGTCGCGCTGCTCGCCCTGGCCGTCTGGGTGGAGTCGCGGGCCGACGAGCCGGTCGTCCCGCTCGATCTCGTCCGCCAGCGGACCACCGCCCTGGCCATCCTGGGCAGCCTGGCGGTCGGCATGGCGATGTTCGGCGGCGCCGTCTTCCTCGGCCAGTACTTCCAGATCGGCCGCGGCTACAGCCCGACCGAGGCCGGGCTGCTCACCATCCCGATGATGGCCGGCGTCCTCGGATCGTCGATCATCGCGGGCCGGCTGATCACGAAGACCGGGAAGATCAAGCCGTACATCGTGTTCGGCGCGGTCGTGCTCGTCATCGGGTTCGCCCTGCTCGGCACCATCGACCACGAGACCTCGCTGGTGCTGGTCGGTGCGGCCATGTTCATCGTCGGCGTCGGGGTCGGCATGACGATGCAGAACCTCGTCCTCGCCGTGCAGAACACCGTCTCGCTCCGGGACATCGGCGCGGCCAGCTCGACCGTCGCGTTCTTCCGCTCGCTCGGCGGCACGATCGGCGTGTCGGTGCTCGGCGCGATCCTCGCCCGCCGGGTGACCGACCAGATCACCGCCGACCTCTCCGCCGCCGGCATCCCCGCTTCCGGCAGCGCGGGAGCGGGCAGCCTGAACCTCGACGCCATGCCCGGCGCGGTCCAGCAGATCGTCCGCGCGGCGTACGGGGACGCCACCGGCCACATCTTCCTCATCTCCGCCGCGATCGCCGTCGTCGGCATCATCGCCGCGGTCCTGTTGAAGCCGGTCGGCCTGCGCAGCAGCCTGGACCTGCCCGATCCCGCCAGGTCGACGGCCGTGGCCGCCGACGCCGTCGACGGTGCTCCGGCCTTCGACCAGGTCACGGTGGACGCCGCCGATCGGGAGGCGCCGGCGCGCCGCTGACGCGCTACCCACGACGGCGGGGCCGGCACCTTCCTCGGACGGTGCCGGCCCCGCCGTCAGCGGGCATCCCGCGACCGGCGGGCGACGATCGGAGGCCGACGTGTCCCTGTGGTAGAAATGCCGGATGTCCGGCATGCGATTCCAGCTTCTGGGACCGCTCGAGGTGCAGGTCGACGACCGGCCCGTGCCGCTCGGCACGGTGAAGCAACGGCTACTCTGCGCCACCCTCCTGCTGGACCCGAACGAGGTGCTGCACACCGAACATCTCGCCGAGACGCTGTGGGACGAGCCGCGACCGGCCTCTGCGGCGGCCAACCTGAGGACGTACGCCCACGGGCTGCGCCAGACGCTGCGCGACCAGCCGGACGGCGCGAGCCGGCTGCACACCGGCACCGGCGGCTACCTGCTCGCGGTGCGCCCCGGTGAGCGCGACCTGGACGAGTTCGAGGAGTCGGCGCAACAGGGCCGCGACGCCCGCGCCCGGGGCGACCTGCGGCAGGCCGAGGCGAGTCTGGCCCACGCGCTGACCCTCTGGCGCGACTCGCCGCTCGCCGGGCTGCCCCTGCCCCGTGCGATGGCGGCACGCCTGACGCGCCTGCACGAGCAACGCCTGATGGTCGAGGAGGAACACGTCCAGGCCAAACTCGACCTGGGCGCCTCCGCCGAACTGGTCGGTCGGCTGCGCGAGCACGTCGAGACCCACCCGCTGCGGGAACGCGGCTGGGGTCAGCTGATGACCGCGCTCTACCGTACGGGCGACGTGGCCGGCGCCGTCGACGCGTACCTGCGGGCCCGGCGGGTGCTGGCCGACCAGCTCGGCATCGATCCCAGCCCCTCGCTGGAGGCGCTCTACCGCGACATCCTCGACCACCGCCCGCACCTGGTCGGCGAGCCGCAGCGTCCGCCGCCCGCGCGGATCGTGGTCCGCGGACTGCCTCCCGCCGTCGACACCTTCGTCGGCCGGCGGGCCGAGACCGACGCCGTGTGCGGCTGGCTCGACGGATCCGTGGCGAGCCCGGTCGTCGCCCTGCACGGCCCGGGAGGGGCCGGCAAGTCGGCGCTGGCCGTCCGGATCGCGCACCAACTCGCCGACCGGTACCCGGGCGGCACGCTCTACGTGGACCTGCAGGGTGCGGACGCCGACCTGCCACCCCTGCGGCCGATCGACGTCCTCGGCCGGTTCCTCCGCGCGCTCGGTGTGCCGGGCGGTGCGGTGCCGTCCGACGTCGGCGAGGCCACCGTCGCCTACCGGTCCGAGATCGCTGGCCGGGGCGTGCTCGTCGTCCTCGACAACGCCCGGGACGCCGCCCAGGTCAGGGCACTGCTGCCGGCGGGCGGTTCGTGCGGTGTCGTGGTGACGAGCCGGCGGATGCTCGCGACCCTGCCCAACGGCCGGCACCTGGCCGTGGGGCTGCTGTCCCGCACGGAGGCGGTCGGGCTGCTCGCGGGCGAGTGCGGCGCCGACCGGGTGGCGGCCGAGCCGGACGCGGCCGCCCGCCTGGTGGAGCTCTGCGGCATGCTGCCGCTGGCGATCCGGATCGTCGGCGCCCGCCTGGCCAGCCGGCCGGGGTGGCCGATCGCCCGCCTGGTGGAGCGCCTGGCCGATCCCGGGCTGCGCCTCAGCGAGCTGGAGTTCGACGACCTCAGCGTCCGGCCGTCCATCGCGCTCACCTACGCCGCCCTGTCCGACGGCGGCGCCCGGGGGCAGCTCTGCGCCCGGGCCTTCCGGCTGATCGGCAGCACCCGCCTGCCCACCGTCACCGCCCGCGCCGTCGCCGCCCTCCTCGGCGAGCCACCCACGCTCGCCGAGAGCCTCCTGGAACGGCTCGCCGACGAGCGGTTGGTGGAGCCCCGGGAACCGGGCGTCTACGGCATCCACGACCTGGTCCGGCTGTACGCCGCCGAACGGGCCGAGGACGAGCCGGCGGACGACCGGGAGGCCGCGCTGCGGCGGCTGCTGGAGACGTACGTGCAGGGCGCCCGGGAACTCGAGCGGATGACCAACGCCGGGCACTGTTTCGGACCGGCGGGGACACCGGCGTGCGGGTGGACTCCGGCCGGCGTCGGC
Source organism: Micromonospora sp. CNZ303 (assembly GCF_004345505.1). Classification (NCBI taxonomy): domain Bacteria; kingdom Bacillati; phylum Actinomycetota; class Actinomycetes; order Micromonosporales; family Micromonosporaceae; genus Micromonospora; species Micromonospora sp. CNZ303. Next base: position 32,040 of record NZ_SLVT01000005.1, on the reverse strand, counting down.
GACCAGGACCGACCCGCCTGGCAGGACCTGCCGGAGAACCCCGCGCAGGCGGCGCGGTGGCTGGCCGAGGAACACCTCAACGTCCTGGCCGCCTTCCGGCAGGCGTCCACCTCCTCCACCGGCACCGCGACGCTCGCCGCCGCGCTGGCCTGGGCGAGCGTCGCCGCGTTGCGGCGGTACGGCTACCGCCAGGAGGCGCTCACCCTCATCGACGGCGCGATCGCCACCACCGGGCAGCTCGGTCTCACGCTCGAACACTGTGCAGCGCTGTTCTACCGGGCGACGTTGCACACGGGCAGCGCCGACCCGTCGGTGGTCGAAGCGGATCTGCTGCGCTGCCTCGAGCTGCTCCGGCCGCTCGGTGACCGGGAGCAGATCTCCATCTGCCTGGAGGCGCTCGGCAACCTGCGCCACCGGATGGGCGACGTACCGCGCGCGCTCCGCCACCACGACGAGGCGCTCGCGCTGCGCCGGGAGTCGGGCCAACCGCTCATGATCGGCGCGGCTCTGAGCAGCGGCGCTCCGGTGCGCCTGTCCGCGGGAGCCGAGAAGGAGGCGCTCGCGGACGTCGAGGAGGCGGTGCGCATCGCCCGCGACGTCGGCGCCGTCGCTCTGCGGGGCGCCGCCCTCGGCACGCGGGGCCAACTGCTGTGCCGCACCGGGCACTGGTCGGAGGCCCGCGAGTGCCTCGACGAGGCGCTGGCCATCGCCGAGTGGTCCGAGGACCTGCCGTCGCGCTGCGCCGCGTTGCTGTCCCGCGCGGCGGCCCACCTCGGGCTCGCCGACCACGCCGCCGCCGCCCGCGACGCCGACGAGGCGGGGACGGTGGCCGTCCGGATCGGCGACCGCTACCTGCGGGCCGTCGCGCGGCAGGCACAGGGCCGGATCGCCCGCGAGGCCGGGGACCGCAGTGCCGCGTCCGTCCTGGAGGCCGAGGCGCGGGACCTGCTCGGTTCGGTGCCCGGCTACCGGGAGCCGCAGTACGCCGAGTACTTCGGCCGACTCTGAGCCTGCGGGACCCCGGCCGCGCCGCGGGTCGCGGGCGTCGGCCTTCCGCGCTCCGCTGTGCCAGACCGGTCGCCGTGCGGGCGCGTGCGCCGATCGGCTGGACGGCGGGCCCGCGTGGGGCGCGGGCGCCGCGGAGACCGGCGGGACGACCGGGCCGCCGGGCCCGACCGGGCCGGGCGCGCGGATACAAGGCGGGTACATGCCGGTTCCGGGCAGCCGCGGCGGGGACGTCGCCGGTCACCGGGACGAGGACGGCGGCCGGGCGGGGCCGCGCCCGCCGATTCCGCGACGCCGCTCCGGACCCGTCCGACCGGCGGCTGTACCTCGCGTGTACGGGGCCTGTACGCCGCCCGCCGTATCGTTCCGCCGTCCAGCCGCCGAGGACGAGGAAATCGGAGCGACATCGATGTCGGGACAGCCAGAACGCGGGCACGACGGGGGAGCGGGCCGCTCGGCGGACCTGTTCGCCGTCAGGTCGGAAGAGGTCGAGCAGGCGGAGGTCGAGTCGCTGCGCGACGGACTGTCTCCCCGCCTCACCGGGATCAGCCCGGCCCACGTCCAGCGGCTCGCCGGTCTCACCGACGACCTTCCGCCGATCGTGGTGCACCGGTCGTCGCGACGGGTGATCGACGGTGCGCACCGGCTCGCTGCCGCCCGCACCCGGGGCGAACGGATCGTGCCCGTCGTGTACTTCGACGGCTCGGACGCGGACGCCTTCGTGGCGGCGGTACGGCTCAACGCCGCACACGGCATGCCGCTGCCGGCACAGGACCGCGCCGCGGCGGCGCGGCGCATCCTCGCCACCCATCCACACTGGTCCGACCGGTGGATCGCCTCGGTGTGCCGGGTGGCCCCACGGACCGTCGCCGCCCTGCGGCGGGGTTCAACCGACGACGATGGTCGGCTGAACGCCCGGCTGGGGCGCGACGGCCGCTCCCACCCGGTCTCCGCGGCGGCCGGCCGGCGGCTGGCCGCGGAGATCATGCGGCGGCATCCCGACGTCAGCCTGCGCGAGGTGGCGCGGCGCACCGGCATCTCCGTGGGTACGGCGTTCGACGTGCGCCGCAAACTCGCCGCGGGCGACACCGCCGACGCGCATCCGGCGCCGACCGCCGCAGTGGGTGCCGCGCGCCCGGGAGCCGAGCCGGCCTCCGCCGCCCGGGAGCGGCTGGCGGTGCTCGCGCGGGACCCGTCGCTGCGCTACACGGACCAGGGCCGGGCGCTGCTCCGGCTGGCGTCCGCGACACTCGCCTTCGCTCCCCGGGCGGAACCCATCGCGGAGGCGGTGCCGGGCCACTGCCGCGGCTCCCTGCACGCCGTCGCGGTGGCCTGCGCCGGAAGCTGGCGGGCGTTCGCCGAGCACCTCGCCGACCCGGAGCGTACGGCGCATGCGGGGTGACCGGGCGGAGCCGGCGCCGCGGCGCTGGACGAGCCTGCACGTGTTCCACGACGGCGACCTCGACGTCGTCGTCACCGACCTGGTCGCGGCGCTGCGGACCCGGCTCGACGCGGAAGGGGCCTCGGCCGGGACGTTCTTTCTGCGGTACTGGGAGGGCGGGCCGCACCTGCGGATCCGGGTCCTGCCCAGGGCCGGACGGGAGGACGACGTGCGCGCCATCGTCGAGCACGAGGCCGCGACGTTCCTCGTCCGCCGTCCGGCCCCGGCGCTGCTCACCCAGGAGGAGTACGCCCGGTACGCGCCAGGTCTGGCGGCGGCGGAGGGCATGGCCGACTACGAGCGGACCCGCCGGCCGAACAACTCCTTCGCGCACGTGCCGTACCGGCCCGAGACGCACCGGTACGGCACGGGTGCCTCGCTGCACGCCGCCGAGGACCACTTCGTCACGTGCAGCGACACCGTCCTGCGGCTGCTGACCGCCGGCGCGACCGCGAACCAGCGCACCACGGCGGCGGTCGCCGTGCTGGCGCTGAGCAGGTGGCTCTGCCCCACGGCCGCTCCGCTGGCGGCGGACGGCGTCGCCGCGACGGACGCCACCGGCACCCCGTCGAGCGCCGTGGCCGAGCGCTACCACCGGCAGCGGCACGTGCTGGGCGAACTGGTCGGCCGGATGGGGCTGCTCGCCCAGGCGCCGCCCGACGGGCCTACCGGCACCCTCGGCACGTGGGCCGGGGCGATCGCCACCCTGGCCGCGCGGATCGAGGACCCGACCCTCCGGTGGCGCGTCGTCGACACCTGCGCCCACCTGACCTGCAACCGCCTCGGCGTGGCCGTGCCCGGGGAGCGGGAGCTGCGGCATCTCGTCGACCGCGCGTTCGTCGACCGCACGACCCAGGGGAGACCGGCGTGACCGCGACGTCGTGGCAGAGCATCCACGTGCACCACCACGGCACGGCGACCGACCGGCTGCTCGTCGAGGCCGCCCGGCCCCTGTCCCGCGCGCTCGCCGTGCACGGCCACCGCAGCTGGTTCACCCGGCACTGGCGCCGGGGGCCGCACGTCCGGCTGCACGTCGACGCCGACGACCGCGCCCTGCGCGAGGTCGTCGTCCCGCTCACCGCATCGGTGCTCGACCCGTACCTGCCGGGGCTGCCGACGGTCGAGGTCGACGTCGAGGCGGTGCTTCCCCTGCACCGCCGGCTGGCCCGGCTCGAACTGGAGGACGGGCCACTGACGCCCTGGCGTCCCGACAACTCGTGGCACGTCGACCGCTACGACGACCGGGTGGCCGTGCACGGCACCGCCGAGGCGTCGGCGCTGACGGCGGACTTCCTGACCGACACGAACGACCACGCGTTCGCGGTCCTCGCCGACGTGGTGGCCGGCGGGAACCTGCACGCGGCGGTCTTCGACACCATGGTCACGCTGATCGGGCCCGGGATCGACGGCCCCGGAGCGGGACACCTCAGCTACCGCTCCCACGCCGAGGCGCACCTGGCCCAGGCCGCCGACGGCGGGCGACGGCGCCGGGCGTGGGACGCGCACTACCGGGCGAACGCGGCGGCGCTGGAGGCCCGCCTCGCCGCCGTCCTGGCCGGGGCCGACGCGTCGGCTCCGTACGGCCCGGCGTCGTTCGTCGCGGTGCTGGAGCGCTACCAGGCGCGGGGCCGCGGGCTGCACGAGCGGGGCCTGCTGCCGCTCGGCGCGGGCGCGGACGACAGCACGGCAACCGACGAGGTGAGGACCCGGTTCCGCGAGCTCAGCCAGTTCCACCGCGCCCTCGCCGAGAACGACCACTGGCTCACCGTGGTGCGGCCGTCCGTGGAGTTCGCGCTCTTCCGGCTCTCGCTGAACCTGATGTACCTGCAGTTCACCAGGATGGGACTGACTCCGGAGAACCGCTACTTCCTCTGCCACCTGGTCGCCGGCGCGGCGGAGGCCCGGGCCGGCCGCACCGCCGTGGACGTGGTCCGGGCGCTGGGCAGCCCGGCGTGAGCCAGGACCGGTGGGAGACGCTGCGGCTGCGCGCCGGGGTGTCCATGGTGCGTACCGCCGCGGGCACCCACCTGGTCGGGCTGCCCGACCACGAGCCGGTGACCGCGCAGGAAATCGGGGTGGTGCGCGCGCTGGCGGCGGTGGAGCAGCGTGCCGACGCGCTCGCCCCGTCCGCCGCCCCGCTGATCGCCCGGCTGCGCCGAGAGGGCTGGCTGCGGGTGACGACCCACGGTCCCGGCGGCCCCGTGCACACCCTGGACCCGCGGCACCGCCCTGACCGGCCGGAGCCGGACGACGTGCCCCCGGGGCTGCGGCTGTCCCGGTTCACCTCGATCACCGCCGCGTCCGACGGCGGGCTGCGGGTCACCTCGCCCCGCGCGTGGGCCGAGGTGCTCGTGCGGGAGCCGGCGACGGCCGCCGTGCTGGCCGACCCCGCGACGGAGCGGCCCGCACCCGGCGTGGACGCCGCCGCGTGGCAGCGGCTGCGGCGTGACCTGTGCTGGGCCGGCCTCGTGGTGGCCGGCGACGAGGACCACGACTTCCACGTCCGGCAGTGGTCGCCGGTGGACCTGGAGTTCCACCGGCGCAGCCGGGGCATCGGCGTCGGGCAGCGCTACGGGGCCACCTACTGGGGCCGGGCGTACGCGCCGCCACCGCCCGCCCGGCCCCCCGCGCGCCGGCCCGTCGTCGCGCTGCCCCGCCCCGACCTGGACCGGCTGCGGCGCGACGACCCGACCCTGACGGCCGTCCTGGAGGCGCGCCGCTCCGCGCGGGAACACCACGACGGGCAGCCGATCACCATCGAGCAGCTCGCCGAGTTCCTGTTCCGCTGCGCGCGGACCGTGGGGGCCGGCGGCCTGGACGGGGTGGACCTTCGCGCCCGCCCGTACCCGAGCGGTGGTGGCCTGCACGAGCTGGAGGTGTACCTGGTCGCCGACCGGGTGGCGGGGTTGGCGGCGGGCACCTACCACTACGACGGGCACGACCACGCGCTCGGTCTGGTCCGGCCGCCCGACGGCGCCTCCCGCCGGCTGCTGCACGCCGCCCGGGACAGCGCCGGGGCCGAGCGCACCCCGCAGGCACTGCTCGTCGTCACCGCCCGGTTCGGCCGGCTCATGTGGAAGTACGAGGGCATGGCGTACGCGCTCGTGCTCAAGAACCTCGGCGTGCTCGTCCAGACGATGTACCTCGCGGCGACCGCCATGGGGCTCGGCGGCTGCGCCCTCGGCGCCGGTGCGCCGCACGCCTTCACCCACCTCACCGGCGTCGACCCGCTCGTCGAGGACGTCGTCGGCGAGTTCACCCTGGGCACCGTCGCCCAGCCATCGCGATAGGAGCCCGTGTGCGGAAACTACGGCTGCGCGACCACGTCTACGTGGCACCGACCCCCTCCGGGGCGCACATCCTGACGCTGGACGGACCGGTCTCGCTGACCGGCCCGTCCGTCGCCCGCTGGATCGAGGCGCTGGCGCCCCGGCTGGACGGGCGGTTCTCCGTCGAGGAGATCACCTCGGGGCTGCCCGAGGCGCACGCCGCGATGGCGACGTCGCTGATTACCCGCCTGTGCGAGGCCGGCCTGGTCCGGGAGGTGTCGGACGGCGACAGCCCGGCGATCGCGGACCCGCCGAGCGCCGACGCCGCCGAGCTGTCCTACCTGGCTGCCCACGGCGTACCCGCCGGGGCCGCGCTGGCCCGGTTCCGTCGGCTCGCCGTCGTGGTGGTCGCCGACGACGACTGGGCGACGGCGGTCGCGGACGCGCTGCGCCGCTGCGGCGCCGTGAACGTGCGCACGCACACCGCTGTCGACGACCCGCCCGCCGACGACCTCCCGGTCGACCTGCTGCTGCACGTGACCGGCGCCGCCGACGTGGAGAGCCACCGGCGGGTCGAGCGGCTGGCCCGGCGGCGGGGCGCGGTCGCCGCGTACGCCCTGCTCGACGGGGCGGACGTGTGGCTGACGCCGGTGCTGCTGCCCGACTCCGGCGGGGACGCCGCCCCGGCGCCGTCCTCGCTGCTGGCCCGGCTGCCCGAGGCCCCGGAGACCGCGACCCCGATCGCCGAGGTGCACCGGACGGTGGCGGTCGCCCAACTCGTCCGCGCCGCGTTCGGCTGGGTGACCGACACCGGCGACCCGCGGCGGGCCGGGAAGGTCGCCCGGCTCGGCCCCGACCTGGTCACCCGCCGGCTGCACTGCCTGCCGCACCCGTTCTGCGCCCCCGTCGCCGCGCCCGACCCCGACGGTCTCCTCGCCCGGGTCGCCGCGCTGCGCGGATCGCCGGCCGTCGCCGACGGCGACTTCTCCACGTCCGCCGTGCGCGCGGCCGACGACACCCTCGGCCCCTTCCGGTACCTGCCCGACGACGCCGTCGCGCAGAGCCCGCTCACGGTCGCGCGGGCGCAGGCCCGCGACCCGCTGGCCCGGGGGCTGGGATGCGACGCCGCCGGCGCGGCGGTCCGCGCCGTGGCCTTCGACTATCCGACCGCCCGCGTCGAGGCGGCCCGGCGCGCCCTGACCCGGTACGCCGGCCTGATGGTCGACCCGCGCCGGCTGGTCGACGGGGCCGGCCGCCCGCTCGCGCCCGGCGACGCCGAGGCGGACGACCTGCACCGGCTGCTCCGCGCGGGGCTGCCGGACGGCCACGTGTACGGGCTCGACCTCGCCAGCGGGACCGTGCTGCCGGTGCCGGTCGCCACGGTCTTCACGCGGGTGGCGGGCGCCGGGGCGGCGCCGGTCGGGCTCGGTGAGGGCTTCGGGCCCTCGTGGGACGCGGCGGTCGCCCGCGGCCTGGCCAGCCACTGGTCGTACGACCCGGAGCTGACCGATGACGCGGCGGGGCGGCCCGTCGGCGTCGAGGCCACGGACCTCGACGACGTCGGCCGACGGTGTCTCACGCTCCTGACGGAGTTCGGTGAGGTGCCGCAGGTGCACGACCACGGCGGTCGGTACGGCGTCACCGCACTCTCCTTCCGTCGCGACGGCGTCACGGTGGCCCGCGCCAGCGGCGTCGGGGTGGACGCCTGGCGGCAGGGGCTGCTGGAGGTGGCGTTCGTGGTGCAGGAACTGGTCCACGGTGGCCGCTACCGGCCACCGGCCGCCGACGCTACCCGTGCGGGGACGCCGGTGCCGGTGGACGTCGGGTTCGACGTCGCCGCCGCCGTGGCCGGCCTCGCCGCGACCGGACGACGCGCGGTCGTCGTGCCGCTCGACCACGACCCGGCGGTCGCCGCGATCGCCGCCAACCCGATGAAGGTGGTGATCGTCAATGGCTGACCGGACGACGGTGTCGGTGCTCGGCACCGGGCTGATCGCGGAGGCGGTCGCCGCCGGTGCCGGGGTGACGCCCCGGGTGGCCGGACCGGACGGGAGGCTGCCGGCCGGGCCGGTCGTCGTCACGGCGGACGGCTGGGTGCCCCTGGTCACCGACGAGTTGCGGCGGCGGGCCGGAGGACCGGTCCTGCCGGTCCGGGCCGAGCTGAACCGGCTCGTCATCGGGCCGTGGGAGGTCGCGGGGGAACGGGGCTGCGCCCGCTGCGCCGAGCGGCGTCGAGGGCTGGCCAACCCCACGCAGCGCGGCGAGATCGAGGTCCGGCACCGGCACGCCGCGCGGCTGGCCGAGCCGTCCCCGCTGCTCACCCGGGAGGCGGCCACCGTGGCGGCGGCGCTGGTCGCCGACGACCTGCGCGCCCACGCCGAGGGGCGGGTGCCGCGCAGCCGCGCCGCGATCGTGGAGGTCGACCTGCGCGAGCTGACGGTCACGGTGCACCGGATGCTGCCGTACCCCCGGTGCGAGGTGTGCGGGCCGGAGTGGGTCGACGAGCCGGACCACGCGCTCGCCGACCGGCGCGTGATCCCGACCCACCGGCCGGGCAGCCCTCGGGGTCGCGACCTCGTCGCCGAGCTGGACGCCCTGGTGGACACCTACGTCGACCCGCGTACCGGCGTCGTGCGCAAGCTCGCCGACCACACCATCGGCGGGCAGATCCTCACCGTGGCGGAGCTGGCGGGCAGCGTCGGCGACCGCAACGGCTACGGGCGGGCGCCGCAACGCCGGGCGAGCCGGGCCACCGCACTGCTGGAGGCCCTGGAACGCTTCTCGGCCGTGCCGGGGGACCGCCGGTCGGTCACGGTGGGTTCGTACCACGACCTCGCCGACCGGGCCCTGGACCCGCGTACCCTCGGGCTGCACCCGGCCGAGGCGTACGCCGAACCCGACGTCGTGTTCGAGCCCTTCGACCCGGATCGCGCCTACCGCTGGACCTGGGGCTGGTCGTTCCTGCGGCAGGGTCCCCTGCTCATCCCCGAGACGCTCGCCTACTACGGCAACTACCCGCACGGGCCGGACGGCCACGGCTTCGTCTACGAGATCTCCAACGGCTGCGCCCTGGGCAGCAGCCTGGAGGAGGCAGTCCTCTACGGGACGCTGGAGGTCGCCGAGCGCGACGCCTTCCTGCTGGCCTGGTACGCGCGGCTGCCCCTGCCCGAGATCGACCTCGGCACGCTGGACGTCGAGGCGGCGTTGCAGGTGGCGTCGCTGCGGGCGGAGACCGGCTACCGGATCCGGCTGTTCGACATGACGGCCGAGCAGGGCATCCCGGCGGTCTGGGCGCTGGCCACCGCCCCGGCCGGGTCCACCGGCGCGGCCCTGGTCTGCACGGCGGGTGCCCACGTGAGCGGCGAACGGGCGACCCGGGCCGCGCTGGCGGAGCTCGGCGGCACCCTGATCGGGGCCGTGCAGCAGTCCGCCGACCCGGACGTCCTGGCGCGGGCGGCCCGCATGGTCGACGATCCCGCGGCGGTGCGGGAGATGGAGGACCACCAGGTGCTCTACTACGACCCGGGGGCCGCGTCGCGGCTGTCGTTCCTCACCGGACGTACGCCCACCCGGGGCATCGGCGCGGTCGGCGTCGACACCGGCGACTTCGACCACGACGACATCGGGGCGTTGACGCGCGCCGTCGTCGACCGTTACGTCCGGCTCGGGATGGACGTGGTCGTCTTCGACCAGACGCCGGAGGAGTTGCGGCACACGGGCCTGCACGCGGCGAAGGTCCTCGTCCCGGGCACGCTGTCGATGACCTTCGGTCACCGCTACCGCCGTACGGATCTGCCGCGCCTGCGGGAGGCCCGCCGCCGGTGGGGGCTCACGGACAAGCTCCTCGCCGACGACGACATCAATCCGCATCCGCACCCCTTTCCCTGACGGCCGGAATCACCCTGGAAGGGCTCCCATTCGATATCGGGGGCCCTTTCTTCGGCGTGTCCGGCGGTTTCCTTCCGGCGTTCAACGCGCGCATGGACGACCGTGAGGTCGGCTGCCAGGATGTGCGCACCGGAATCGGCTACGGATTCCCGGAAGTGGGAAAGGGGAATGAAATGGCGATGAACGAGCACTCGCCGGAGTTCGCGATCAGCGACCTGCCGGTGGACGTCTTCGAGCTGTCGACCGCCGGCCTGGAGGTCGAGTCGCTGACGGCCGGTCACGGCATGGTGGAGCACGGCGGATCGAACGCGTGCAACTCCATGGTGCTGGCGTGCAGCTGCGGGCAGTGCGCGTGCAGCTCGGGCTCGTGTCACGAGGTCTGGTGACCGCATCGGGTCGTCCGCTTCGCCGACGGTGCACCGACAGTGCGCCGGTGACGCGCTGAGGCGGGTCCGGTCGGGCGGGAGTTCGCTCGACCGGACCCGTTCCGCCGGTGCCCGCCGGGTGTGCAACGCCAGTCCTGGACGCCCCGGAGGCTTCGTATCACCCTCGCCGGGCCGGGGCCCGTCATGGCCGGAAAACAATCAGGAGGAGGCAAGATGAAAAAAGAGATGAGCGGTCCGGATTACGCGATCAGCGACCTGCCGGTCGACGTCTTTGAATTGTCGACCGAAGGACTGGAGGTGGAATCCCTGACCGCCGGGCACGGTATGCCCGAGCACGGCGCCTCCGGGCACTACTCCCCGGTGATCCAGGCATGCAGCTGCGGTTCCGCGTGCTACTTCCAGTACTGATGACAGCACACATCACGGCGGTCTCTCACCGGCCCGGAGCCGTTCCCGGCACCGTTCGGCGGGAGTCGCGGTGAGCCGGCGCGCGGCACCGGCGCGGACATCCGCGGTCCTGCGCCGCGCCGCGCTGCCGGTCGCCGTCCTCGACGCGTTGCGGTTTCCCCGTACGGCGCGGGGGGTCGACGAGGCCGTACGACTGGGGGCCGACGTCGCCCGGCGGGGCCGGGACCTCGCCGACGCGCTGCACGCGGTGGTCGGTCAGCTTCCGGCCGGGTCCGCCCTGCGACCGCGGATCGTCGGCCTGCGCCGCGCCCTGCACGCCGGCCGGCGCCCGGCCGGCCGGGAGTGGACGCCCGAGGTCGTCGGCCACCTGCCGGCGGCACTCGCGGCGGCGGTCTCACGCTGGTCGGGCGACCTCGCGGCCCTCGGGGCCGCCGAGGAGGCCGTCGACGCGCTCCTCGCCGCCGAGCACGAGCAGCGGCGGGCCGCCCTGGTGAAGGCCGCCACCGACCCGGCCTTCCGGGTCGCGCTCGGGGGCACGAGCCCGACCCTCGCCGCCGAACTGGAGAAGTGGACCGGTCAGCCGCACCGGATCCCCCGGGCCAGGACCACGCTGAGCATCGCCCGTTACCTGGCCCGCGCGTCGGCGAAGACCAGCCCGCTCAGTGCCTTCCTGACCAGCGGGCCGGTCGAGTGGGTCCCGTACGGGCCCGCCCTGGCCGTCCGGCCGGGAGCCGGTCGCGGCGCGTTCGAGTTGTCCTACGCCTACCTGCGCGAGGAGATCGCCAATCTCGTCGTCGGGCACCCCGCCGTGCGGGACGAGGCGCCACTGACGCTCAACCCGACCGCCCACGTCTCCGACGAGCGCGTCCTCTACCTCCCCTCCGCAGGCTCGGAGGCGCTCTGCGCGGTGCCCGCCCGCCCGTCGGTGCGGAGACTGTTCGCGTTGCTCGGCCCGGAACCGCACGGGCTGCCCCGCCGGGAGCTGCGGAACCGCCTCGCCGACGGCGACGCCCGCCTGCACGACCAGGTCGACACCTTCCTCGACCACCTGTTCCGCAACGGCCTCGTCGTGCGGGCCCTGCCGGTCCCGTGCATCGAGGACGTGCCCGCCGCGCCGGCCGCCTGGCTCGCCGAGCGCACCGTCGGCAGCGCCGTGGCCGAGCATGCCGGCGCCGGGGCCGCCTTGGCCGCCGACCTGACCGCCCTCGCCGACGCCCTGGCGGTACGGCCGTCCACCGACGACCCGGTGGCCTACGGTGACCACCGCGCGGGGCTGGTCGCTCGGATCCACGGGCTCACGGCGCACGTTGGCGCGGACGACCGGCGACAGGCGGTGTTCACCAGTGTCGCCGGCATCCACGTGCGCGACACGGTGGTCTCGGCGGAGCCGCTGGGGACCTGTTCCGTCGCCGCCTGGCAACCCGTCCTCGACGACCTCGACGCGCTGCGGCGGTGGCTCGCCCCCTGGTCGCCCCTGCTCCCGGTCAGGCTGGCGCTCACCGAGATCTTCGGTGACCGCGTCGCCGCCCGGGGAGCCGTGCCGGTGCTCGAGGTCTACCGCGACTTCCAGGCGACCCTCGGCGCCGACGGTGAGGCCGGCGAGGAGCTGCGTCGCTGGCTCGCCCCGACGATGCCCTCCTGGCGGGGGCAGAGCCCGTTCGCGTCGGTGCGACGCCTGGGCGGCGTGCTGCGCTCCGCCGCCGGTGCCCTCGCCCCCTTCCCGCTGGCGTCGGGCGAGCCGGGCGTGGCCCGATCGCAGGTCAACGTCGAGCCGCAGGCGCTGCGGGAGGCAGCCGCTGCCTACCCCGCCTGGATCCCGCCGCTGCGATCGATCGGCGTGCTGCTCCAGTTCACCGGCGAGGACGCCGGCGGGCCCAGGGCGGTGGTCAACTCGGTCCGGACCGGATTCGGTTCGCTGCGGGCCCGCATCGATCACCTCGCCGGTGTGCCCGGAACGGGGCTGATCGCCGACGACGGCAGCGGCCCGATCTACGCCGGCCTGCGCAACCGGTTCGGGATGTCGATCAACGATCACCGTCCCCGGCTGCCGTACGAGATCGTCGACGTTCCGTACCTGCCGCCCGGGCCGGGCGCGCCCCGACGGTTGGCGGTCGGTGACCTGGTCGTGCGGCACGACGAGGAGAGCGGGCTGCTGGCGCTCTGGTCGGTGGCGCACCGGCGCTTCGTGCGTGTCGTGCACACCGGCATGGGGGCGACGGCCTACCTGCCGATGTTCGCCCAACTGTTGATGACGCTCTCCGGCGAGTTTCCGTCGCACCTGCCCGTGCCGCCGGTCGTCGGGGTGCGGACGGTGGGCACCGGGGACGGGCGGCGCGACTGGCCCCGGCTCGTCGCGGGCCGGCTCACCCTCCGCCGGTCCCGGACCCATCTGACCGCCGACCGGGTACCCGTGCCGCGGCCCCACGAGAGCGACGGCCGCTTCCTGCTACGGCTGGCGCAGTGGCGGCGGGCGGAGCAGCTGCCCCGGCGGGTCTTCTTCCGGGTCTCCCGCGACGACTCCGGCGACGAGCCCCTCCCGGCGGTCGGACCGGCCGGGGCCTACTGGGCGGGGAACAAGTGGCACAAGCCGATCTATCTCGACTTCGACAGCTGGTTCCTGGTCCAGGGTCTCGTCGCCGCGGTCCGTCGGCCCGGTACCACCGGGATCTCCTTCGACGAGGCGCTGCCCGACCCGATGGCGCCGGGCACCGGCCCGGACCATCACGTCAGCGAGCTGGTCCTCGACGTCACCGGCGCGGACTGACGACGGCTCGTCCCCGCGCGGACGACGGTGGGGAGGGACGGATCACCGTCCCTCCCCACCGTCGACCGTGCCGCTCAGGACAGGAACTTGTCCAGGGCCGCCTCGATGCTGCCGGAGTCCGGCGCCGCGTGCGACTTCATGGTGGTCTTGTTGTACGAGATGAAGCTCGGGCAGCGCGCCGCCGGGGCGCTGATGGTGCCGCCGTCGCCGATCTTCTCGCCGGTCTTCGCGGCGTAGAAGGTCAGGGTGTAGCGCGACGAGATGTAGTCGATGGTGACCTGCTTGCCGGCGCTGTCCTTGTACTGGCACTTCTTCGGCGCGCCCTCGCTGCCCTCGACGAACTTGAGGCAGCCGACCACGGACACCGTCTGGAAGTCGGCGCTCTTGGCGTAGTACGGCTTGTTCGAGGCGACCGACTTCGACGACCAGAAGTTCGGCCGGTCGGGGTTGTTCGAGAACGTGTACGCCTTGGCGCCGGACGGGCCGTTGTAGGTGGCCGCGTTCAGGATCTGGCCGCCGTCGCAGACGTTGGACAGGTCGCTGGAGTAGCGGGCGGTGACCGCGTTGTTGCTCGGCTCCTGCGTCTCCTGCTGCCCGGGGGTGGGGGAGGCGTCCGTGCCCGGCGTGCTGCTGGTGCCGGCGTCGGGGCTGGGACCGCCGGTCGCGACGATGGTGGGCTCGTCGTCGTCACCGTTGACGAGCACGAGGCCGATGCCGGCGCCGCAGATGGCGAGCACGAGGACCACCGCGCCGGCGACCAGTCCGATGACCAGGCCCTTGTTCGACTTCTTCGGCGGCGGGAAGGGAGCGCCGAACTGCGGCGCCTGCGCTGGCTGCCCGTAACCCGGGTACCCGCCCTGCTGCGGGGCCGGCGGCCCGCTCCAGGGGGTGACGTTCGGGTCCGGCTGCTGCCCTCCGTACGGAGGGTAACTGTCGCTCATGTGAAGCCCTTATCGCTGTCGACGTGTGCCCAGGCACGGGATCAGGGATCAGGGTAGTGAGCGCCGCAAACCGTGACGATGGGCGGCTGAATTCGATAGAGGCACAGTTCGGTACCGACGGCGTCACGCGTGACTCTACGTACGAGTTACGGGTCAGTACGTGGCGAGATGCCCGAACGTCCGGGGGGTGCGGACCGCGTGGATCCGGGCCGCCGGAAGGGAATTCCGTTGTGCCGCCCCGGGTGTGGCCCGCTGGGCGTGCCGCGCCCGGGAGTGTGATCAAGGTCACTCATTTGTGAGCCGAGATGTAGCCGACATTCGGCTAGGAAGACGGCGACTGCCGGCCCGGACGCCTGTTCAGGCGTCCGGGCCGACCGCGCCGGTGCGGCGTACGGGTGTGGCGGTGGTCAGGCGGGCGCGCAGGTCACCGTCGTGGTGGCGGCGCCCCCGGTGGTGCTGCCGAGGAAGCCGAAGGTGGCCTGCGCGCCGGGGGCGAGGGCGCCGTTCCAGTCGACGTGGCGGGCGGTGACCTCGGCGCCGTCCTGCGTCAGCCGGGTGTTCCAGGACTGGCTGATCCGCTGGCCGTCGGTGAACGCGAAGCGGACGGTCCATCCGGAGATCGGCGCGGCGCCGGAGTTGCGTACCGTCACCTCGCCCTGGAAGCCGCCCTGCCACTGGCCCACCACGCGATGGCTCGCGGCGCAGCCGCCGGCCGGACCGGTGGGCGTCGGCGTCGGGCTGGCGGTGGGCGTCGGGCTGGCGGTGGGCGTCGGAGTGACGCCGCCCAGCGCCGCGGCCAGGGCCGGGTACCAGCGGTCGGCCATCTTCTGGTCGCCGGCCGCGTTCGGGTGCACGCCGTCGTAGGTGTCGGTGGCCGTGCTGAACCCGGTCCACTGGTCGACCACCACCACCGGCGAGGCGGGGGTGCCGGTCGCCGCCGCCCAGCCGTCGATCGCGCCGTTGAGGGCGGTCACCCGCTGGCCGCACTCCGGGCACGTGGGCGGCGCCATGGGGATGATCTTTGCGACGAGGACCCTCATCGCCGGGTTGCTGGCCCGCATCTGGTCCACCAGCCTGCCGTACGCGGCGAGGATCGTGGCGGGCGGGATGTTGCTCCACACGTCGTTGGTGCCGAAGTGCATCAGCACGATGTCGGGCCGGGTGGCGGCGAGCCAGCCCGGCAGCAGGTTCTGGTTGGCCACGTTGGTCACCAGGTAGCCGCCGTGCCCCTCGTTGTCGCCGTCGTGGGGCTGACCGCAGCCCTGCGGGCCGAGCGTGCCGACGAAGTCGACGTCGGTGTGGCCGGTGGCCTGGAGGCGGTTCCAGAGCACGGAGCGCCAGCAGCCGGGAGAGCCGGTGATCGAGTCGCCCAGCGGCATCACCCGTACGGGCGCGGCGACCGCCGGCAGCGCGGGGGAGGGGGCGGTGAGCCCGGCGGCGAGGGTGAGGGGGACCGCCGCCAGGGCGGCGAGCAGGGCGTGGAGCAGGGGCCTTCGGAGCATGGTGGAGGAACTCCTGTCACAGGTAGAGGTCAATGTGTGACGGCCCGGTGCTCCCCCGACAGTCAACCAGCAAAGTCGACGTATCTCAATGGAATCCCTTTTCACGCAAGGCATTCACGACCAATGCTTCTCAACATCTTCCTCATATCGTGAACATCAACAAAATTCACGATCATGAATGTGGCGGCTAAGGTTTGCTCATCGTCCAGACCGCCTGTCGGGTGCGCCACGAGCCACCCGGGGGCCACCACAGTAGGAGGACCGGGAGATGACACTCCCTCGCACTCATCGGCGTACCCTCGCCGCTGCGGCCAGCGTGTTCGCCAGCGCCGCCATGGTCACCACCATGCTCGGCGCACCGGCGGCGGCCTCGGCCACCGGCGAGATCCTCAGCGCCGGTGGCGCGACCGCCGTGGCCGACAGCTACATCGTGGTACTCAAGGACACCAGCGTCGGCGGCCGCGCCGGCACCCGGCAGGGCGAGGTGAAGAGCACCGCCGGTTCGCTCGCCGCCCGCTTCGGCGGCAGTGTCGGGCACGTCTACGGAGACGCGCTCAACGGCTTCGAGGTGAAGCTCTCCGAGCGGGCCGCCAAGCGCCTCGCCGCGCACCCCGACGTCGCCTACGTCGAGCAGAACCACACCGTGACGATGACGGCCACCCAGAACAACCCGCCGTGGGGCCTGGACCGCATCGACCAGCGGAACCTCCCGCTGAGCCGCACCTACACCTGGAACAGCAGCGGCGCCGGCGTGACGGCGTACATCATCGACACCGGCATCCGGACCACCCACGTCGACTTCGCCGGCCAGGCCGTCGACGGCTACGACGCGATCGACAACGCGCTGCCGGCCGCCGACTGCAACGGCCACGGCACCCACGTCGCCGGCACCGTCGGCGGCAACACCTACGGCGTGGCGAAGGACGTCCGGCTGGTGGCCGTCCGCGTGCTGAACTGCCAGGGCAGCGGCACCTGGGCGCAGGTCATCGCCGGCATCAACTGGGTGACCTCGAACCACCAGGCGGGCCAGCCGGCGGTGGCGAACATGAGCCTCGGCGGTTCGACCAACGCCTCCCTGAACACCGCCGTGGCGAACTCGATCGCCGACGGCATCACCTACGCGGTGGCCTCCGGCAACTCGAACGCCAACGCCTGCAACTTCTCGCCGGCCTCCGTCCCGACGGCGCTGACCGTCAACGCGTCGCAGAGCAACGACGCCCGCGCGTCGTTCTCCAACTGGGGCACCTGCACCGACCTGTTCGCGCCCGGCGTGGGCGTCCTGTCGGCCTGGTCCACCAGCGACACCGCCACCTCGTCCATCAGCGGCACGTCGATGGCCTCGCCGCACGTCGCGGGCGCGGCCGCCCGGGTGCTCAGCGTCAACCCGAGCTGGACGCCCGCCCAGGTCCACTCGTACATCGTCAGCCAGGCCACCCCGAACGTGATCACCAGCCCCGGCACCGGTTCCCCGAACCGCCTGCTCTACCTGGCTCCCACCTTCTGACCGACACCGTCGGCACACCGGCCCCGGGGCGTCCGCGCCCCGGGGCCGGCGCGCGTGCGTAAGAGGTCGACGGGTGTCCATGTTGCGGGGAGCCCGGGGCGCGCCTAAGCTGCCGTCAGTGGGAGCGCTCCCGGGCCTGTGGGCGGGGATCTGTCGCGAGGCTCCCGGCGCGACGACCCGCCTGCGGGCCGTCGGCGTACGAACTGCCGTACCCGTCGGGCGGACGTGGCGTCCCGCCGCCCTGCGCTGCCGGCACCCCCACCACCGATCGGAAGCGAAGGCACCCGCATGAAGCTCCTACCGCGCCCGTCCCGGCGCACCCTGGTCATGGCCGGCGCGGTCGGTGCGCTGACCGTCGCGGCGTCGGCCGCCGTCCCGGTCGCCAGCGCCCAGGCCGCCACCGGCTGCGCCGTCACCTACACCACCAGCAGCTGGTCCGGTGGCTTCACCGCCAACATCACGATCAAGAACCTGGGCGACGCGGTCGACGGCTGGACGCTCGGCTTCGCCTTCCCCGACGCCGGCCAACGGGTCGGCCAGGGCTGGTCGGCGACCTGGAGCCAGGCCGGCGCCGCCGTCACCGCGCGCAACGTGAGCTGGAACGGCGCGCTGGCGACCGGCGCGTCGACCAGCATCGGGTTCAACGGCACCTGGAGCGCCGCCAACCCTGCGCCGACGGCGTTCACCCTGAACGGCACCGCCTGCACGGGCGCGACCACGCCGACCACCCCGCCGGCGCCCACCACGCCGCCGCCCACGACCCCGCCACCGACCACCCCGCCGCCCACGACCCCGCCGCCGGGCGGTCAGACGCCGGTCGCGATCAACGGCCAGCTGCGGGTGTGTGGGGCCAACCTGTGCAACCAGTACGGCCGGCCGATCCAGTTGCGTGGCATGAGCACCCACGGCATCCAGTGGTTCGCCCGCTGCTACAACGACGCCTCCCTCGACGCGCTGGCCGACGACTGGCGGGCCGACCTGCTGCGGATCGCCATGTACGTCCAGGAGGACGGCTACGAGACCGACCCGGCCGGCTTCACCAACCGGGTCAACGCCCTGGTCGACGAGGCCGAGCAGCGCGGCATGTACGCGCTTATCGACTTCCACACCCTGACGCCGGGCGACCCGATGCACAACCTCGCCCGGGCCAAGACCTTCTTCGCCGCCGTCTCCGCCCGCAACGCCGCCAAGAAGAACGTCATCTACGAGATCGCCAACGAGCCCAACGGCGTCAGCTGGGCGACCATCAAGAGCTACGCCGAGCAGGTCATCCCGGTGATCCGCGCCAACGACCCGGACGCGGTGGTCGTGGTCGGCACCCGCGGCTGGTCCTCGCTGGGCGTCTCCGACGGCTCCAACGCCAACGAGGTCATCAACAACCCGGTGAACGCGACCAACGTGATGTACACGTTCCACTTCTACGCCGCGTCCCACCGGGACAACTACCGGGCCGAGGTGGAGCGGGCCGCCGCCCGGTTGCCGCTGTTCGTCACCGAGTTCGGCACGGTGGACTACACCGGTGACGGCGGGGTCGACGTCGCCAGCAGCAACGCCTGGCTCGACCTGCTGGACCGCCTGAAGATCAGCTACGCGAACTGGACCTACTCGGACAAGGCCGAGGGCAGCGCCGCACTGCGGCCGGGCACCTGTGCCGGGAGCACCTACACCGGCCCGGGCGTGCTCACCGAGTCGGGCGCCCTGATCCGCGACCGCATCCGTACGCCGGACAACTTCCCGACCGCCTGATCCCGTTTCGCGAGGCCCCGCCGCACCCGGCGGGGCCTCGCCGCGTCGTCGGGCGGGGTCCGGGCCGTTCTGCTCAGGCGGGTACGGCGTGGTCCGCCTCGAACCGCTCCCGGGTCAGGAACGCCAGCTGGGCCCGCTTGTCGGGCATGTCGATCTCGTCGGCGAAGGTGAAGCCCTCCCGCCGCAGCCGGTCGAGCGCGCGCTCGTTGCGGACGTCGGGCTCGACGACGATCCGGAGCCGGGTGGGATCGGCGAACAGGTAGCGGGCGAGGGCGGGGCCGATGGCGGTGGTGAGGCCCTTCGGCGGGCGCCTCCCGGGAGCGAGCAGCAGGTGCATGCCGACGTCGCCGGGCCGCACGGTGTAGCGCTCGCCGACCGGGTCCGCCTCCGGCTGGTAGGTCTGGAACAGGCCGATCGGCGCGCCGTCGAGCATGATCAGGTACGCGTGGTGGGTGTCGAGGCCGTCGACGAACTCGTAGACCTCCCGCACCTCGTCGACCGAGTGCGAACCCATGCCCCAGAACGCCGCCCGGGGCTCGGTCACCCAGCCGTGCACCAGCTCGGCGTGGGCCTTGGGGTCCAGCGCGACGAGCGACAGCTCGCCGAAGCCGGGGATGTTCTCCTGATATGTCACGGTGTCGCGTCTCCTGGTTCTGGGGTGAGTTCTCGCCAGTCGGTGACCACCGGAACCAGCTCGCCGCCGGCCCACAGTGGCAGTTGGTCGTCGAAGTGCGGGTCGCCGGGTCGCCCGGACGCGCCGAAGGGGACGATCCAGCGGCTCTCGGCGCGGTCGGTCAGGTCCCACACGTAGCGGGCCACCGGGCCCCGCCAGCACGCGTCGGACACGCCGGGCACGCTCGACGTGGCCAGCACGCAGTCGGCGTCGCCGGCCAGCGCGACCCGCTCCCGCATGCCCCGTACCGCCTCGTCGGTGGCCGCCGCCACGCCGAGGTGGACGGGGTGCAGCACGTGCCGCCGGCCCCACGGCGCCGGCGGGTCGCCCGCCGCGACGTCCTCGAGCGCCCCGGCCGCCACGGGACCGATTTCGCCGCCGAGGCGGTGCAGCCCGGTGGCCACCCCGTCGAGGGCGTGGCCGATGCGGGACAGCGGGTCGGTCCACGGCGCGAACAGGCCGTCGAACGCGCTCGGGGTCTCGCGCAGCGGGCGCAGGCACGGGTGGTCGTACAGCCGGCGGGCCAGGGCCGCGCGCCAGGCGGCCCAGGCGCCGGCGTCGGCGCTCTCGGCCCGCATGTGCCCGTCCCACGTGGTCAGCCGGTCCCGCAGCCGCCGGGCCGGTTCGCTGAGCGCGACCGGGTCGAGCCGGTCGAGCAGGCCGCGCAGCGCCCCGGCCGCCAGCCGGGTGTCCATGTGTACGGCCTCCGCCCGGGCGCCGTCGGCGAGCAGGGCGCGGATGCGGCGGGCCCGGTGCGGCGGGGCGAAGCCGGTGCCGAGGTCCGCCACGTCGGGGCGGCGGTCGTTGGCGCAGACCGCGAACCCGTCGACGGCGCTCCGGCGTGGCCCGGCGTAGCCGCCGTGCCACCGGTACCGGGGATCGTCGCCGGGCACCGGCTCCCGGCGGCACCGGTCGTCGCGCAGCGGGACGAGGCCGGCGACCAACTGGTGGACCGTTCCGCGCCGGTCGGCGACCAGGACGCTGTTGACCGGCTCGACCCAGTCGCGCAGCGCGTCGGCGACGTCGTCGGCGCTGCGGGCCCGCAGCAGCGGTAGCAGCGCGTCGAAGCCCAGCCGCTGCTCGACCCGGCTGGGGGTACGCAGGCTGATCGCCTCGCCGGTGTTCCGGTCGTGGTCGACGACCGGTCCGCGCGGCGTCTCGATCACCTCGACGGACTCCGGTTCGCCGCCACGGACCTCGATCCGCTCGACGTGCCGGTGCGCCGGCCCCCAGCCGTCCGCCTCGCGGACCAGCACCCGGTCGCCGTCGCGGCGCAGCTGTTCGCGGTAGAGGTCCTGGTAGTCGGCCATCGCGTTGGTGACGGCCCAGGCGACCTCGCCGGCGTGTCCGAAGTGGGGGAGGCCGGGCACGCCGGGGAACGCGAAGCCGAACACGTCGAACTCGGGGCAGGCGAGGCGCACCTGGTGGTAGATGCCGGGCAGTTCGAGGATGCGGTGCGGGTCGCCGGCGATGACGGGCGCCCGTCCGGTGCCGGGGTCGCCGGGCACGGCCCAGGCGTTGCTGCCCGACCCGTCGGGGCCCTCGACGGCGAACAGGTCCGTCGCGGACGGGCCGAGGGTGGCGGCGACGTGGGCGTGCCACAGCTTGTTGGGGAAGGTGGAGAAGAGCACGTGCTGGACGAGGAAGACCCCCAGCGGCGACCACGGCCGCCACCGGCCCGGGGCGCAGCCGGCCGCCGCGAACTCGGGTGCCGCGGCGGCGCCCTCGGCGAGTCCCTCGTTGACCCCGTCGACGTAGGCGCCGACCCACTGCCGGGTGGCGGGGGCGAGCCGCTCGAAGCAGCGCCGGGCGGTGTCGTCGAGGCGGGCCCGGCGGGCGAAGCGGTCCCAGCCCAGTTCGGCGGGGCCGACGTGCTCGGCGAGCCGGCCCTCGGAGCGCCACCGTTCCACTTCGATCTGCCAGGCCCGGTCGACCGCGGCGACCCGCCCCTGCAACCGGGCGAGGCCGTCGACGCTGTCGGCGCTCAGGTGCGGGACCCCCCACCGGTCGCGATGGACGCCGGTCATCGTCGCGCCGGGCGGATGGGCGGTCGTCCCGCCTGCCACAGGAATGTCAACTTAGGCTACCCTCCCCTAACTGAGGCAGACCTTACCTGGAGGGGTGCGTGAAGCGAAACTGGGAAGCCCTGGTGCTCAAGGCGATGGGCGGCCGTGACTTCCGGCTGACCGTGCTCGGCACCGAGGCCGTCGGCGAGCACTACCGTCGACTGCGCATGGACGGCGGCGGGCTGCTGGAGGCGTGCGGTGTGCACCCCACCATGTGGGCGCGGCTGTGGTTCGACAACGACGGCAAGCCGCACCAGCGCGCGTACACCCTCGTCGACCCCGACCCGGAGACCGGCCGCTTCGACCTGGAGTTCGCCATCCACGACGGATGCGCCGCCCGGTGGGCCGCCGCCGCCCAGGTCGGCGACACGATCGAGGCCACCGTGCAGGGCACCGCCTTCAACCTGCCGGACCCCGCCCCGCAGCACCTGTACCTGGTGGGCGACGCCGCCTCGCTTCCGGCGGTGAACAGCCTGCTCGCCGCGGCCCCCGACACCCCGGCGACGGTCTGGCTGGAGTACGCCCACGAGGGCGAGAAGGAGTTGGCGCCGCGCGCCCACGCCAGGCACCAGGTCACCTGGGTGCCGCGCCGCGACGAGGGCCAGCACCTGGTCGAGACGGTCTGCGCGGCCCTGCCCGCCGCCGAGGACGCGCACTACTGGGTGGCCTGCGAGGCGGCCAGCACGCGCGGCATCACCAAGCACGTACGGCGGACCCTGGGCGTCGGCAAGCACCAGCTCACCTCGCTGGCCTACTGGAGCGCCCGGTGAGAGGTCGGCTCGGCACGCTGACCGCGCTCTACGTCACGCAGTACCTCGGCATCGGCTTCATCACCGTCGGGCTGACCGCCATCCTGCGCGACGGCGGCACCTCCCTCGACACGCTGGCGCTGTTGCAGTTCGTCGGCCTGGTCTGGCCGATCAAGTTCCTCTGGGCGCCCGTCCTCGACCGGTACGGCTCCCGCCACCGTGGTCACTACCGGTCCTGGCTGCTCGTGCTCCAGGCCGGCCTGGTGCTGGCCCTGCTGGCCCTGCTGCCGTTCGACCGCCCGGCCGCGCAGCTCGGCCCGGTCGTCGCGATCTGCGTGGCGTACGTGTTCCTCTCCGCGACGCAGGACATCGCCGTCGACGCCGTCGCCGTCCGGCTGCTCTCCGAGCGCTCGCGGGGCACCGGCAACGGCATCCAGGTCGCCGCGAGCTACGTCGGCAACCTGCTCGGCGGCGGCGCCTGCGTGGTCGTCTACGACCGGTTCGGCTGGGCGCCCGCGATCCTGCTGCTCGCCGCCCTGACCGCCGTCGGCCTGCTGGTGGTGTGGCGGTTCCGCGAGCCGGACCGCACCGACCGCGTCGCCAGCGCCGGTGCGGCGTACCGGGCGCTGCTGTCGGTGCTGGGTCAGCCCGGCTGCCGCCGGTGGACCTTCGGCGTGGTGCCGCTGGTCTACATCGGCGCGGGCGCGACGTACGCCCTGGTGACACCGGCCCTGGTGGACGCGGACTGGTCGCTGGCGCGTATCGGCGTGGTGACCGGCGTGGTGACCAGCCTGCCGGCCATCGTGGCCGGTCTGGTCTCCGGGGCCGCGATCGGCCGGTTCGGGCGGGGTCGCGTGCTCGTCGCCGGGGGAGTGGCGCTCGCGCTGTCCACGGCGATGCTGCTGCCGTTGCTGAACGGCCGGGCCCCGCTCGCCGGGACGGTCGCCGCGCTCTGCTGCTTCATGGCCGCCTACACGATCGCCAACGTCGTGCTCTACACGGTCAACATGGACTACTCCCGGCCCGGCACGGGCGGTACGGACTTCACGGTGCTGTCGTCGTTCGGGCTGGTCTGCTCGTTCGTGGCGGCCTCCGTCGCGCTGGCCGCGGCCGAGGTGTTCGGCTATCCCGCGGTCGCGGTGGCCTCCGTCGTCCTGGTGGCGCTCGGCGTCGCGCTGGGCCTCGGGCACCAGCGGCGGTTCCCGCCCCGATCCGTTGCGGCGCCGGGGGAGCGCGAGTTGTCGAAGGTGCCGGGTTGAGTGATATCGCTCAATGTGGGCAACGATGTTGACACATCCTTAGGTTAGGGTAACCTAAGCTCGCTCGATCACCGACTGCGGGCGGATGGTGACGTCCCGCCATCTCGCCGTACCGTCCATTCCCGACCGTTGAGGACCCGCATGAGCCTGCCCGGACCCACCGTCCAGGTGCCTACGACCGGGGTGACCCCCGCCTCCCACGGCGCCCGCGCCCACCTCTTCACCGCCGGCACGGTGGAGGACTACCGGCGCGTGCTGGCCGAGGGGATCGGCCGGGTCGCGACCCGGATGGCCGAGGTGGACCGGCCGTTCACCGGCGTGACACCGGACGAGCTGGTGCCGCGGATCGCCGGCATCGACCTGGACCGGCCGCTGGGCGACAGCGGCGCCGCGCTCGACGAGCTGCACGACGTCTACCTGCGCGACGCCGTCTACTTCCACCACCCCCGCTACCTCGCGCACCTCAACTGCCCGGTGGTCATCCCCGCGCTGCTCGGCGAGGCGGTGCTCACCGCCGTCAACTCCTCGCTGGACACCTGGGACCAGAGCGCCGGCGGCACCCTGATCGAGCGCCGGCTCATCGACTGGACGGCCGACCGGATCGGCCTGGGGCCGGCCGCCGACGGCATCTTCACCAGCGGCGGCACCCAGTCCAACCTCCAGGCGATGCTGCTGGCCCGCGAGGAGACCTGCGCGAACCTCGTCGGCCGGACGACCGAGCGGCAGTCCCGCCCGGAGCTGCTGTCGCGACTGCGCATCATCACCTCGGCGGCCGGCCACTTCAGCGTGCAGAAGGCGGCCAAGCTGCTCGGCCTCGGCGCCGACGCGGTCGTCACCGTGCCCACGGACGCCGACCGGCGGATGCGCACCGCCGACCTGGCCCGGGAGATCGCCCGGTGCCGGGAGGAGGGGCTGGCGGTGATGGCCGTCGTCGCCACCGCCGGCACCACCGACTTCGGCACCATCGACCCGCTGCCGCAGATCGCCGACATCTGCGCCGCCGCCGGCGTCTGGCTGCACGTCGACGCCGCGTACGGCTGCGGGCTGCTGGTGTCGCCGACCCGGCGGCACCTGCTCGACGGCATCGAGCGGGCCGACTCGGTCACCGTCGACTACCACAAGTCCTTCTTCCAGCCGGTCAGCTCCAGCGCGCTGCTGGTGCGCGACCGGCGCGTGCTGCGGCACGCCACCTGGCACGCCGACTACCTCAACCCGGCGCGGATGGTCGAGCAGCGCATCCCCAACCAGGTCGACAAGAGCATCCAGACCACCCGCCGCTTCGACGCCCTCAAGCTCTGGCTGACCCTGCGGATCATGGGGCCGGACGCGGTCGGCGAGCTCTTCGACGAGGTGGTCGACCGGGCCGCCGCCGCATGGCAGCTGCTCAGCGGGGACCCCCGCTTCGAGGTGGTGACCCGCTCGCAGCTGAGCACCGTGGTCTTCCGCTACCTGCCGGCCGCCGCCGGCCGGGAGGTCGTCGACGACGCCAACCTGTACGCCCGCGAGGCGCTGGCCGCCTCCGGCGCCGGGCTCGTCGCCGGGACCAAGGTCGACGGCGCGCACTACCTCAAGCTCACCCTGCTCAACCCCGAGACCACGATGGACGACATCGCCCACGTCCTCGACCTCATCGCCGAACACGCCGGCTGGTACGCCCAGACCAGGGCCACCGCCGAGCTGTCCTGCCCCGTCGGCTGACGATCCGCCCCCCGCTCTGGAGAACCGCATGTCGACGCACGACTTCATCGCCGTCGGGCTCGGCCCGTACAACCTGGGCCTGGCCTGCCTGACCGAGCCGATCGACGGGCTCGACGGCATCTTCCTGGAGGCGCGGGAGTCCTTCAGCTGGCATCCCGGGATGCTGCTGGAGTCGACCCGGCTCCAGACGCCGTTCATCGCCGACCTGGTCACGCTCGCCGACCCGACCTCGCCGTACTCCTTCCTGAGTTACCTGAAGGAGTCCGGGCGGCTGTACCCGTTCTACATCCGGGAGAGCTTCTTCCCGCTGCGCAGCGAGTACGACGACTACTGCCGCTGGGCCGCCGGCAAGCTGGGCAGCGTCCGGTTCGGGCAGCAGGTCACGGCGGTCGAATTCGACCCGGCCGACGAGCACTACACCGTCACGGCCACGGTGGCGGCCACGGGGGAGCCGGTCACCTACCGGGCCCGGCACCTGGTGCTCGGCACCGGCACCCCGCCGTACGTGCCGGAGGCCTGCGCGGGCCTCGGCGGCGACGCGATCCACAACTCGCGGTACCTGGAGCACCGGGCGGCGCTGCGCGCGAAGCGGAGCATCACCGTCGTCGGCAGCGGGCAGAGCGCGGCCGAGATCTACCACGACCTGCTCGGCGACATCGACACGTGCGGCTACCAGCTCAACTGGGTGACCCGCTCGCCCCGGTTCTTCCCCCTCGAATACACCAAGCTCACCCTCGAGATGACCTCGCCGGACTACGTGGACTACTTCCACGCCCTGCCGGAGCCCACCCGCTACCGGCTGGAGTCCGAGCAGAAGGGGCTGTTCAAGGGCATCAACGCCGACCTGATCAACGAGATCTACGACCTGCTCTACGCCAAGAGCATCCCCGGCCCGGTCCGCACCCGGCTGCTGACCAACACCGCGCTGACCACCGCCACCCACGACGAGGCGAGCGGGACGTACACGCTCGGCCTGCGCAACGTCGAGCAGGAGCGCGACTTCACGCTGGACACCGAGGGGCTGGTGCTGGCCACCGGCTACCACTACCGGGCGCCGGAGTTCCTGGAGCCGGTGCGCGACCGGATCCGCTGGGACGCGCACGGGCGCTTCGACGTGGCCCGCAACTACAGCATCGACCACACCGGCCGGGGCATCTTCCTCCAGAACGCCGGCACCCACACGCACAGCGTCACCTCGCCCGACCTGGGCATGGGCCCGTACCGCAACTCGTGGATCATCCGCGAGCTGCTGGGCCGCGAGCACTACCCGATCGAGAAGGGCATCGCCTTCCAGGAGTTCGGCGCGCCGGCCGGGGCCGCGTCGTGACCGAGGTCGTGCACCGCCGCGTCGACGACCGGCTCGGCGAGTTCGCCCTGCGTACGCTCGACCCGGACGCCGACGCGCCGCTGCTGCACCGCTGGGTGACCCACCCGAAGGCGGCGTTCTGGCTCATGCAGGACGCCGACGTGGCCCGGGTCGCCGAGGAGTACCGGCGGATCGCCGCGCACCCGCACCACGACGCGTTCCTCGGCCTGCACGAGGGCCGGCCGGCCTTCCTCGCCGAGCGGTACGACCCCGCCCACGTCGAACTCGTCGGCCTGTACGACGCGGCCGACGGCGACGTCGGCATGCACTTCCTCTGCGCCCCCGCCGACGCCCCCGTGCACGGCTTCACCCGGGCGGTGATCACCACCGTGATGGCGTGGCTCTTCGCCGACCCGGCCACCCGGCGGGTCGTCGTGGAGCCCGACGTGCGCAACACGGCGGTGCACGCGCTCAACGCGGCCGTCGGCTTCACCGTGGTCGGCCCGATCCGCAAGCCCGAGAAGGACGCGCTGCTCAGCGTCTGCACCCGTGACCAGTTCCACGCCGCAACCCGAGGAGACGTGCCCGCGTGAACCCGCTCGCATCCGTGGCCCACCTGACGCCCGCCAACTGGGCGCACGCCAACCGGCTGCTGGTCCGCAAGGCGCTGGCCGAGTTCGCCCACGAGCGCCTGCTCGCGCCCGAGCCCGTCCCCGCCGACCAGGCGGCACCCTCGACGGGGGAGCGGCAGTACCAGGTGCGCGGCGACGACGGCGAGGTCGTCTACCGGTTCACCGCGAGCCTGCTGGCCCTGGACCACTGGCGCATCGACGCCGACAGCATCACCCGCCACCGCGGCGACGCCGAGCTGCCGCTCGACGCCCTGGAGTTCTGCCTCGACCTGCGCCGGGCGCTCGGGCTGAGCGATGAGATCCTCCCCGTCTACCTGGAGGAGATCAGCTCCACGCTGGCCAGCACCGCGTACAAGCTCGACAAGCCGGCGGTCAGCGCCGCCGAGCTCGCCGACGCCGACTTCCAGGCCATCGAGACCCAGATGACCGAGGGCCACCCGGGCTTCGTCGCCAACAACGGCCGCATCGGCTTCGGCATCGACGAATACCGGGCGTACGCCCCGGAGGCGGGCCAGCCACTGCGGCTGCTCTGGGTGGCCGGGCACCGGGACCGGACGAGCTTCAGCTGCGCCGCC
The DNA here is from genome assembly GCF_004345505.1 of Micromonospora sp. CNZ303. Classification (NCBI taxonomy): domain Bacteria; kingdom Bacillati; phylum Actinomycetota; class Actinomycetes; order Micromonosporales; family Micromonosporaceae; genus Micromonospora; species Micromonospora sp. CNZ303. The sequence goes on along the minus strand of NZ_SLVT01000005.1, from coordinate 4,228 downwards.
GACCTCGACTACGACACCCTGATCCGCGCCGAACTCGACGAGGAGACCCGCGCCGGGTTCGCCGACACCCTGACCGGGCTCGGTCTCGACCCGGCCGACTACCTGCTCATCCCGGTGCACCCGTGGCAGTGGTGGAACCGGATCTCCGTCACGTTCGCCGCCGAGGTGGCGCAGCGCCGCCTCGTGTGCCTCGGCCCCGGCCCCGACGAATACCTGGCCCAGCAGTCCATCCGCACCTTCTTCAACGTCACCGACCCGTCGCGGCACTACGTCAAGACCGCGCTGTCCGTGCTGAACATGGGCTTCATGCGGGGGCTGTCGGCCGCGTACATGGCGGCCACCCCGGCCATCAACGACTGGCTCGCCGACCTGATCGACGGCGACGAGGTCCTCAAGCGCACCGGGCTGACGATCATCCGCGAGCGGGCTGCCGTCGGGTACCGGCACCTGGAGTACGAGGCGGCCACCGACCGGTACTCCCCGTACCGCAAGATGCTGGCGGCCCTGTGGCGGGAGAGCCCGGTGCCCGCGCTGGAGCCGGGCCGGCGACTGGCCACCATGGCGTCCCTGCTGCACACCGACCGCGAGGGCCGCTCGTTCGCCGCTGCGCTCATCGCCCGGTCGGGGTTGGCGCCGCAGGTGTGGCTGCGCCGCTACCTCGACGCCTACCTCACCCCGCTGCTGCACAGCTTCTACGCCCACGACCTGGCGTTCATGCCGCACGGCGAGAACGTCATCCTCGTCCTGGACGGCGGGACGGTCGAGCGGGCGATCTTCAAGGACATCGCCGAGGAGATCGTGGTGATGGACCCGGACGCCGACCTGCCCCCGCTGGTCGAACGGGTCAGGGCCGACGTGCCGGAGGACATGAAGCTGCTGTCCATCTTCACCGACGTCTTCGACGGCTTCCTGCGCTACCTCAGCGCCATCCTCGTCACCGAGGGCGTCCTGGACGAGGAGACCTTCTGGCGGACGGTCGCCGGGTGCGCCGCCGACTACGCCGACAGCGTCCCGCACCTGGCCGAGCGGCTGCGGCGCTACGACCTGTTCGCCCCGGAGTTCGCGCTGTCCTGCCTGAACCGGCTCCAGCTGCGCAACAACCAGCAGATGGTCGACCTCGCCGACCCGTCGGCCGCGCTGCAACTCGTCGGCGCCCTGACCAACCCCATCGCCCGCTTCGCCCCGGCCGCCCGATGACGAGCACGACGCTCGCGCCCCCCGCCGGGGCACCGGCCGGCGGCGCGGACGCTCGGGTGCGGGGCCGGTGGCTGATCCTCGCCGTGCTCTGCCTCGCGCAGGTCACCGTGGTGCTCGACAACACGGTGCTGACCGTGGCGATCCCCGTGCTCACGACCGAGCTGGCTGCCAGCACCGCCGACGTGCAGTGGATGATCAACGCGTACGCGCTGGTCCAGTGCGGACTGCTGCTCACCGCGGGCAGCGCCGCCGACCGGTACGGCCGCCGCCGGATGCTGCTGGCCGGCCTCGTGCTGTTCGGGCTCGGGTCGCTGGCCGCCGGGCTCGCCCAGTCCAGCGGCCAGCTCATCGCGGCCCGCGCCGGCATGGGGATCGGCGGCGCGCTGCTGGTCACCGCCACCCTCGCGGTGGCGATGCAGGTCTTCGACGACGCCGAGCGGTCCCGGGCGATCGGCCTCTGGGCGGCGGCGAGCGCGCTGGGCTTCGCGGCCGGGCCGCCCTTCGGCGGGCTCGTCCTAGCCCACCTGCCGTGGGGGGCGATCTTCCTGGTCAACGTCCCGATCGTGCTGGTCTGCCTGGTGGCGGCGTGGGCGCTGGTGCCCGAGTCGCGCCAGCCGGCCGGCGGCCGACTCGACCTGGGCGGGGTGCTGCTCTCCACTGCCGGCCTGACCGCGGTCGTCTACGCGATCATCGCCGGGCCGGAACACGGCTGGGGCGCCACCCCGGTGCTCGGCGCGGCGGTCGCCGGGGTGCTCCTGCTCGCCGCCTTCGTGGCCTGGGAACGGCGGGTCGCCGACCCCATGCTGGACATGCACTTCTTCCGCAACCCCCGCTTCGTGGGCGCGGTCTCCGGCGTCGTCCTGATCACCTTCGGCGCCACCGGCGCGCTGTTCCTGCTCACCCAGCACCTCCAGTTCGTCCGCGGCTACCCGGCCTGGGAGGCGGGGCTGCGGATGATGCCGTTCGCGCTCTCCATCGTCCTGCTGAACGTGGGCGGCGTCGCCGCGCGGGTGATCCGCCGGCTCGGGCTGGCGTACTCGATCGCCCTCGGCATGACGCTGCTCGCCGCCGGTCTCGCTCTGATCACCCACGCCCCGTCGGACGGCTACGGGGTGCTGCTGCCGGGCCTGCTGGTGATGGGCGCCGGCTGCGCCGTGGCCAACCCGGCCATCGTCGAGGCCGTGATGAGCGCCATCCCGCCGGAGAAGGCCGGGGCGGGCGCGGGCGTGGACGGCACCATGACGGAGGTCGGCAGCAGCCTCGGCGTCGCCGTGCTGGGCGCGATCCTCAACGCCCGCTTCGCCGCGCTGCTGCCCGCCGCCGTGGCCGGCGCCGGCTCGTTCCCCGCCGCGCTGGCCGCCGCGCGGAGCGAGCCGGAGCGCGCGCTCGTCTCCGACGCGTTCCGTTCCGCCCTGGAGACCGGGCAGACGGTCGGCGCCGTGGCCGTCTTCGCGGGCGGCTGCGTGGCCGCCGCGCTGCTGCGCCGCGCCGAGCGGGCCGGCTGAGACAGGTCCGCCGCCAGGCCCTCCGCCGCTGCGAACCGGTCCGTCCGGCCTGCCCGGTGGTGGTCGGCGGGGACGACGCCCCGCCGTCGGCGCCCTCCGGCCCCGACGGCCGGCCGCGCCGGGTGGCCGGGTGGCGCCGCCCGGTCACGATGGCGTGGTGCGTGCAGGGTTGCAGGTGAGCCGGGCGGTGCGAGGATTCCCCCGTACGCCTCCCGTTCGGCAGGTGCTGGCGGCGGTCCTGCTCGTCGTCGCGGTGGTGCTCGTCGCGCCGGTGTGGTGGGCCGACGTGGCGCTCTCGGCCGCCCGCTGGGTCGGCCGGTTCTGGCTGGTGGCGGCCCTGGTGGTGCTGGCGGCGGCGGTGTGGGGCCACGGTCGACGCCGGGGGATCACCACGGCCGTGGGAAGACGGCCCCGCACCCCCGCGATGCCGTTCCTCGTGCACGTCGTGCTGCTGCTCGTGCTGGCGGCGGCCATCGCGTCGGTGGTCGGGGTGCTGCTGTGGCACGTCCTCGGGCAGCCGACGGTCGGTGCCGGCCCCGACGCGGGGTCGACGCCGGGCGCACCGGCGGCCACGACGTGGAGTGCCCGGGACGCGCTCGACGCGGTGAAGGTCGTGCTGACCCTGGTCGGTGGCGTCGGCGCCGTGGTGGCGCTGACGGCGGCCTACCGGCGGCAGCGCCTCAGCGAGGTGGAGGCGTACCGCGAGGAGACCAGGACCCTGCTCGACCGCTTCTGCAAGGCGGCCGAAATGCTCGGGGCGCGGGACGTCGCCGTCCGCACCGCTGGCGTCTACGCCTTCGCGGCGCTGGCCAACGACGCGCCCGAGAGCCGCCAGGGCAGCATCGACGTGCTCTGCGCCTACCTTCGCCAGCCCTGGGTTCCGCGACCGGAGGCTCCCGGCGTGGGCGCCGACCGGCAGGACCGGGCCGAGCAGTGCCCCGGCGCCGCGCACCCGGCGGCGGACGCCGCGGATCCGAGGCAGGAACGCCAACTCAGGCACACCGTCGTCCGGCTCGTCCGCGACAACCTCCACCTGCCCGACGACGACCCGCGCACCTGGCGCGGCCACGACTTCGACTTCACGGGAATGGTCCTGGACGGCGGGGACTTCAGCGGGGCGACCTTCACCGGCGAGGGCAGCGTCACCTTCGCCGACGCGACCATCACCGGCCCGCTGTCGTTCGCCGGTGCCACGTTCGCCGGCGGAACCGTCTCGTTCGACGGTGCCCGCTTCGCCGGAGGCAGCATCTCCTTCGCGGGCGCCACCTTCAGCGGGGGCCTGGTCGACCTGTCGAGGATCGACGCGGAGCACCGGCCGCCGGCGTCGGCGCTGTGGCCGGTGGGGGTCCGGGTGCCCGCCGGGCTGCGGCTGCCACCCCCGGCACGCCAAGCGTGACCGCCGCCGGGGCCGGGATCCCGTACGGACGGGACCCCGTTACCTTTTTGATCGTCCCCAGCCGGGGACTCCTCGGTCGCCCGGCCCGGTATGACTTCCTGCCCCTGTCGTTTGGATGATCCGGGGGGTG